>JAHWJU010000301.1 GCA_019348255.1 Actinomycetota bacterium | reverse complement strand
GAGCCCCGGTGGATGTCGACGATGGTGTTGGTCAGGTAGGCGTCGGCCAGGTCACGATCGCTCACCGGCCGCGCCCGCCACGCGTAGAACCCGGAGGTCGACACCTTCATCACCCGGCAGCACATGGCCACCGGTACGTCACAGCAGTGCCCTGCGATGAAGGTGTACGTCATTTTTTGGGGTTCTCCTCGGGTTTCGGTGGGTCCTGAACCGCCGGAGTGGGCTCATGCGCGGTGCGTGAGAGGGTGACGAAGGCCGGGATGCGACTCCGACAGGCCCACGCCAGCCACCAGTCGAGATGCTCGGGAGCATCCTCGATGCGGCGCAGCCGGAACAGGTCGCGCAGGCCTTCTTTGAGCTGCCAGCACCGGTAGAGCACCGATCGCTACCGCCGGAGCCGGTGCAGCACCTCGAGCTGGGCGTCGGTGAGGTCGTCGGGATCCTTCACCAACGTCCACCGGGTGTGCTTGAGCCGCCGTGGTCCCTCGGGAGTCGGCGCCGATCCCTTCCGAGGCCGGCCACGTGGCGGCCTTGTAGGCGCCGACACCTCCTCGGTGCGCACCCGCCGGCAGCGCCGGCACGCCAAGCGCCGCACCTCGGCCTCCAGCCAGCACCGGGTGCCGGCCAGGTCCAGGTGGCGCCACCGGCGCACCCGCCGGTCGTAGATCCCTCGTCCCTTCCATCCACAGGGACACACCGGGCGCCGCCGGCGACGCCGCAGGCCGACCACGACGCCCTCGGGGGCGAAGCTCACCGACGCCACACTGGCCCCGACGATGCCCAGCATGTTGTTGAATGCCGTGTTGACGCGCACGTGCTCGACCTCCTGTGTTCGACGCCTTCGACAGCGCAGAACGTAGGAGCCGACGCGTGCGCGTCGCCGCGCCAGATGCCCCCAGGCAACCAGGCCCCCCGGCAACAGCCGGGGGCCGGGCTCATGGTGAGGCCGGGATCCTGGCCCCGGTCGGCGTCAAGGGTTCGCTACGCCGGCCTACGACCGCCCTTGACCCCGACCCACCCGTCGGGGGAGCCGAAAAATCTCGATCTCGAGCTCCGCCACCCGCAGCTTGCGGCGAAGCTCGACCCGCTCCTCGCTCGTGGTGCCCTCACGATGGCCCTCGTCGACGTTCGCCTTGGCCATCCAGTTGCGCAGGCAGCTCTCGCTGATGCCGAGATCTCGGGCCAGCTCGGCCACTGGCTTGGCGTGCTGGCGAGCGAGCTCAACGGCTCGGCGGCAGAACTCCGACGGATGGGACGTGGCATGTGGACTCCCTCCTGAAGGGACTCCACGTCCCCTAACAGTAGGTGTCCGCCCGGGCGGGGGAAGATCAAAACCGCCCTCAATGCGGCGGAGACGGGGTGGAAACGTTCTCCCGAATGTGGCCTACGACGTCATCGCCGGGTGCTGCTCGGACTTGGCGGCGACCACGTGCTGAGCGATCGTGACCGGCGCGACGCCTGCCTGGCCGAGACCATCCTCGGCGTCCACCTGCTCAGGTTGCGGATGCGTCTCCACGGGGCGGTACCGTGGCGGGCCGCATCCAGGCCACCGCCCCCAGGAGCTGAGCGCGATGCCGCTTTCACCGGACGACATTGAACGCAAACACTTCCTTGCCGCCCTACGGGGCTACGACAGAGAGCAGGTTGACGCGTTCCTGACCGAGGTCGCCGAGGACTACCGCACCCTCCTGCGCAAGTTGCAGCTTTTTGCCGAGCGGAAAGATGGCGCTTCTCAGAAACTCGACGACCCGCTGTTTGGTGTGGGCGAGCGCGTCGAGAGGGTCCTGCGAACCGCTGTTCAGAGCGCCAAGGAAATCCGAGCGGGCGCAGAAGAGGAGATCGTGCGCCTGCGGGAGGAGGCCCACCGTGGGCTCGAGGCCGTCCAGGAGGCCTTCGCGAAGGCGGCGCATGAGTCCGACATGCTCGCAACCGAAGCGGCTGCGCTCACCAAGCAACGCCGGGAGGTGCAGCGGCTGTTGGAGGAGGCGGCCGAGGTGCGGGCCGGGGCCGGGCGGGAGGCGGCGGAGCTGCGGGCCACCGCTCAGCGGGAGGCGAGCCAGCTACGTGAGGCCGGCGAGCGGGAGGCGAGCCAGCTACG
>JAHWJU010000119.1 GCA_019348255.1 Actinomycetota bacterium | reverse complement strand
CACCGAGGTCGAACACCAGTGAATCCCAGTTGGCGGCGGCGATGGAGGATCCCCACCGCTGCAGGCACTTTCCCCGGAAGTAGGCCCGCGTCGTGCGGGGCGGCTCCGTCATGGCTTCGATCACCTCGTCCTCCTGCACGACCCGCTGCATGGGAAGCCGTGAGAACAACGACTTCTCGGTTCGCACGTCGTGGTACTGCAGGTCCATGGCCGCGAGCCGCGAGTCGGTCCACGAGAGGCCGTGACGGTCTCGGTAGCCCTCGAGCAGCCGGTACTTGGCCACCCAGTCCAGTTGGTCGGCCAGGCTCAGAGGATCGGTCTCGAGTCCGCCCAGGACCCCCTCCCAGCGCCGCAACACGTCCCAGCCCACTTCCTCGCCCACTGCCTCGAGACCCCGGTCCTCGGCGTACTTGCGGGCGAGGTCGAACAGCTCCCACTGGATGCCCAAGGCGGTGATGGTGCCGCCGCGGGCCAGCTCGAGGGGCGCCGTCAGGGACCGGTCATAGGACACCCTGCGAATGGCCTGCACCGGAGCCGCCAGCGTGAAGTCCCGCTCGCCGAAGACGTCGTCTTCGATCATGGAAAGGATGATGGCGGTGACCCCCACCTTGAGGTAGGTGGAGATCTCCGACAGGTTGGCGTCGCCGACGATCACGTGGAGCCGGCGGTACTTCTGGGCGTCGGCGTGCGGCTCGTCGCGGGTGTTGACGATGGGCCGCTTCAGGGTGGTCTCGAGCCCCACCTCCTCCTCGAAGAAGTCAGCCCGCTGGGAAATCTGGAAGTCGACGTGCACGCCGCCCGTGGAGGCGGCCTCGGTGCCGACCTTGCCCGCGCCGCAGTAGATCTGGCGGGTGATGAAGTGGGGCATCACGTGCTGGACGATCCGGCCGAAGGGGACGCCGCGGTCCATGAGGTAGTTCTCGTGGGCCCCGTAGGAGTTGCCCTTGCCGTCGGAGTTGTTCTTGTAGACCACGATGCCTTGGCCGTTGGGCAGGTTGCGGGCCGCGGCCTGGATGGAGCGAGCGAGGATCCGCTCTCCGGCCTTGTCCCAGACCACGGCTTGGCGGGCATCGGAGCACTCGGGGGTCGAGTACTCGGGGTGCGCGTGGTCCACGTAGTACCGGGCACCGTTGGTCAGCACCGCGTTCACGAGATGGGTCTCCACCTCCGGAGCCATGGCGCCCTCACGGGCGAAGCCCCGGGCGTCGTTGCCCGGCGACTCGTCCTCGAAGTCCCACGCCACCCTGCGGGCGAGCTCGGCCACGTAGGCGTTGATGAGCACCGACGAGGCGGCGATCGGGTTGGACTCCCCCGGCCCGCGCTGGAGTATCCCGTACTCGGTTTCAAGTCCGAACACCTTGCGCAACGCCACGGGGCGACCCTACCCGCCTCCCCCGGGCATTCCGTACTGCGGCCGGCCTCCCTTTCGCCTCTGGGAGCGGAAGCGGCTCAGAGGTACTGGCCGGTCCCCACCCGCTCGATGGCCTTGCCCCCCTTGGGCTCGCCCGTCTTGCCCTCCGTGAGCAGGATGCGCATGTAGACGATGCGCTCGCCCTTCTTGCCCGAGATCTTGGCCCAGTCGTCGGGGTTGGTGGAGTTGGGGAGGTCTTCGTGCTCCTTGTACTCCTGGCGGATGGAGTCGAGGAGGTGCTGCGTGCGGATGCCCCTGCCGTCGCCGGCGATCTCGCGCTTGATGGCCAGCTTCTTGGCGCGGCGCACGATGTTCTCGATCATGGCTCCGGACGCGAAGTCCTTGAAGTACATGATCTCCTTGTCGCCGTTCTGGTAGGTGACCTCGATGAAGCGGTTCTCGTCACCGGTGGAGTACATGACCTCCACGGTGCGCTCGATCATCGCCTGCACGGCCTTGGCCGGATCCCCCCCGCCCAGCGACTGCACCTCGTCGACGTCGAGCGGGAGGTCCGGTCGCAGGTAACGGTGGAAGATCGACTGTGCCGCCGCCTCGTCCGGCCGCTCCACCTTGATCTTCACGTCGAGGCGTCCGGGGCGCAGGATGGCAGGGTCGATGAGGTCCTCGCGGTTGGAGGCACCGATGACGATGACGTTCTTCAACGTCTCGACCCCGTCGATCTCGGCCAGGAGCTGGGGGACGATGGTGGACTCCATGTCCGAGGAGATCCCGGTGCCGCGCGTGCGGAACAACGAGTCCATCTCGTCGAAGAAGACGATGACGGGCATTCCCTCTTCCGACTTCTCCCGGGCCCGCTGGAACACCAGGCGGATCTGGCGCTCGGTCTCGCCCACGTACTTGTTGAGCAGCTCCGGCCCCTTGATGTTGAGGAAGTAGCTGCGGGCGCCCTTGTTGCCCGTCACCTCGGCCACCTTCTTGGCCAGGGAGTTGGCCACCGCCTTGGCGATGAGCGTCTTGCCGCACCCGGGCGGCCCGTAGAGAAGGATCCCCTTGGGCGGAGGCAGTTCGTACTCGCCGAACAGCTCCCGGTGCACGAACGGCAGCTCGACCGCGTCCATGATCGCCTCGATCTGGTCGTCGAGGCCCCCAACGTCGTCATAGGAGATGTCCGGCACCTCTTCGAGGACCAGCTCCTCCACCTCGGGTCGCGGTAGGCGCTCGAGGAGCAGCCCGGTGCGGGAGTCCATGAGCAGCGTGTCGCCCGCTCGCAGCTTGTGCGGCTGGGCCAGGAGCTCCTCTGAGATGTCGACCACCCGCTCCTCATCCGCACGGCCGACGATCATGGCCCGCCGCCCGTCCTCGAGGACCTCCTTCAGGATCACGGCCTCACCGTTCAGCTCGGGCGCCCGGGCCAGCACCACGTTGAACGACTCGTTGAGGACCACCTCCTGGCCCTTGCGGAGGCTCACCTCCTCGAGGTCGGGGTGCAGTGCCACGCGCATCTTGCGCCCGCCCGAGAAGATGTCGACGGTCCCGTCGTCGTTGCGCGCCAGGTAGGTGCCATAGGCCGACGGCGGCTGGGTCAGCTTGTCGACCTCCTCCCGAAGGGCGGCGATGTGCTCGCGGGCTTCGCGCAGGGTGTAGGTCAGCTTCTCGTTCTGAGAAACGGCCTGGGCCAGCTGGCCCTTCGTCTCGAGCAGCTTCTCCTCGAGAGTGCGGACGCGCTTGGGCGCCTCCTGCAGCCGCCGCCTCAGGGTGTTGACCTCCTCTTCGAGGAGCAAGGCGTGCTCACGCATCTCGGCCACTTCTCGCTTCAGATCGGCGTCCGTGCGGACCACCTCCTCAAGGAGTCTCGGGGTCGCTTCCGTGGCGACCCTACACTGGGCGCGCGGCCAACCGGCGAAGGTGGGGCTGGCGGCCCGGCGGAGGTGAGGTCGTCGCCAGTTTTGCATTTTCCTCGGCGTCACCGGGTAAATTGGTGGTGTCCCTACGTCAAGGTGAGGAACCCATGGGAATGAAGGTCTGGATCGATCAGGATCTGTGCACGGGCGACGGCCTGTGCGAGGAGATCGCTCCGTCGGTGTTCACACTGCTCGACGACGGGCTGGCCTACGTGAAAGAAGGCGACAAGACCCTGGGGGCGGGCCCTGAGGGACTGGCCAACGTCCCCGCCGGGATGGAGGACGGCACCATCGAGTCGGCCGAGGAGTGCCCGGGCGAGTGCATCTTCATAGAGGTCGATTGAGGCTCAGTCGACGCACTGACCGGTGGCCGCTGACGCCTCCGGGTCCTCGTTGAACTTCTGCATCACGGCGTCGAGCTCCTGGCCGGTGAGGGCGTAGGCGGTGCCGGGCCGATCGGGAGCGATGGCGAACGCCACCCCGACGGCCAATCCCCGCTGGTCCACCAGCGCACCGCCCGAGTCTCCCGGGCTCAGGTTGGCGGACAGGATGAACACCTGGCGCCGGGTGGCAACCTCGTCGTATATGTCGCGCCCGTCGGCGGGGACCTCGTCGCTGATGCGAGCCGGGGCCGCCCTCGCTTGGGATTGTCCCTGAGGATGACCGAAGACGGCGCCGACCTGGTCGGGGCCGGCATTGGCGCGACCGAGCGACTTCAGGCCCAGCTGGTCCACCCGCAGCACCGCCAGGTCCCGTAGGGGGTCGAACACGCTCACCACGGCGCGGAGCCGCTTCCCGTCCGGGCGGACCACCTCCACCCGCTCGACGCCGGCGATGACATGGGCGTTGGTGACGACGACGCCGGCGCTGACCACGAACCCGCTTCCCTCCTGGAGCCGCCGGCACTGCTCACCCTCGCCGATGACCTTCACCGTCGCGGCGGCCACAGCCGCCGCCACGTCGGGTGCCAACCCCGACTCGGCCGGCGGTGCGCCGGTGTCGGGCGCCGGCTGCAGCGCGTCGAACACCCGCGGGAATCCCCGCTCGTCGACGAGCCGGCGTACTGCGTGGGTGGCGTCGGGAGCCTTGGGCAACGACGAGGCAACGGCGCGGGCGAGAAGCGAGCTGCGGGCTTGGCGGGCGGGCCAGCCGGGGGTGTCGGCCAGTGTCGGCACCGAGAGCCACAGCGCGACGACGACCGCCATGGCGCCCGCGACGGCGCCCACCACCCGGTCGACTCGACGGGCCCGGCCGGCCGGCAGCACCCCGCGCATCCGGTGACCCACCACCAGGCCGAGCGCCTGGCCGATGAACGTGCCCACTATGAGCACGGTGATGGCCATGAGCAGGCGGCCCGAGGCGGTGGGGAGCTTGAAGGAGGAGAGAAGGCTGGGCAAGAGCCGCAGGGCCAGGTAGAAGCCGCCCGCCAGGCCCACCCACGACGAGGCGCGGGCCAGGAACCCGACCCGGTAGCCGCCCAGGGCGGCGGTGACGGCGCCGGCCACCACCACCACGTCCAGGAGGTTCACCTCCGGCTCATCCCCCCAACAGGCGCGAGGCCGTCAAGAAGCCGGTGTGGGCCACCATCCGATGGTCCGGCCGCACCGACGGCCCTTCCACGTGCCAGCTCCGCTGCAGCACCTCGATGGTCTCGGTCATACCGAAACGGGTCTGGGCCAGTTCCTCCCGCAGCTGCGCGACCTGGCCGATCGTGGGCAGGTAGGAGACGAGGATCCCACCCGGGTGCAGCGCCGCCTCCGCGTGCTTGACCACCCGCCACGGCTCCGGGAGGTCGAGCACCACCCGGTCGAGCTCGACTTCGTCGATGCCCTCGTACACGTCACGCTCCTCGACCCGGTAGCGGGAGACCCCGTCGGGGCCGAGGAAGGCGGCCACGTTGGACTGGGCCTTGTCGGAGAAGTCGGAGCGCAACTCGTATCCCACGACCTCCGCCCCCGCCCGCAACAGCGTCATCGACAGCGCCCCCGAGCCCACCCCCGCCTCGAGGATGCGGGCGCCGGGGAAGACGTCGGCCAGCATCAGGATCGGTCCGAGGTCCTTGGGGTAGATGACCTGGGCGCCGCGGGGCATCTTGAGGACGAAGTCGCTCAGCGTGGGGCGCACTGCGAGGTAGCGGGCCCCGCCGCTCGAGCGCACGCTCGTCCCCTCGGGTTGGCCGATGAGGTCGTCGTGGTGCACGTAGCCGGCGTGGGTGTGGAACTCACCGGCCACGGTGAGGGTGACCAGGTAGCGGCGGGACTTGGTGTCCAACAGCAGCGCCCGCTCCCCCGCCGCGAACAGCCGCGTCACCCTCCTACCTCGCCCGCCGGCGCCGGGTTGGCCACCCTCGTCACCAACTTGCAGAAGGCACAGACGTCGCCGGTGGTGGGTGAGCCGCACGACGAGCAACTTTCCAGTTCGTCCCGGATCGCCGCGTCGTCCCTGAACAGCGGCGAGGCGCGGGCCAGGAAGCCGAAGTAGAACGCGTTCTTCGCGCCCGGCGACTGCTCCTCGATGGCGTTGAGAGCCTCTTTGTAGCCGAGGTGCTTGTTGCCCACAGCGTTGGGACACTCCTCGACGATGTAGTCGATCCCGGTGAGGATGCAGTAGGCGGCCATCTCCCGCTCCCCCAGCCTCACGAGAGGCTTGACCTTGCGCACGAACCCGGGTGTGGCGGCCAGCACCGGCAGCTGGCGGCCCAGGTACTCACGTTCCCAGCGCAGGACGTTGCCGAACAGGACGGCCGCCTCGTCGTCGAGGTTGTGCCCCGTCGCCAGCACCGCGTAGCCCCCCTGTTGCGCCGCGGCGTTGAACAGGTGGCGCTTGGAGAGCCCGCACGCCGAACAGGGCACCCTGCGGGTCACCGCGGCCGCGGTGGGGATGTCGAATCCGTGGTCGCCCGGCAGGTCGATCTCCACCAGCTTGGCCCCTCGTCGCTGGGCGAAAGCCCTGGTGGTGGTGGCCGAGGCGCTGCTGTAGTCGCCGATGCCCAGGCCCAGGTACAGGCCATCGGCGTCGTAGTCGAGGTCGAGGAGCAGGTCCCACAGCCCGAGAGAGTCCTTGCCACCCGACACCGCCACGATGATGCGCTCACCCGCGTGGAACATCTCGAAGTCTTCGATGGTGCGGCGGACCTGCTCGCGGCAGTGGTGGAGGAAGCAGTCGCGGCAAAAGGCGGCGTTGTGGCGCCGCAGCTCGATGACGATCTCGGGCGACCTGCAGCGGCGGCAGCGCACTGTTCAGCTGCCCTTCGCCGGCACCACGGGGAAGGCCCCGCCCGAGATGACGGGGCGCACCTCGACGTCGTCACCGTCATCCAACACGACGTCGCCGGTGACGAGGGAGTCGCCGCGGATCACCAGGACCGACTCGCGGTTGATGCCCAGCTCCTCCAACAGGGTGCGGACGCGCTTGGGGCCGGCCACGTCGATCTCTCGGGAGGGGTTCCTGAGCCGGACCTTCACCCCACCATCATCGCAACTCGTCGCCCCGCCGTTGTCTGCGGTGGTGGGTGACGATCA
>JAHWJU010000118.1 GCA_019348255.1 Actinomycetota bacterium | reverse complement strand
AGTAGAGGGCGTCGACCTCGTGGCCGGCCTCGACCAGCGCCCGGGCGGCGAGCAGACCGAGCAGGATGCTCACGTCGTGCTCGGGGGAGGGCCCGCCGAAGAGGACCGCGGGTCGGCTCAAAGGATCTCTCCTGGTCAAGGGAAGTGGTCGGGAAGGTCGTTCTCGAAGAGGACGACGTCGTCTGGCCCCGTATTCTCCTTCACCCACGCCGTGGCGCCAGCACGGTCGTCGACCATCACCACCCGGGCCCGACCCTGATGCGCTCCCGCCTGCAGGGCTCTGCGGTTGGTGGAGCCGATGATCACGATGTCGGTCGCCACCTCGGAGGCGGCTGCCGCGAAGCGCTCGTTCTCGCCAGCTTGACGCTCCCCCAGCTCCACCATCCCCGGCGTCACCACGACGATCCCGGCCGCCTTGTCGGCATAGTGACGCAACGTCGTGAGCGCAGCCTCGGCGCCGGCCGGGTTGGCGTTGTAGGTGTCGTCGATGAACGTGGCACCGGTGCTCCCCTTGGTGATCGACCGGCGGTTGGCGGCTGTCGGCAGCCCTCCCAGCCGGCGGGCGATCACCTCGGGGGGAACGCCCACCTGGCGAGCCAGGGCCACCGCCACCGCCACGTTGGTGGGAGCGGCATCCGAGCCCTCGACGCGAGCCAGCTCCTGCCCGTCGAGGTGGACCACCAGCGCGTCGGCGACGTAGGCGGCCCGTACGTCCGCCGACGCTTCGACCGACGAGCAGCGCACCACCCGCTTGCCCGAGGCCCTGAGCTGCTCGACCATGGGCGCCAACCAGGGACTGTCGATGTTGAGCACGCAGGTCTCCGCCGTGGAGAAGATCTCCGCCTTGGCCGCGGCGATGGTCTCCTCGGAGCGCATCCTCTCGAGGTGGACCGGACCGATGGCGGTGATGGCGGCGATGCTGGGCCGCACCCACCGGCAGAGCTGCGCTATCTCGCCGGGGCCGTAGGTGCCCATCTCGGCCACGAAGACCTCGGTGCCGGGTAGGAGGTTCTCGTTGATGGCCCGCGCCAGCCCGGCCGAGTTGTTGAAGCTGGCCGGCGTGGGGACGACGGTGCGACTGCCGGCGATGAGGTGGGCGGTGTAGCCCTTGGTGGTGGTCTTGCCGTAGGACCCGGTGATGGCGATCACGGTTGGGCCGATGCTGGCCAGCTTCTTGGTGGCCTGGTCGACGAAGGTCCGGGCCAGCCGTTGCTCCAGAGGTGCGGTGATGGCCACCGCAGCATCCAGGAAGGCCGGCGCCCCGGCGGCCACCAGTGCAGCCAGTGGCACCGGCACCCCGGCCAGCGCGCCCAGGGCCACGGTCGCGAGGCACAGGCCGGCCCATACGACGGCCAGCGTGCGGAGCCGGCGGGTCCAGCGCAGCGGCCCGGGGGCGGTTCCCCGCAGGTGCAGGCCGAACGGTCCCACCGCCACCGGGAGGGCGACCAGGAGCGCGAACACCGGGGAGACGGTGCTCAGAACCACATTGAGCCCCACTCCCACCGCCAGCAGCCGGTTGAAGCCGAGACCGAACCACCAGCGGCCGGCGAAGCGGGAGCACGAGCCGACGAGGTAGTGCTCCCGCTGGGCCACCCGCAACCAGCGCAGGCCGGCGAGGGCAGCGGCGAGGAGGCAGGCTCCCGTCGCGACCAGCGTCATCACAGGTGCCGGCGAACCGCGGCCACGATGGCCTCGGGGGCAGAGGTGGGCGTGAAGTGGCCGACGCCGGCCAGAGTGGTGAGGTTGGCCTTGGGGCCCAGCAGCGTCGCCGCCCGCTCGGCCACCGTCACCGGGGCCTGGTCGTCCGCCTCCCCCCATACCAGCTCGACCGGACAGGCCACGGCGGCGAGCTGCTCCTCGTAGGTTTCGTTGGTCACGGTAACGAGCACGTCGCGCATGGTGGTCGAGGGGGCGTTGCGGTAGTCGGAGGACCCCGAGCGGCGCCGCATCGCCTCCATCCGCTCATCATCCAACAGGCCCCGGCCGTGCAAGGCCTTGGCCAGCCGGAACCCGATGGGCGCCTTGACGGGCGGCCGGTCGGTCCGGCGCAGCAGGGGAACGCCGGTCAACACCAGCGCTCTGACCCGTTCCGGATGGAGGACGGCCAGGTGCAGCGCCACCCTGCCTCCGAAGGAGTGACCGATGACCACCGCCGGCGCCTCGAGGTCGTGGTGGAGAACCGGTGCCACCGCCGCCGCGTAGCCGGCGCTCCCCATCGCCCGGGACGGCTCGGGCGTGGCTCCACCGAAGCCGGGGAGGTCGAGGGCCACCGATCCCGTGGTGGGGGTCAGTTCGGTGAGGCAGGCGACGAAGTCCGAGGCGGTGTGCAGCCATCCGGGGAGGGCCAGGACCCGCAACGGTGGCTGGCCGAAGGTGGTACCGAAGATCCGCCCCTGGTCGAACGCCTTCCGCATCGGCGCAGGGTATCCGCGTGCCTGTCACACCCCCTCCGTAGGGTTCGGTACGTGCAACCCTCGCAGGTCACCAAGGGCCTGAACCCGTCCCAGCACGAGGCTGTCACCACTGACGCTGCTCCGGTGTGCATCCTGGCCGGAGCGGGCTCCGGCAAGACCAGGGTCCTCACCCGCCGCATCGCCTACCGCGTCCTCACCGGCACCGCGGATGCCCCTCACGTCCTCGCGCTCACCTTCACCCGCAAGGCGGCGGGCGAGCTGCGCTCGCGGCTGGCCTCGCTGGGCGTGCGCGACCAGGTGGTGGCAGGCACCTTCCACTCGGTGGCGTACGCGCAGCTGCGCCGCCGCTGGGCCGACCGGGGTGAGCGTCCGCCGGCACTGCTCGACCGAAAGGTGCGTCTCATCGCCCCGCTGCTGGGCCGGCAGCGGCCGGCTTCGGCGGCCGTGCAGCCCGCCGACGTCGCCGGCGAGATCGAGTGGGCCAAGGCCCGCATGATCTCGCCCCGCGACTACGAGCGAAAGGCGGCGGCGGCGGGACGCAAGCCCCCGCTCCCTTTCCCCGTCATGGCCGCGCTCTACGAACGCTACGAGGCCGACAAGGCCAAGCGCGGCCTCGTCGACTTCGACGACATGCTCGCCCTGTGCGCCCGCGCCCTGGAAACCGACGAGGAGTTCGCCGCCACCCAGAGGTGGCGTTTCCGCCACCTGTTCGTCGACGAGTTCCAAGACGTGAACCCGGTGCAGTTCAGCCTGCTCACGGGCTGGCTGGGCGACCGTCACGACCTGTGCGTGGTGGGCGACCCCAACCAGGCGATCTACTCCTGGAACGGGGCCGACCCCGCACTGCTCACCGGCTTCGCCCGGCTCTTCCCCACCAGCGTGACGGTGCGACTGGAGGACAACTACCGCTCCACGCCCCAGGTCCTCGGTGTGGCCAACGCCGTGCTGGTCCCGGGCGCCGAGCGGCCCTCTGTGCTGGTTGGCGGCTCCGACACCGCCCGGGGTGAAGCGGGGACGACCCTGCGGGCCACCCGAGCGGAAGGGCCGCTCCCGTCGGTGCAGTGCTACCCGACCGACGTGGCCGAGGCCCGCGGGGTGGCGGCGCGCATCCGGCGCAGCCACGGCCCGACGCGGCCCTGGTCGCACTTCGCCGTGCTCACCCGCACCAACGCCCAGGGCCTGCTGTTCGAGGAGGCCTTCCGGGCGGCGTCCATCCCCTTCCGGGTGCGGGGCGGAGGCTCCTTCCTCAACCAGCCCGAGATCAAGGAGGCCCTGGCCGAAATGGCCGGGGCGCCCGCGGCGGTGCCCTTCTCCAGCCGAATGGCCGACCTCGAGGCGATGATCCGCTCGGATGCGGGCACCGAGGAGCGCCGACTCAGCCTCGAAGGCCTGGTGCGGCTGGCCGCGGAGTACGCCAGCCTCGATGCGCAGGCTTCGGTGGGCGGTTTCTCCGCCTGGCTGGCGGCGACGGTGAAGGGCGACGAGCCCGAGGCCGGTGGTGACGCCGTCGACATCGTCACCTTCCACCGGGCCAAGGGGCTGGAGTGGCCGGCGGTGCATGTGGCGGGCCTGGAGAAGGGCCTGGTGCCCATCGGCCGGGCCGAGACCCCCGAAGCCGAGGCCGAGGAGCGCAGGTTGCTCTACGTGGCCATCACCCGCGCCCGCGACGAGCTGTCGTGCTCGTGGGCCGAGCGCCGCAGCTTCGGCGCCCGGTCCGTCAGCCGGTCGGCGTCGCCGTGGATAGTGAACATCGAAGCCGTCATCCGGGCCATGCGCAGCGAGGGCCCCTCGGCGGACTGGCGTCGGTACCTCGACCGTGAGCGCACCCGCCTGCGTTCCCTCGACGGCGGCAAGCGGGGCGCCAAGGGCCGGCCGGTGATCCAGGGCCCGGGCGCCGATCCCGACCCCGAGGTGTTCGCCGCGCTCAAGGCATGGCGGGCAGGGGCGGCCAAGGCCGCCAACGTGCCGGCCTACGTGATCTTCCACGACACCACGCTGGCGGCGGTGGCAGAGCTGCGGCCCCGCACCCGCGACGCCTTGCTCGGCGTTCCCGGACTGGGCCCGGTCAAGGCTGAGCGCTACGGGGCGGCGCTGCTCGCGCTGGTGTCCGAGCACGCTCGCACCGCCTGATCGAAGCGGTTCGTAGGATCCGGCGGTGAGATTCCAGATCCTCCAGGATTTCGCCGGGCCACTCGACCAGGTCGAAGACGCGCTGGTCGACCCGGCCTTCCTCGAACGCCTGGGCGGCCTGCCCAAGCTCGGCCAACCCGAGCTCGTGAACCAGGTGGTGGAGGGACCCATGGTCCACCAGGAGGTGAGGTACCGCTTCACGGGCGAGCTCGGCGCGGCGGTGCGCAAGGTGGTGGACCCCCAGCGCCTGAGCTGGGTGGAGAAGTCCGCGCTCGACCGGCGGACCCACCGCACCACCTGGCACATCGTGGCCGACCACTACAAGCACCTGCTGCGGTGCTCGGGCACCTTCGAGATGCACGAAGTCGACGGCCGCACCCGGCGAACGACCGACGGCGACATCAAGGTCAATGTGCCGTTCGTCGGCGGGAAGGTGGAGGCGGCCATCGTGGCCGGCCTCCGGGAGCACGCCCAGATGGAGGAACAAGTGATGGCGGCTTGGCTGGAACGACGGTGAGTTCTGCTTGACGCGGACGGCCACCGGCGCGACAACGGAGGAGTGAGCACTTCTCTGTGGGCGACCGATGACGGGTGGCCCTACCCCGATGCGCTGGGTGACCTGGTCGACGTGGAGAGTGGAGCCGACGACGATCTGCTGTCGGTGGTCAACGACACCCACCTGCTCGACACCCTCGACCCCCTCGAGCGAGAGGTCGTGTCTGCCCGCTTCGGCCTGAGGGGCCACGAGGTGCGCACGATGAAGCAGCTCCACGCCGACCTCGGCCTGTCCCGCAGCGACCTGCGCCTGGCGCTCGGGTCCGCTCTGGCCAAGCTCCGCGCCCGCCTCTCGGCATGACCGAGGCCCTCTTGAACCGCGCCGGGTGAAGGTGGCGTACTCTGTGCCCATGCCCTCGCCTTTCTGGATGTCCATCGAGGTGTTCGACGGCCCCTCCAGCGCCGCTTCCTGGGCCGACGCGTGGGGCGACACATTGGTGGAGACGGCGCTCGGATGTGGTGCCCTGGACTGGTCGTGGCACCGGGGCTCCTTCGGCACCACCTTCGAGGTGGCCTTCGCCGACGCCGAGGCCTGGGAGCGCTACCGGGAAAGCCTGCGCAACGCGCTCGACGCTGTGCCCGATCCGGTCAGCGGGTTGCTCGTCTACCGCGGGCGTGGCGGCAGCTCCGGGATGCCGTCTCCCAAGAGGCCGCGACCGCTGATGGGCGCCGGTGCCGCCAGCCTGCCCCTCCCCCTCGACGAGGAGTGGCTCCTCGCCCGCGAGCAGTTCGAGCGCCCTGCTCACCTCCTCAGCCTGGGCTGATCAAAGCTCGAAATCGACCAGCAGCGGGGCGTGGTCGGAGGGGAGCTTCCCCTTGCGGGCGTTGCGGTCGATGAGTGCGAAGCTGACCCGCTCGGCCAGCGGCCGGGTCACCAGGACCAGGTCGATGCGCATACCCCGGTGGTTGTGGAAGTCGCCGGCGCGGTAGTCCCACCAGCTGAACAGGCGGCCCTCGGGGTGCTGGAGCCGGAAGGCGTCCACGAGCCCCCAGTCGAGCAGCGCCTGCACCTCCGCCCGCTCGGCGTCGCTGACGTGGGTGCCGCCGTGGGCGCGGGCCGGGTCCCACACATCACGATCGTCGGGGGCCACGTTGAAGTCGCCGCACACCACCACCCGGTCGCCAGGACCGCAGGTGGCGGCGATGTGGTGGCGCAGGTCGCCTAGCCAGGCCAGCTTCGCCGCGTAGTGCTCGCTCCCGACGGCGCGGCCGTTGGGGACGTACACGCTCACCACCCGGGTGCCGCCGCAGGTGGCCGAGAGCAGGCGGCTCTCGACCGTGTCGTGCTCGGCCGCGTGGGAGAAGCCGGCGACGACGTCGTCGAGGCCGATGCGGCTCGCGATGGCCACGCCGTTCCACCGCCCGCTGCCGTGGTGGGCGACCTCGTAGCCGAGGGCCTGGAAGGGCATGGTCGGGAATGCCGCATCGGACATCTTGGTCTCCTGCAGGCACAGGACGTCCGGAGATGCGTAGGCCAGCCACTCCTCCACCCTGGGCAGCCGGACTTTGAGGGAGTTGACGTTCCAGGTGGCGATGCGCATGGCTCCTCATCCTGCCCGCCGCTCCTGACGCCGCTCGACCGTCCCGGCTACTGCTCGGCGACCTCGGCCACCCGGGAGCGGGCGCTCGCCTTCTTGGCCGGCGCCGCCTTCTTCGCCGGCGGCGCCTTCTTGGCGGGCGCCTTCTTGGCCGGCGCCTTCTTGACCGCCGGCGTCTTGTCCGCAGCCGGCGCCTTCTTG
>JAHWJU010000300.1 GCA_019348255.1 Actinomycetota bacterium | reverse complement strand
GAAGTCGCCGCCGGTGATGTCCTCGTCCTCGATGACCTGGGCCAGGTCCTCGCCGTGGGCCCAGCCGTAGGCCAGCCCGATGAAGCCGGGATCGGGAGGGCGGGTCAGCGGCAACCCTGCCTCCTCCTCGGCCAGGTTGAGCTCGTGCGCCAGGTACTCCACGTTGCCCCAGCGGTCGCGCAGCGGCCCCTTCGGGAACCAGGCCGCCGGACCGGGCCCCGGCCCGCGGGTCTCGTAGGTGAAACAGGAGGCGAGGCCCGCCACCTCCGGCGACGACAGGTCGTCGAACAGCCCGGCCCGGAGGCACTCCGCCACCAACAGGTCACACTCGTGGTAGAGCGAGGCAAGCCGCTCGCCGGCGGGGCTGAGGCTCCAGCCCTCGATGTAGCCCCAGGCCTCCAGGATGCGCAGCACACGGTCGAACTGGCGGGCGAGCGACTCGGACCGACCGCGGATCGAGCGCTCCACCGTGCGCAGCTCCCGCACCTTCTGGTCGGCCCGCCACGCCGCCCGCAGGTGCGCCTTGAGCTCGGGACAGGCGGTCACCGGGTGCGACGCGACAGTCTCGGCCAGCTCCAGGGCCCGCGCCGCCTTGGCCTCCCCCTGACCGTCGGGGGCATGGACGCCTACCAGCCCGTCACGGCGCAGAGCCACCCGACGGAGGGCCTCGGCCACCTGCCGGGTGAAGGAGTGGTTGTTGGGGAGGAAGGGGGTGGGCAGCTCAACCCCGGCCACCGGACGAGGCGGAGCTGCGAAGTCCCGGCTGGTGAGCTGCACCCGCTTGCCGGCCAGATTGACCACGCCGAGCACCCTGCCCGCCTTGCGGGCTGCAGTGGTGATCACGGCGACGCGGCCCCCCGCCGCCTGTCCGGGAACCACGAGCACGTCGCCGGGACCGATGCGCTCGAGTGCCCGCTCCACCTCCGCCTTGGCCGTCGGCTTCACCCGCGCCGCGCGGTCGGCCTCCTCCCGCGCCCGTCGGTAGTCCTCGATGTCGCCCAACTCGCACTGCGCAGCGGCCCGCAACTGTTCGACCTCCTCGCTCAGGCGCTCGAGGCGGCGTTCGTCCCTGACAACCGCGCTGTCGGCCCGGTACTGCGCGAAGGAGAGGTTGAGCAGGTGGTGGGCCTCGTCGGGAGGGTAGCGCCGCACGAGGTTGGCGGCCATGTTGTAGGTGGGGCGGAAGGCGGAGGTGAGCTCGTAGGTGCGGGTGGAGGCCAGGCTGGCGACCTGGTCGAACGGCACGAACGGGGACCACAACACGATCCCGTAGCCGACCTCGTCGATGCCCCGGCGTCCTGCCCTCCCGGTGAGCTGGGTGTACTCGCCGGGCGTGAGCTTCTCGTGCGACTCGCCGGTGAACTTCGTGAGCTTTTCGATCACCACCGAGCGGGCCGGCATGTTGATGCCGAGAGCCAGCGTCTCGGTGGCGAAGACGACCTTCACCAGGGCAGCGGCGAAGCAGGCCTCGACCGCCTCCTTGAAGGGCGGCACCATGCCGGCGTGGTGGGCGGCGAAGCCGGCTTCGAGGCCGCTGATCCAGCGTCCGTAATCGAGCACCCGCAGGTCGGCGTCGCTGAGGGAGTCCACCTTGGCCTCGGCGATGGCACGGATCTCCGCCCGCTCCTCGGGGGTCGTGAGCCGCAACCCGTCGGCCAGGCAGTGGCCGACGGCGTCGTCGCAGCCCGCCCGACTGAAGATGAAGTAGATGGCCGGCAGCATGGCCCGCTCCCCCAGGACCTCCACCACCTCCGTGCGCCGCGGGGTGTGCCATCGCCCCCGCCGGGCGCCCCGGAGTGGAGGCCGGCCGTCCGGGCTCTCGCGGAGTGCCGCCCGATCCACCGCCTCCACCTCGGGGTTCGGGCGGCCGTCGACGAAGGTGGGGAACAGCAGGGGACGCTCGGCGTGGCGGTCGCCGACCATGTAGAGGTTGTGGAGCTCGACGGGCCGGCGCTCCTCGATCACCGCCTCCGTCGCCCCCCGCACCGTCTGGATCCAGTCGGCGAACTCCTCGGCGTTGGACACCGTGGCCGAAAGGCACACGAGGTCGACGTCGTGGGGCGTGTGGATGATCACCTCCTCCCACACCGGGCCCCGGTAGGCGTTCTGGAGGTAGTGC
>JAHWJU010000117.1 GCA_019348255.1 Actinomycetota bacterium | reverse complement strand
TCGGCAAGCGAGACGGAGAGGTGTACGAGTGCAGGAACCGGTGGTGGAACCCCCTCAAGAGCATTGGACCGGCTGTGGAACCTGGTGGATGGCCGGGATGGCAGTGCGCCGGACCTCCTTACAACCGGGAGGAACGGTCTCGACAACGGCGTCGAGAGCCACGATGAAGGACTGCGGCGTAGTCGTGGACAGGCCTGCAGGGGAAAAGCCGGGCACCGATCCCGTCGACCGGTCTGTGGTGAACGTGGGAACCGCTCTGTGGTCGCCTCCCTTCCGGCCAGCCAGGCCGGCAGCGGCAAGGCACGTCGTCTGCTGATGGCCCGAGAGCGGGGCGGAGGGTCCGAAGTAGTCCGAGGCCGGGAAAGCCGGTCACATGGCGAAGGGACCCAGCGAGTTCGCAGTGCAGGTACTGGAATGCCAGGAGGTCGCCGGTGAACACCGACGCACCGTGGCCCGACCTCGATGAGGCCGAGTGGCGGGTACTGAAGATCCAGGCCAAGTTGCATCAACGGGCTGCCGACGACCCTCATCGTCGGTTCGATGACCTGTTCAACCTCGTCGCCGATCCCGCCTTCCTGGTGGTTGCGTGGGATCGGGTGCGGGGGAATCGAGGGGCACGGTCGGCCGGTGTCGATGGAGTCGCACCCCGCTCCATCGTCTTCGGCAAGGAGAGGTTCCTCACCGGACTGCGAGATGATCTCAAAGCCCGGCGGTTCGTCCCCTTGCCCGTGCGGGAGAAGCTCATCCCCAAGAAGTCGGGAAAGCTTCGGGGACTTGGCATCCCCACCGCCCGCGACCGCACCGTGCAAGCAGCCCTCAAGCTGGTGCTCGAGCCCATCTTCGAGGCGGACTTCAAGCCGTGCTCCTACGGCTTCCGCCCGAAGCGCCGGGCCCAGGACGCCATCGAGGAGATCTTCTTCTACACCACCCACTACTACGAGTGGGTGCTGGAGGGGGACATCAAATCGTGCTTCGACGAGATCGACCACACGGCCCTCATGGACCGGGTGCGGGATCGCATCGGGGATAAGCGTGTGCTGGGCCTGGTGAAGGCGTTCCTCAAAGCCGGCATCCTCGGTGAGGACAAGGTGATGAGGGACACGGTCACCGGCACCCCCCAGGGTGGGATCCTCTCACCGCTGCTGGCGAACATCGCCCTGTCGGTGCTCGACGAGCACTTCATGGGCGCGTGGGAGTCATGGGGCGGCCAGCATGGTCGCAGCCGAAGGCGCCGCCAGGGCCTGGCCAACTACCGCCTGGTGCGGTACGCGGACTTCGTCGTCTTGTTGACCGGGACCCGACGCGATGTCGAGGAGCTGCGGCCCGAGGTGGCAGCGGTGCTCGCGCCGATGGGCCTGGTTGACGTCCCACCGAGTGGTGTAGAAGCCGGGAGCATCCACCACTGAGGTGGGCCACCGGGAGATCTTCGGCTTTCCGACCAAAGAGAGCTGAAGGAGCCTCCCGGTGACCCTTACCCAGTCTGACGTGACCAGCCTGCTCGACGCGATCCGCGCCGGCGGGGACATCGACATCATCCGCAAGGGCGTGGAGCTCGTGCTCCAGGCCCTGATCGAGGCCGAGACCACCGAGGTCATCGGAGCCGGCCACTACGAGCGCAGCGACGCCCGGACCAACCAGCGCAACGGCAGCCGCGACCGCCTCCTCACCACCAAGGCCGGCGACGTGGAGCTCAAGATCCCCAAGCTGCGCCGGGGCAGCTTCTTCCCTTCCATCCTCGAGCGCCGGCGCCGCATCGACCGGGCCCTGTTCGCGGTGGTGATGGAGGCCTACGTGCACGGGGTGAGCACCCGCAAGGTCGACGACCTGGTGGCGGCCCTGGGGGCGGCGTCGGGCATCTCCAAGAGCGAGGTGAGCCGCATCTGTTCGGGCCTGGATGCCGAGATGGCGGCGTTCCGGTCCCGCCGGCTCGACCACGTGGAGTTCCCTTACCTGTTCGCCGACGCCACCTACCTGAAAGGCCGCGTCGGTGGGCAGGTGGTGAGCCGGGCCGTGGTGGTGGTCACCGGCGTGGCCATGACCGGTAAGCGCGAGGTGCTTGGGCTGCGCGGTGGGCGACACCGAGGACGAGGCCTTCTGGAGCGATTTCTTCCGCTCGCTGCGCACCCGGGGCCTGGGTGGTGTACGCCTGGTCATCTCCGACCACCACCTGGGCCTCAAGGCCGCCATCGCCAAGGTCTTCATCGGTGCCGCCTGGCAGAGGTGTCGGGTGCACTTCATGCGCAACGCGCTGGCCAAGGTGACCAAGGCCAACGCCGAGATGGTGGCCGCCGCGGTGCGCACCATCTTCGCCCAGCCCGACGCCGGGGCCGTCAGCTCCCAGTTCGACCGCATCACCGAGATGCTGCAGCCCCAGTTCCCGGAGGTGACGGCCATGCTCGTCGAGGCCCGCGACGACCTGCGAGCGACGCGAAGTTGAGGAGGAAGCCTGGCAGGGCCGACCGGACCCCCTCAGCCTTGGCGACTGGCGAGCCATGAGAGAGGCAAGCTCGCTTAAGCGGATCGAGGGCGAGCGCGAGTTGACGCGGCGCCGATAGGCGCGCGGTGAACTACCACGGTCGGTCGCTCATCACCTGCCCTTCAATGTACGCCCGCGCATTTCTGGACCTCCACCACCACCGCCCGCCAGCTTCGACACCCTGGACGTCGTTGAGGAGTACCTCAACCGTTCGACGTGGCTTCGGAGCGACGAGTCCCCGCGGTCTCGGGGAGCTCAGGGGGCTCGTGGGGTGAACGAGATCGTGACCCGCCGGTTCTTGGCTCGGCCCACAGGATCGTCCTTCCCACCGCTCGAGTTCGGCGCCACCGGCTCGCGGGCACCGCGGCCCTCGCTGGTTATCTGCGTGCCGGTCGGGAGGCTGGCCCGCAGGACCATCTCGGCGGCCTGCGCCCGCTGGTTCGACAGGTTGTCGTTGTAGGTGTCACCTCCGACCGAGTCGGTGTGGCCCACCACCGCCACCGGCCGCGCGCCGTCGATCCGGGGTGCCAGCGCCTTGACCTTCGCCGTGGCGTCGCTCGTGAGCACGGCGCTCCCGAAGTCGAACAGCACGTCGGAGCTGATGGTGACGACAGTCTGCTCGCCGCTCTTGGTCTCGGTCTGCAGCGGGCTGACGCTCTTCTCGATGTCGTAGACCGTCACCGACTTGCTGGGGTCGAACACCGTGACCGAGCTCGCCAGCTCGCTCGTGGTGGGCTCCAGGGTCTGGGGACCGATGCCGAGGGGGACGGAGACCAGGAGGGCGAAGAGCAGGACGGGGCTCATCGCTGCACCGGCACCGCCTTGAACGCCGGCCACCAGTCAGCGATGTGGACGTCGACCTCCGTGGCACCGTCCTGGGGAGCGGCGAAGACGGCGTAGGCGCTCATTGGCGTGCCGTTGACCGTCTCGGTGTGGACGCTGTCCGAGGCGAGCTCCTTGGGCCCTGACCTGACCACGTCGTAGCGCTTGAGGTTCGCCAGGTCCAGCAGGTAGGGGCCGAAGACGCCGTTCTCGTAGATGTCGTAGACCGAGACCGCCATGTCCGCGGGCACCGACTTGAACCGCGGGGTCATGACCAGGGTCAGCGTGGCCACCTTCCCCGTCACCACCAGGGACACCACGCCGACCTCGACGGTGTCCTCCGGCGTCCTGCGCAGCTTGAAGGTCTGCCGGGCCAAAACCTTGTCGGGGTCCACCGTCGCCACCTGCGCCGGGCCCCCGGTGCCCACCTTGCCCGCACCGGGCCCCGTGGAGCCCGGTGACGACGCCGTCCCGCCGTCCTTGTCCGAGCACCCGACCAGCCCGGCGACGGAGAGGACGGTGACGGCTGCGAGCACGGCTGCCCGCTTTGGACGGAACCGGCTCATGCGGATCTTCTCTCGAGCAAGAGGTGGAACGTTAGCTCTAGGCGGCACGCACTGCCCGCTCGTATCGCGGCTGGCGGATTCCACGCCGCGCTTGACGCGATTCCGGGCCCAACAGGGCCGTTCCCGCCGCCGACGACGTTGACGTTGATATGCATATAGCGCATACCGACGGCTCGGGGACGTGCTTACGATGCGCCGTTAGGGAGTATCGCGACGCTGCCGCGGGCGGCATTTACGGAGAGGCATTATGTGGCGTGTCGGCAGGCCCATCGGCGGTTATCGGCGAGACGCGCCAGCACCATCGCGCCTAGCACCGCGAGTTCCGCATAGCTTGCACGCTGGTCCCGAGGGGAGGTCGTACTCCGAGTGGCCATCCTCGGGGACCTCCGCGTCCAGGTACACGAACCCCGTCCTCGATGTGTTGTCCAGGTCGATCTCGGGGGTGGCAAGGTGGGCATGTTGCGAGCCGCTGAGCGGCGGTGTGAAAACCTCATGACCGGGGGCACGACAGCATCGGCGGTACTTTCCGCGGGGATGGGCAGCAGACCACCCGGCGTGCACGATGACGAAGGTCGTCATCTTCCTAGCTCCTGCGTCTCTTCTCGCCCTTCCTGCTCACCCACGTAGCGGTTGCACATGGCCCAACTGGCAACGTCCCAAGCCGGTCCAGTCCAACCGTGTGGACCCTGGGCCCTCCTCGGCCCGGTCAGGGGCGGCCGGGCCTGGAGGTGGGTGGGCCGGACCTTGGTGGGGACGAGGTGGTCGGCGCCCCTGAGCCCGGCCGGGCGGCGGTGGTGGGGGGCCCCGTGGCCGGCGGAGCTATCGATGTAGCTGGCAGCGGAAGCGTGCTCGTCGTGGGGCCTGGCTGTGACGTAGCTCTCGTGGTGGGAGTGGTACCGGTCGAGGGCGGGGCCGTCGTCGGCGGAGTGGTGGTGCTCGTTGTGCTGTCCACCGGAGCACCTGGCCCGATGTCACGCCTGTCGACGTCGGGTAGAACACCCAGATTGCCGAGCGGCCCGGCATCATTCGGCATGCGGCGAGGCACGTCAGGCACGCCTCCCTTGTCCCCCGCGGTGGCGCCTCCCACCACAAACAGCCCTACGAGGCCGATGATGACACTCACTCCCAGCCCGGCACGTGCGACCTGGGGTTGGATGAGGGCAAATCGCTCCCGCCGGTCCTCACCACGGCGGCGACGCTCCAGTCGCGCGGTGAGCTCTGTGTGCAGGTTGAGCCATGCCATCATCGGTGCCGCGGCGTAGACGCCGCCCTGCCACAGTGCGAGTGCCGGCAGCACTGGACCGCCCTCCTGGGCCGCGGCGAGCCCGGCGGCGCCGGCCCACAGGCCGCCGGCCAGGAGAGTCTCGACCCTGGTCTCCCGCAGCGCTTCGACCAGGCCGCGCTCGCCCTTCCACTTCGGGGTGCGAAGAAAGACGCCTTCGCTGCGCACCAGACCCTTGGCGCAGGCCAGCCCGACGGTCCACGACAGCGCCATCCAGTTGGTGAAGGCCAGGAGAGCTCGTCGAGTCGTGATCCCCGTCAGGTGGCGCAGCGCCCACATTGCCCGCAGCAGGCCCGTGCTGGCGATGACCACGGGCAGGAGCAGGGCGGGCCCGGCGAAGGGCCGGAAGAGGAGCGGCTGGCCGGCCAGAACGAGGGCGGCGGAGACCGCGAGCACGGCGGTGAAGCCGAGGGTGACGAAGTCGGTGAACCATTGCAGGCCGCCGAGGAGGTAGTCGGTGCGCTGGACGAGGGACAGGCGGTTGTCGACCGAGCGGTCCCAGGGGAGCAGCGAGCGCCAGTGCTTGCGCAGGATCTGGATGCCTCCGAAGCACCAACGGAAGCGCTGGCGCTTGAGAGCGGTGAAGGTGAGCGGCATAATGCCGTGGCCGAAGGACTCGTGCAGGTACAGCCCTGAATGGCCGGCTCGCAGCATCCGCAGCGACACCTCGGCGTCCTCGGTGATGCACCACTCGTCCCAACCCCCCAGGCCGCTCAGCACATCGCGGCGGATGAGCCCCATGGTGCCGCCGAAGATGATCGAGTTGCGCTGGTTGCGAGAGCGCATGGAGCTGGCGAAGAAGTACCGGTAGGCGTCGTAACAGGCGGTGAGGTAGGTGTCGCCCTCCCACTCCCTGTAGTCCTGGGGTGTCTGCAGGAAGGCGAGGTCGGGATCGGCGAAGTAGCCGACGCAGCGGCGTAGGTAATCCGGCCGGACCAGATAGTCGGCGTCGATGACGCCAACCAGCTCGGCGCGAGGATCGGTGTGCTCGGCAAGCGCCAGGTTGAGGGCGCCTGACTTGAAGCCGGGCCACGGTCCGACGTGGACGAAGGTGACCATCTCCCGCTCGGCGCAGTAACGCTCCACCGGCCGCCACACCTCCTCGTCTGCGGTGTTGTTGTCGACAACGACGATCTCGAAATTCGGGTAGTCGATGGCCTCGAGGGACTGGATGGTCTCGATGAGCATGTCCGGGGGCTCGTTGTAGGCGGCCACGTGCAGGGACACGAAGGGAAGATGCGCGGGGTCAGCGGTGGCCGACTCGCGGTCTGGATCGGTACGGCAGACGACATCGCAGGTCTCGAAGGCAAAAGATGCCGCCAGTACCAGTGCAAGGGTCTCCAGCACCAGTACGACGGCGGAGGCCAGGGCGGCCGCGATCGACAGCCCACCGGCCACCGTCACGTAGGCGGCCAGAGCGACGTAAGAGGAGGCGGCGGTGATCAGGGCGGCGAAGAAGGCGACGCCCACGCAATTCCAGCGGCGGCGCAAGAGGGCGACACCGATCCCGACGATGACGAGCACCGCTTCGGCAACCAGCGCGTGGCCGGCGGGCAGGAGGAACAGCCGAGCCGCCACCTCGCCACCAGCCACCGCACTGCAGATCACGGTCGCCACCGACAGCCCAATGGCGCTGACGCGTACACGGTGGCCGACTGCGAGCAGTGCCACTGTGGCGATCACCAGCGTAGTCAGGCAGGTGAGGACGAGGCTGAT
>JAHWJU010000006.1 GCA_019348255.1 Actinomycetota bacterium | reverse complement strand
GGATCTCCTCTTTGACCACGTCGATCTGGTTCTGCAGGTTCTCCTCGGTGAGGCGCACGCCGAGCATGCGGTCGGCCTCCAGGAACAGGCCTAGCTCGAGGGCGTTGGCCGGGAGCATCGAGATGTAGTTCGTGTAGTCGGCCCGGGTGCTGCCGTTCTCGATGCCGCCGTTGCCCTCGATGAGCTTGTCGGCCTCGCCCTTCTCCAGATGGGCCGAGCCCTGGAACATGAGGTGCTCGAACAGATGGGCGAAACCGGTACGCCCCTCCGGCTCGCTGCGGAACCCGACGTCGTAGTTGACGGTGATGCCGACGGTGGGGGCGGCTCGGTCGGGGTTGAGCACCACCCGCAACCCGTTGGCGAGGGTGAAGCGCTCGACGGCCAGCGCCGGCTTGGGGATCTTCCTGCGGGTGCGGGTCGGGCTCACGGCGCAGGAGGCTAGGCGCGGTCGGCTCTAGCCCCGGGCCAGCTGGCAGAGCCGGGCCACCAGCACCTCCATCACCAACTCCTCGGGCCAGGCCTTGGCCCCCCGAAGGTCGAGATCGGCCTCGGCCAGCAGCCGGATGGCGCGGCGTACCCCGACGGAGCCCAGGCGTCGGCTTTGGACGAGCGCCTTCTTCGCCGGATAGGGGCTGCCCTTGATGCCCAGGAGCGCGGCGGCCTCGCCATCGGTGCGGGCCCCGGCGCCGTCGAGCCGCAACATCGCCGCGTAGTGACGGTGCAGGGTCGCCATCACCACCAGCGGATGTCGGTCGCCGGCGTGCAGCAGCCGGCGCAGAGTGGTCAGCGCGCCCTCGTAGTCGCCCCGGTCGAGGGCGTCGGTGAGGTCCCATGGAGCCACCCCTCCGGCTTCGCCCAGGAACGGCTCGAGCTCGGCCGTACCGATGCGGGCCCCGGGGCCGTAGGCGCCGGCCAGCGTCTCGAGCAGTCCGGACAGGCGCCCCATGTCCTCGCCCAGGTGCTGTCCGAGGAGGGTGGCGGCCGCGGCGTCGAGGTCGACCGGAGCGTCCTTCAGCCGCTCGACCAGCCAGCCGGTGCGCTGGCGCCCTTGGCGGGGCAGGCCGGCGTCGACCACCTCGCCCGCCTTCTTCACCGCGGCCACCAGCTTGGCGGGGACGGTGCCACCGCCGGCCACCAGCACGAGCACCGTGGAGTCCAGGGGGTGTTCGAGGTAGCCGGCGAGACGGGCGCCTTCCTCGGCGACCAACGCGCCGGCGTTGCGCACCACGACCACCCGCCGGGCGCTGAGGAACGGAGGGGTGAGGCAGGCGTCGAGCACCGCCGCCACCCGCTGGTCGTCGCCGGCTTCGATGACGAACTCCTCGACCGCCAGCGCCGGATCCTCGCCCGCCAGCACCGCTGCCACCAGGTTTCGCAGGGCGTCGGCCAGCAGGGCCGGATCGTCACCCCGCACCAGGTACCCGCACTCGACGGAGCGGGCCGGAGCGCCCATCTCAGGCGGCCTCCAGCACCGCCGCCACCACGTCGCACACGCGGCGGGCGCCCCGGACGTCGTGGGCCCGCACGATGCGACAGCCCCGGCTGACCCCCAGGGCGGTGGCGGCCATCGAAGCGTGCCGGCGCTGGTCGACCTCCAGGCCGAGCAGACGGCCCAGGAAGGTCTTGTTCGACGCCGACAGGAGCAGGGGGTAGCCGAGCACGGCCAGTTGCGCCGATGCCCGAAGCAACTCGACCGACTGCTGCCACGTCTTGCCGAGGTCGAGGCCGGCGTCGATGACGATGCGCTCCGGAGGCAGGCCGGCTTCTTCGGCCCGTCGGGCTCGCTCCGTGAGAAAGTCCCGCACCGCCGGCACCACCCCACCGGGGTACGGGGGCTCGGGGTCCGGAACCCGGGGCGCCAGGCGGATGTGGGTCGCCACCACCGTGGCACCGGCGGCCGCGGCAACCGGGAGGTACTGCGGGTCGGCGAACCCGCTGATGTCGTTGCCCATCACGGCGCCGGCGGCGAAGCCGTGCCGCGCCACCTCCGCCCTCCAGGTGTCGACCGAGACAGGCAGGTCGAACCGGCTCACCAGCGCCTCTACCGCCGGGACCACCCGGTCGAGCTCCTCCGGCTCGGACACCTCGGGGCCGGGTCCCGCCTTCACCCCCCCGACGTCGAGGATGTCCGCGCCGTCGGCCACCAGGCGCTCGGCGTGGCGGAGCAGGTCGTCGAGGTCGAAGTAGGCGCCCCTGTCGAAGAAGGAGTCGGTGGTGCGGTTGAGGATGCCCATCACCAGGGCGCGGGTGGTGAGGTCGTACCTACGGGAGCCGAGCGCCAGGCGCATCGGCCACGGATCGTACGCGCACCTCGAGGGTCCGGCCGCTGGTGAGGGCGGTGACGCTGAGGCGGCCGGCTCTCACCTCCTCACCGGGCGACAAGGTATGAGCACCGGGTACCCGGTTCCCAACCGGTGCCAGGGTGAGGCGGACACGGGCCCGGTGGCGCACGGCCTCGGCCGCCCTTGCCCCACCGGCTCCCCCCGAACCCAGCACCAGGACGTCCACCCGCCGGAGCCGCTCCTGTCGGAGTGCTGCCAGCAGGCGGGTCTGGTCTCCCTCCTCCTCCACGACCAGCACCACGGCGTCGTCCTGACGCCAGAGCCGCACGCCGGAGGCGATCTGGCGGCTGCCGGGGCCAGGCCGTGGGTCGACATAGAAGGCAGCCGCCGCCGCCGCGGCGACGACGGCGAGCGCCGGCGCCAGTGGCCAGGGCCAGCGGGCTGCGCGCCGCCCGATCACCAACGCCAGCGCGGCGCCGCCCAGGGCGACCATTCCCCTCGTGCCCACCTCGCCCAGGCCGAGCCCGGCCGCAATGGATGCCACGCCGGAGATCCACCACAGTGCGGCGGCGGTGGGCAGGTGGAGCAACTCGGCTGCCCGCCCGCCCAGCAGGCCGGCCGGCAGTCCCGCCACCAGCCCCCACACCATCACCGGGCCGGCGACCGGGCCGGCCAGGAGGTTGGCGGGGATGGAGGCGAGCGGCACCCCGCCGAAGAGCGGAACCAGCAAGGGCGTCACCCCGGCCTGGGCGGCGAGCGTCACCGCGAGGGCGCTGGGGAGCCGGCGCTCCAGCACCGGTCCGAGGGCGGCGATGCCGGTGCAGGCGGCGACCGAGAGCAGGAATCCGACCGCGCCAGCCAGCAACGGGTCGATCAGGACGAGCCCGGCCACGGCCAGAGAGAGCAGCCGCAGCGGCCTTGCCGCTCGGCCGACGGTGGTGGCAGCCATCGCCACGGCGGCCATGCCCACCGCCCGCAAGACCGAGGGCTCCCAACGGGTGAGTACGCCGAACGCCAGGACGATCCCCAAGCCGGCGACGAAGCGTGAGCGCAGCCCCAGCCGGCGCAGCAGCGGGCTGGCCAGAGCCAAGACGAACGCGACGTTCTGGCCCGACACCGCCAGCAGGTGACTGAGCCCCGCGCCCCGGAAGTCGTCCACCTCGAGCGGTGACTGCTCGCGGTCGTCGCCCAGGACGAGGCCGGTGAACAGGGCGCGCCGCTCCTGGCCGAGGGGCGACGCCCCCCGCACCAGCGTCCGCCGCAAGGCGTTGGTGAACCGGCTCACCGGCCCCCCCGGGTCCGGGTCCCCCAGCCGATCGATGTCGAGGCGGCTGCCGATGTGCCGCCGGGCCAGATAGGTGCGGCTCCTGCCGCCGATCGGCCTGAGCCTCCCCCTTACCGTCACCCGCTCGCCTGCCAGCTGCCCGCCCAGGGTGGACGCGGCGGCGCCGCGGGCGAAGGCCTGCACCCGCCGCCCGCCGACGCGCAACTCGGCCCGCACCCCGCCGGGCAGATGCTCGGGGTCACTCACGAGCGTGGCCCGCGCCGAGATCATCCCTGATTTCGGGGCAGAACGCACCCCCTCCCAGGCACGGGCTCCGAGTGAGGATGCCAGCACCATCGCCGCCAGACAGACGGCCACCGGCCGGCGCACCAGCAAGGCAAGGGTGGCCGCGGCCAGTGCTGCCAGCAGCGGCACGGGCCGGGCCAGCCAGGCACCGGCCAGGATGGCGAGCGCCAGCACTGCGACCTCACGGTCGGTCACCGGTTCACCCGCACCTTCGACCGCAAGGCTGCCAGCTTCGCCTCGCCGATGCCCCTCACCTCGAGCAGCTCGTCGATCGAGCGGAACCGGCCGTGCTCCTTGCGGTAGGCGATGATGGCCTCGGCTGTGGCGGGGCCGATACCGGGAAGGGCATCGAGCTGATCGGCAGTGGCGGTGTTGAGGTCCAACGGGCCGGCGGGACCACCCGCCGGACCCGCCGCCGGCGGCGCGCCGGGGACGATCTCGCCCTTCCGGGGCACGTAGATGCGGTCGCCATCGCCCAGCCGGGCGGCGAGGTTCAACGCATCCAGGTCGGCGTCCGGCCCCGGTCCTCCGGCGGCGTCCACGGCGTCGGCCACACGGGCACGGCCGCCGAGCCGGTACAGCCCCGGCTGGACGACCGCCCCCGCGGCGTGCACCACGACCTCTCCCGGCACACCGCCACCCTCAGCGGCAGGGGTGGCGCTCGCCGCTCCCGGGTCCGACGGAGCGGCCCGAGGCAGGGTGAGCTCCACCGGTGGGGCCGAGGTGGTGCGAAAGGCCGCCACCGCCACCGCCCCCAGCACCACGACGGCGGCGGCGACGCCTGCCGCTGCAGCCGGCATCGACCAACGGTCCCGCAGCGCGGCGGCGGCAGCGAGGGCGCTGCGCCACGGATGATCTGGTACGGGCGGAGGAGGAGGCAGATCGGGCACGCGTTGATCCCCGGGACGAGAGGTCGACCGGGGGAAGCGGCAACGCCACGGTACCGGAGGAGACGGGCCTGAACCAGGGCTGTCAGCCCCTGCGCCGCGCCTCCCACTCGGCTTCGACCTCGAGGGGGATACGGCGGTAGGCACCCCAGTGGGGGTAGCCGTGGAGCCGCCAGTAGAGATAGGCCCCGAGGTAGCGGACCAAGAACCGCACAGCTCCCAGCTCTCGCCACTGGCGAACGTGGACCAGCTCGTGGCGCAGGAGCCGGTCGTCGTCGGCCGCGCTGCGGCGGACCGAGATCAGGTTCCCGAGGGTGATGGCGGCCGCCCCCGGGGGGACGGGGCCCCCCACCCAGCGCCAGTGGTCGCCGTGGCGTCGGGGCAACGAGAACGAGCGGCGCCTCAGAACAGCCGGGAGGTCATGGCCCGCCGGTACCGGTTCGTGCGGGGATCGTCGGGCCCGAGCATCTCGAGGAGGTCCAGAAGCTCCTGCCGCGCCGACTCGTCATCCCTCACCCGCTCCAACAGGGCGTCGAGCTTGGCTTCGAGATCGCCGGAGGTGGGCAGGCTCCCGGCCTCGGTCATCCGGGCGAGGGCTGCCACCCGCCGCGTCTCAGCGGTCTCCGGGACACGGGCGAGGAGGGACAGAGCCTCCTCCGTCGCGCCCCGCCCCACCAGGAGCTCCGCCAGCCCCACCACGGCCGCGGGATGGTCGGGTTGCAGGTCGAGCGCCGCCCGCAGAGCGTCCTCGGTGCCGATGAAGACGAGCTTGTCGGCTGGGCTCGGTTGTGGGAGCAGGCGCTCGACGAAGGCCCGCACCTGCGCCTCGGGCACCGCGCCGATGAACTGGTCGACGATCTGGCGGTCCCGCAGGGCGAAGACGGCGGGGATCGACTGCACCCGGAACGTGGCCGCCACCCGCGGGCTCTCGTCCACGTTCACCTTGGCCAACTCGACCTTGCCGTCGGTCTCCCCGATCACCTTCTCGAGCACCGGCCCCAGCGTCTTGCACGGCCCGCACCAGGGAGCCCACAGATCGACCACCACCGGGGCCTGCTCGGAGCGGTCGAGTACGGCTTGTTCGAAGGTGGCGTCGGTGACGTCGCCGGTGGCGGACGGGCCCATGCCCGAGACCGTACCCGGCGCCGCAACTACGGTTGGACCCGATGGAGGGCATCGACGTGGCCAAGGTGAGCGCCTGGTTCGACGCCAACGTCGACGGCGTCCAGCTGCCGTTGCAGTTCGAGCTGATCCCGGGCGGACGCTCCAATCTCACCTACAAGGTGACCGACGGCGCCGGCGCCTCCTGGGTCCTACGCCGGCCGCCCCTCGGCCAGGTGTTGCCGACGGCGCACGACATGCTGCGAGAGCACCGCATCATCTCGGCCCTGGGTCCCACCGCGGTCCCCGTGCCCGCTGCCCTCGCCTGCTGCGATGACCGGGATGTCAACGGCGGGCCCTTCTTCGTCATGGAGTTCGTCGAGGGCCTGGTGGTCCGCGACGTCGAGGCGGCGAAGTCACTCGAGCCGGAGGCGAGGACAGCGGCGGCGGTTTCACTGATCGCGGCGTTGGCCGCCATCCACTCGGTGGACCCGGGGGGGATCGGGCTGGGAGACCTCGGCCGCAGGGACGGCTACATCGAGCGCCAGCTCAAGCGCTGGTACGGCCAGTTCCAGCAGTCGAAGCTGCGAGAGGTACCGGCGGTGGACGAGATGCACGAGTTCCTCGTCGCCCACGTCCCCGAGCAACAGGCCACGACGCTGGTGCACGGTGACTATCGCCTCGACAACTGCCTGCTGGAGGCCGACGGCCGGGTGAAGGCGGTCCTCGACTGGGAGATCTGCACCCTGGGCGACCCGTTGGCCGACCTCGGGCTGCTGCTCGTGTACTGGAAGGACCCCTCCGACTCCTTCGCCGTCGTGGGCTCCGGCGCCACCGAGCTCCCCGGGTTCCCGCGGCGCGAGGAGCTTCGAGCTCTCTACGAGGCGCGGTCCCCCTACGACCTGAGTGCCCTCGACTTCTACGTCTGCTTCGCCTATTGGAAGCTCGCCTGCATCCTCGACGGCGTCTACACCCGGTATGCCGCCGGCGCCATGGGCGCCGACGGCGCGGCCTGGGAGACCTTCGGTGACTCGGTCGTGCGGTTGGCCGAGGCAGCCCTGGCCACGGCGGAGCGGGTGGGCTGATGGCGTTGATCCGCATCGACCAGCCCGACATCCCCCTCGACCGGCCGGTGCTGGTGATGGGCCTCGAGGGCTGGGTCGACGCCGGCCTCGCCGGCGCCAATGCCATGGCCGCCCTCGCCGGCGCCACCCGCACCGAGACGATCGCCACCTTCGACTCCGACGTGCTCGTGGACCACCGCTCCCGCCGGCCCACCCAGCGCATCGTGGACGGCGTGCTCGAGTCGCTCACGTGGCCCGACATCCAGCTGCGGAACGGCACCGATCGCGTCGGCAAGGACATCCTGTTGCTGGTGGGGCCAGAGCCCGACTATCGCTGGCGCGCCTTCACCGACGAGTTGGTGACGCTCGCGAAGAACCTCGGGGTGCGGGCGGCCGTAGGACTGGGCGGCTTCCCGGCACCGATGCCCCACACACGGCCGGTGCGGGTCATCGCCACGGCCGCCGAGCAGGTCGTCGCCAACGACGTGGGGTTCATCCCCGGGGTCCGGGAGGTCCCCGCTGGCATCCACGCCGCCCTCATCAAGGGCTTCGAGTCGCAGGGCATCACCGCGCTCAGCCTCTGGGCCATGGTCCCCCACTACGTCTCGGGGATGCCGTACCCCGAGGCGAGTGCCGAGCTGCTGGACCGGCTCGCGCACGTGTCAGGGCTGACCCTCGATACCTCCGAGCTGCGGGCGGCAGCAGCGGTCACCCGCGAGCGCGTCGACATGCTCATCGCCCAGAACGAGGAGCACGTGACGATGGTGGAGGGCATGGAGCGCCAGTTGGACGCTGAGGCTGCAGGTCCGTCGGCGCCTCCCTTCACCACCCCGATGTTCGACGAGAACGACCTGCCCACCGGGGACGAGATCGCCGCCGAGCTGCAGCGCTTCCTGCGGGAGGAAGGCCAGGGGTGAAGGTCGACGGCGGCCTCGGCGGGCTCCAGGAGGCGGCGGACATGGCCAAGCTCCAGGAAGCCGCCGGCCTCGACGGGCTCTGGTCGGTGGAGACGGGTCACGACCCGTTCATGCCGCTGTTGCTCGCGGCCCTGGCCACCGAGCGGGTGGAGCTCGGCACCGGTATCGCCGTCGCCTTCGCCCGGAACCCGATGATCACGGCGGTGCAGGCCAACGACATCCAGCTCGCCTCCCACGGCCGGTTCATCCTGGGCCTGGGCTCGCAGATCAAGCCGCACATCGAGAAGCGCTTCTCCATGCCCTGGTCACACCCCGCGGCCCGCATGCGCGAGTTCGTCCTCGCCATGCGCGCCATCTGGGACTGCTGGAACAACGGGTCCAGGCTCGACTTCCGGGGCGACTTCTACACCCACACGCTGATGACCCCCTTCTTCTCCCCGGGCCCCAACCCCCACGGGCCGCCCAAGGTCTTCCTCGCCGCGGTGGGAACCCGGATGACCGAGGTGGCCGGGGAAGTGGCCGACGGGATGCTCGTACACCCGTTCACGACGGAGCGGTACCTCAAGGAGGTGACGCTCCCGGCAGTGGAGCGGGGCCTGGCCACCGCCGGCCGCACCCCGGACGGCTACCAGCTCTCCGCGAGTGTCTTCGTCGTCACCGGAGACGAGCAGGAGCGCGAGGCTGCGGCCTCGATGATCCGCGGCCAGATCGCCTTCTACGGCTCCACCCCGGCCTACCGCAACGTCTTGGAGCTCCACGGATGGGGCGACCTGCAGGGCGAGCTCAACGCACTGTCCAAACAGGGACGATGGGCGGACATGGCCGGGCTCATCAGCGACGAGATGCTGGAGGCCTTCGCCGTCGTGGCCGACCTGGACCAGGTGGCGGAGCGGATCCTGCAACGCTTCGGCGTCGTACAGCGGGTCGGCTTCTACTTCCCCGTCTCCCACGACGCCGACGCCCGTTCGCAGGTGATCCGCCAGCTCCAAACTGCCTGAACGACTCTGGGCAGGCTCATCGTCGCTCTGCGACGTTCAGCCTGCCCGAAGCGATCAGACGGGACTCAGGGCGGCGTCCAGGTACCGGTCGCGACAGAGGGAGCGCTGCAGCTTGCCCGAGGAGGTCTTGGGGAGGGTGCCCGGGGTGACCAGCACGATCTCCTCGGGGGGCAGCCCGATGGCTTCGCGCACCTTGGTCCCGACTGCGGCCCGTACGCCGTCGACGCCGTGGGTGGCCTTCGTCTCCGCCACCACCACCAAAGCCTCCCGGCCTTTGCGGCCCTCGACGCCGAAGGCGATGACGTTGCCGGGCCGCACCCCGTCGACCCCGGCGACGGCACGCTCCACGTCCTCCGGGAACACGTTGCGCCCGCCCACGATGATGAGGTCCTTGATGCGCCCGCAGATGACGAGCTCTCCCTCGACCAGGTACGCCAGGTCGCCACTGCGGAGCCAGCCGTCGTGGAACAGCGCCTCGGTGGCCTCCGGATGGCGGTAGTACCCGGTGGTCACCGACGTGCCCCTGATCTCGAGCTCCCCCACCTCCCGCTCGGCCATCACCTGGCCGCTCTGGGGGTCACAGATGCGCATCTCCAACCCGGGGATGGGCCGTCCCAGCCGGGCCAGCGCGGTACCACCAGGGGCGTCCTCAGGCACCGGCGCGGCGTAGCGATCCGTCTCCAGCACCCGCCGGTCGACGGTGTCGACCACGAGCCCCCGCATCGGCGGGGGGAAGCTGCCGGCGATGGCGACCTCGGCCATGCCGAAGGCGGGAAACGCCGCACCGGGACGGAACCCGTGGCGGCCGGCGGCCTGCACGAAGTCGGTGAAGGTCGTGGCGTCCACCGGCTCCGCACCGTTCAGGGCGACCCTCCAGCGCGAGAGGTCGAGGCCGTCGAGGCGCCGCAGCGCCCGGGCGGCGAGGGCGTAGGAGAAGTTGGGGCCGGCTGTCGCCGTGCCCCGGAAATCGCTCATCCACTGCATCCACCGAGCGGGAGCGGCCATGAAATCCTGCGGCGCGCCCAGCACCAGGTCGGTGCCACTGATCATCGAGAGGGTCAGGAGCCCGATCAGGCCCATGTCGTGGTAGAGCGGCAGCCACGACACCAACACGTCCTCATCAGGGTCGAGCTCAGCCGCAGCAGCGACACCGTCGAGGTTGGCCAGGAGCACCCGGTGGGGAAGCATCACGCCCTTGGGATCCGACGTGGAGCCGCTGGTGAACTGCAGGACGGCCAACTGGTTCGGGTCGATCACCGGTGGCTCGTAGCGCCCCGACGTCGCACCTCCGGCTCCGGCCATGAGGTCGCCGAGGATGGCCAGCGGCGGGTCGTCGGGCCTGCGCTCGATGAAGGCGGCCAGGTCTCCGTCCGCCACCACGAGGGCCGAGTCCGCGCCTCGGATCCGCACCCGGGTCTGGGCCACGAACTCTTCGACAGAGCCGAGGCGCATCGGCAGCGGCAGCACGACGGCGGTGGCGCCGGCGAGCCAGGTGGCCTGAACCGCGGTGACCAGTGCCCGCGTGGTGGGGCCCAGGAGGGACACATGACAGCCCGGCCCGATGCCTCGCGCCTGCAGGGCCGCCGCGCCGGCCCTGGCTTCCTCGTGCAGCTGTGCCCAGGGGACCGGGTCCCGCCCACCGCCGTTGACGAAGGTGATCGTCCCACCACGGCTCGTACCTGCCTCGATGCGTCCGGGCAGGGTGGAAGCAGGGGCCTGCACCAGGGTCATGCCGCCTCCGACCCCGCCTCCTCCTGAAGCGTTACAAAGTTCTCGCAGGGCCGGCACGGGGCCCCGACGAAGCGCCTAGTGGACGATGTTCACCAGCTTCGGTGGCCGGACGACCACCTTTCGGGGTGGGGCGCCGGCCAGCAGCTCCTGGACCCGGGGCGACGCCAGCGCGAGGCGCTCCGCCTCCTCGGCGACGATGGTGGGCGCCACCTCCAGGCGGTCGCGCACCTTGCCGTTGACCTGCACCACCATGGTGGTCGACTCCAGGGTCAGCTTGGTGGGGTCAGCCGTGGGCCACCGCTGGGCGTGGATGTGGGCGCCATGGCGCCTCTCCCACAGCTCGGCCGTGATGTGGGGGGCCATGGGCGCCAGCAGCAACAACAGCGTGTCGACGGCGAAGTCGGTGGCGCCTTCTTTGTAGAGCAGGTTGGTGAACTCCATGAGCGATGCGACCGCGGTGTTGTAGGACCACCGTTCGTACTCGTCACTGACGCGCGCGATCACCCGGTGTGATGCCCGCTCCACGTTGTCCGGCTCAGCCGGCGGCGGTGCCGCCTGCTCCGGCTCCAGGGCCAGGCGCCACACCCGCCTCAAGAAGCGGGCGCACCCCTCGATCACCTCGTCGCTCTGGTCGCTCCAGTCGACGTCGTCCGCGGGAGGGCCCACGAACAGGTGGAACAGCCGCAGCGCGTCGGCACCGGTGGTGTCGAGGTAGCGCCCGGGGCCGACGAGGTTGCCCCTCGACTTCGACATCTTGGTCCCGTCCATGCGGATCATGCCCTGGGTGAACAACCGCCGGAAAGGCTCCCGCAACGATGGCGGCCCCAGCCCCACGTCAGCCAGGGCCTTGGTGAAGAAGCGGGCGTACATCAGGTGGAGGATGGCGTGCTCGATCCCGCCGATGTACTGGTCGACCGGCATCCAGCGCTCGACCGCCTCCTGGGAGAAGGGGAGCAGCCGGTTCTGCGGGTCACAGAAGCGCAGGAAGTACCAGGAGGAGTCGACGAAGGTGTCCATCGTGTCGGTCTCGCGCTCGGCCGGCCCGCCGCAGATGGGGCACGTAGTACGGAGGAAGCCTTCGTGGAACCGCAGAGGCGACTCGCCCGTGGGCCGGAACTCGACGTCGTCGGGAGCCACCACCGGGAGCTGGGATTCCGGCACGGGAACCGCTCCATGGTCGGGGCAGTTCACGACCGGGATGGGACAGCCCCAGAACCTCTGGCGGGAGAGCAGCCAGTCGCGCAGGCGGTAGTTGACCTTGCGCTCGCCGATGCCCTCCGCTTCGAGCCACTCCACCGCCTTGGCCTTGGCCTCGCCGGTGTCGACGATGCCGTCGAGCCACTCGCTGTTGATGCGGGGGCCCTCTCCCGGGTAGGCCTCGCCCTGCCAACCTTCGGGTGGCTGCACCGTCCGCACCACCGGCAGCCCGTAGGCCTTGGCGAAGTCCCAGTCCCGCTGGTCCTCGGCCGGCACGGCCATGATCGCCCCCGTGCCGTAGGTCATGAGGACGTAGTCGGCCAGGTAGACGGGCACCGGCTTGCCGTTGAACGGGTTCACCGCGTGGGCGCCGGTGAAGACGCCGCGCTTTTCGAGCGGCCCCTCCGACGACAGCCGTTCCACGTCGCTGGCCATCCGCACCTGAGCCACGAAGTCCTCCACCGCGGCCCGCTGTTCGGGCGTCGTGATCTCGAGCGCGAGCGGGTGCTCGGGCGCGATGACGGCATAGGTCATCCCGAAGCTGGTGTCGGGCCTGGTGGTGAACACCCGCAGCCGGTGCTCGGTGCCCTCGACCGCCATCTCGAACTCGGCACCCTCGGACCGGCCGATCCAGTTGCGCTGCATCACCTTCACCCGCTCCGGCCACTCGAGGCCGTCGAGGTCGTCGAGCAGCTCCTGCGCGTAAGCCGTGATCTTGAAGAACCACTGCTCGAGATCGCGCTTTTGGACCACGTCTCCCGAACGGTCACAGGTACCGTCGGCTCGCACCTGCTCGTTGGCCAGGACGGTGTGGCAGCCGGGGCACCAGTTGACGGGAGCTTTGGCCCGGTAGGCGAGCCCCGCTTCCCAGAGCCTGAGGAAGATGGTCTGGGTCGCCCGCATGTACTCCGGGTCGTGGCTGCGCACCTCGCGCCGCCAGTCGTACACGGCACCCATGCGCTTCACGCTGTCGGTCAGCTCGGGGATGCGCTCCTCGGTGAATACGCGGGGGTGCACGCCGGTCTTGATCGCCGCGTTCTCCGCCGGCAGCCCGAACGAGTCGAAGCCGAAGGGGCTGAGGACGGCGTGGCCGTGCATGGTGCGGTGGCGCACGATCAGGTCGCCGAAGGTGTAGTTGCGGACGTGGCCCATGTGGGCCGGGCCGCTCGGGTAGGGGTACATGCAGAGCACGTAGTACGGGGGCCGGGGGTCGTCGTTGTCGACCTCGTAGGTGCCCTCCGACTCCCAACGTTGTTGCCACTTGCGCTCGACTGCCTGCGCGTCGTAGGGCTCGACCATCGCAAGATGCTAGAGACTCCGGGGCGGACCTCGTCTTCTTGATTTTCGACGGCTTCACCGTGCTCGACGGCGTCGGACCATACGAGGTGCTCTCCCGCCTGGCGCCTAGGTAACCGCCGCCGGCGTGTCCGCCGGCATCGACATGGCGCCCAGCCTGGCCCGCTGGGAGAGCGGCGACGAGGTCGCCCAGGCGATCCAGCTGCTGATCGAATACGACCCCCGGCCGCCCCATCGCGCCGGCAGCCCGGAGCAGGCCCCGCCGGAGCTGGTGGACCGCTTCACCGGCCGGGACTGATACCGGCCGATGCTAGGGTGACGACCTCCTGGGCCTGTAGCGCAGCTCGGTAGCGCAGCACCATGGCATGGTGAAGGTCGGGGGTTCAAATCCCCCCAGGTCCACCCAAAGGTCCACCCGGGCGCCCGCTTCGGCTCCCGCCGATGCGGGCTATTCGCCGCTGGCGGCAGAGCGCGAGGCGGCCAGCGTCTCCCAGTCGAGCCGCTCCGCGTCCGACCAGAGGCGCTCGAGGTCGTAGTAGGTCCGGGCCTCGTCGAGGAAGACGTGGACGATGAAGTCGCCGTAGTCCATGAGGACCCAGCGGGCGTCGTCGAGGCCCTCGATTCGCAGCGGGCGCGGCCCGTCCCCGGCCTTGAGCTGCAACTCGATCTCCTCGGTGATCGTCCGCACCAAGCGGGGATTGCCGGCGCTGGTGATCACGAAGGCGTCGGTGATGGCGAGGACGGGGCCCACCTCGAGGACGACTGTGTCCGTCGCCTTCTTGGCATCCGCAGCCCGGGCCGCGAGGGCCGCCCAACCTCTGACCTCGTCGAGGTCGCTGGCCCTTCTTGTCGTCATCACGCGTGTCAGGCTTCCTTTCCCAAGACGATGGTCACGTCGGCTCTAGGTTCGAACACCTGCTCACGACGAACCGTTCCCCGGCCCAGCAACTTTCGGATCTGGGCCGCCGTGGCGGCGTGCCTGCGGTCGTAGTACACGATGGCGGTGTCGGCCGGGCTGGAGCCCTCGGCTGCCGGCTGCACGGTGGTCATCGTCGCTCCGTCAGCGGCCAGCCGGTCGGCCAACTGGAACGCGCGGTAGGGGTTGCCGCCCCGGATCTCGACGCGGGGGCGCTGCGCCAGCCCCTCGACGTTCGGTCGGACTGCAGTGGAGACCGACGAGGCCGGCGTCGTCACCAGGGCGGCGGTTACCGCCACCGCCCCCACGAGGCCGGCGACGGCTACGAGCGCCTGCAGGCGTCGCCAGTCGTGGGGCAATCGGGGCACCGCCGGAGTCATCTGCGCGCAGCGTACAGACCCCGCTTCGCGATCTCGTGGATCGCGGCCGCCGGCACCAGGTAATCGATCGGTCGCCCCGCCGCCACCCTCGCCCGGACCTCCGACGACGAGATCCCGATGGGCGGGATCGACACCGGCGTCACCCGCCAACCCTCCTCCGCCAGCTGTTCCAACGGTGCCGCCGCCCCCGGCCGGCCCACCACCACCAACTCCGCCATGGCCTTGACCTCCTCCACCCGCACCCAGGTACCGAGCTCGGCGGCCACGTCGGCTCCGACCACCACGTGCAGCCCCGCCTGCGGCCAGCGCTCCCGCAACTCGGCCAGCGTGTCGGCGGTGTAGCTGGCGCCGCCCCGGTCGATCTCGAGGGTGGACGGTTCCAGGCCCTGAGCTTCCCGCAGCGCCGCCTCGAGCACCGCCAGTCGGTCGGCGGCCGGGGTGACGCGGCGGCTCCCGACCTTCTGCCACGGCTGGCCGGCGAGCATCAACAGCATCTGATCGAGGCCCAACGCGTGCCGCACCTCCACCGCGGCAACCAGGTGGCCGATGTGAACCGGGTCGAAGGTCCCCCCCAAGACGCCGATGCCGTGGGGACCGCCGCGGAGGGGGCCGCTCTCGGTGGGGGGCGGGAAGGTCATCGAGGGGCTCCGATCCTACGCAGACGGTGACACGCCGGAGGCGGCCGAGCATGAGGGCCCATTGGCTACGGCCCCGTCTACCTTGGTTTGATGGTGAAGCTTCCGGCGGAGGTGGAAGGAGAGTGCGCCCCCCGCTTCGCCCGGGTCGCACAGCTTCTCGGGGAGCACCTGGCCCAGGGACGCCACCACGGCGCTTCCGTGGCCATCCGTCACCGTGGCCAGCCCGCGGTCGACCTCTGGGGGGGCCTGCGCTTTCGCGGCCTGGAGGAGCAACGGTGGAGGCGCGACACCATGGCCGTTTCGTTCTCGACCAGCAAGGGTGTGGCTGCCACCGCTTTGCACATGGTGATGGAGCGCCACCGGCTCGACTACGACACTCCCGTAGCTGCCCTGTGGCCCGAGTTCGGCCGCAAGAACAAAGACGGCGTGACGATCCGGCACTGCCTCACTCACGAAGCAGGGATCCCCCAGATCCGGGGGGAGGTCTCAGACGTCTGGGAGATGGCCGAGTGGGAGGCCATGGTGGAGATGGTCGAGCGCCTGGAGCCCCTGTGGGAGCCGGGTACGGCCAACGGCTACCACGCCGTGAACTTCGGTTGGCTCGTGGGAGAGCTGGTCCGGCGCATCGAGGGCCGACCGCTCCCCCAGTTCCTGGCCGAGGAGATCGCAGGGCCGCTCGGCCTGGACGGCCTATTCATCGGCACCCCGCCCGAGGAGCACGACCGGGTGGCCCCCGTGTTCGGCAACGACCTGTCGCTGGCAGCGGCCGAGGCCATCCTTCCTCCCGACCACCTCCTGTTGCGGGTGCTGGCGCCCGACGGGGACATGATCGGGTTCGTCAACAGCAAGGAGGGACTCGAGACGGTGGCGCCTTCGTTCAGCGGGTGCTTCACGGCGCGGTCGTTGGCCAAGCTCTACGGGGCCCTCGAGCGGGGAGGCTCGCTGGAGGGAGTCACGCTGCTCAACCCGGCCACACTGGCCGCGGCCACCTCGATCCAGAACACGCGGCCGGACCTGGTGCTGATGATCCCCGTCCAGTGGCGCATGGGCTTCATGGGCGGCGGCTCGTTCCTCTCCCCCGTCGGTCCACATCCCGTTTCCTTCGGCCACTCGGGCTTCGGTGGCTCGGTAGCCTTCGCCGATCCCAAAGCGGAGATCTCCATGGCGGTCACGCTGGACCGACTCGAGATCGACCTGTTGGTGGGAGAGCGGGTCGGGTCGCTGGTGCAGGCCGCGGTGGAGGCGGCGCTGGCACCGTGACCGGAGCCGGCTCAGGTGCCGGACAGCCTGGCCACGACCTCGGCGAACTGCTCCATCTCCGGGTCGTGGACCACGATGTAGCTGAAGCCGTACTCCTCGCGCCGTTGCTGCAGGGTCTCCACCATCTCCTCGACGGTGCCGGCTAGCGCGATGGGCACCTCGGCCGCCTCCTCAGGGGTCAGCCCGAACAGCGGAGCCACCGCTTCGTAGGTTCCCCGGCGGTCGTCGGTGAACTGCACCATGAAGGTCAGGCACTGCAGTTCGAGGTCCGCGAACCGGTCGCCGGCGGCCTCTCGTATCCAGCCGATGCGCTCGCGGTAGTAGGGCGCCGTCGATGATGCCGCCACCTCCGGGCCGACGTGGCCGGCAGCCAGGCTGGGGTTGACGCCGATGATGTCGGCCTCCCGGGCCGCGATGGAGAGCACGCGCCGCCCCCCGCCGCCGATGACGATCCTCGGCCCGCCGGCCGAGTGGGGCCGGGGATGGCCCTGGGCCCCGGAGACGGTGTAATGGGCGCCCTCGTGGTGCGCCCGCCCCTGCCGCCACAGCTGCTTCATGACCGCCAGGCCCTCCACCATGCGGTCGATGCGCACGCCCGGGGCGTCATAGGCCAGGCCCGCCTCGTCGTAGTCGCTCTTCATCCACCCCGCTCCGAGGCCGAATTCGACGCGGCCCTCACTGGCCAGGTCCAGGGTGGCGATCTCCTTGGCCAACACCACCGGATGGCGGTAGTCGTTGTCGAAGACGAGGGCGCCGACGTTCAGGCTCTCGGTGGCTTCGGCCGCGATGGTCAGGGCCACGATCGGGCCCCACTGGTCACCGAAGTGATCGGGGACGTACAGCGTGGAATATCCCAGGTCCTCGATCTTGCGCGCCCGCTCCCGCCAGAGCCTGCCGTTTGGAGCACTCGAGGTCTGGACGCCGAAGCGGAAGGGCCTCATGGGGGCTTGACGATAGGTGCCACTGGAGCGGCCCGGGCAAGGCTGTGTCCGGTGGGCACGAGCACCTGCCGCCGCCGCCGGCGAGAGCCGGCGGAGACGGCGACGGATGCCGGTTCCCTCGGCTGCCCCTAGAGCTGACCTCGCCAGGCGCCCGTCTCCTGGGGGCGCGACTCGATGAACTCCTTGAAGCGCTCGAGGTCGCCCTGGGCCCGCTTCGAGACGAACCCCAGCTTGTCCCCGATCTGCTCCACCACTCCTTCGGGCTCCACGTCGAGGTCGAGCACCACCTTTGTGCGGTCGGCCCCGGCGGGCTCGAACGACACCACCCCGGCGTTGCCGGTGCCGTCCAGGCTTCGCCAGGCGATGCGCCGGTCGGGCTCCTGGTCGACGATCTCGGCCTCCCACTCCCGGCGGGTACCGGCGATCTCGGCCACCCAGTGCAGCCGCCGGTCATCGATCTGCGTGACGCTCTCTACGCCTTCCATGAACTGGGGAAACTCCTCGAACTGCGTCCACTGGTTGTACACGGTGGAAAGCGGGCGATCGACCTCTATTGACTTTTCCTTGGTGGACATCTCTTGTCCTCCTGTCTCCTCGTTGTGCGCCGCGGCCCTACCCACGCCGTTGCCGGCGGTATGCACGCGCCTCCGAGAATCGGGCCCTGCTGTACGGACTATGGGCTCAGGGGCACCAGGCGACGAGGGAATCCCAGACCTGGGCCACGGACTGCTCGACCGTCTGGAGGTGCGTGGGCACCACCACCTCCGGGGCCAACGGCTCTTCGTAGACGTCGTCGACCCCGGTGAGCATGGAGATCTCCCCCGCTCGCTGGCGGGCGTACAGACCCTTCACGTCTCGCTCGCCGCAGACGTCCACCGGGGTCGCCACATGCACCTCGAAGAAGCGCTCGCCGTGGAGAGCCCGCAGTTCGTCCCGCGACTCCCGGTACGGCGAGATGACGGAGCAGACGGCCACGACGCCGTTGCGGCTCAACAGATGGGCGATGAAACCGATCCGTCGCACGTTTTCGTTGCGGTCCTCACGGGAGAAGCCGAGCTCGCGGCCGATCCGGGCCCGCAGGTCGTCGCCGTCGAGGATCTCGGCCCGGTAGCCCTCCACCAGCAGCCGCTTCTCCAGGCCCCGGGCCAGGGTCGTCTTGCCGGCCGACGGCAGCCCCGTCAGCCATACCGTCATGCCGTCGTCGAGCCGGCGCCGCGCCATCGGTCAGCCCTCGAGGATCATGCCGGCGCCCGCCGTGGCGTTGGTGGCCTCGTCCACCAGGATGAAGCTCCCGGTGGTGCGGTTGCGGCGGTAGCTGTCGTAGAGCAACGGGGAGGTCAGTCGGATGGCGACGCGGCCGATCTCGTTGAGCCCCAGGTTGGAGGCGTCCTCGTCACGGTGCAAGGTGTTGATGTCCAGCCGGTAGCGCAGGTCGCGCACCACCGCCCGCGACCACCGGGTGGTGTGCTTGACCGCGTACTTGGCGCCCGGGGCCAGTGGCCGGTCGATGAGCCAGCAGACCATCGCCTCCACGTCCTGGCCGACGGTCGGCTTGTTGTTCGGCCGGCACAGCATGTCGCCGCGGGAGATGTCGAGGTCGTCCGTCAGGCGCAGCACCACCGACATGCCGGCGAAGGCCTCCTCCACCGGGCCGTCGAAGGTGTCGATGCTCTCGATCCGGGTCGCCAACCCGGAGGGCAGCACCATGACGCTGTCGCCCACCTTGACGACGCCGCTCGCCACTTGCCCGGCGTAGCCGCGATAGTCGTGGTACGCGTCCGACATCGGCCGGACGATCCACTGCACAGGGAAGCGCACGTCGATGAGGTTGCGATCCGAAGCGATGTGGACGTCCTCCAGGTGCTGGAGGAGGGGGAGGCCCCGGTACCACGGCATGTTCTGGCTCCGCTCGACCACGTTGTCGCCGTGGAGCGCCGAGACGGGCACGAACGTCAGGTCCGCGACCTCCAGGCGGGTGGCGAAGTCCGAGCACTGGCGCACGATGTCTCGGAACACAGCTTCGTCCCAGTCGACCAGATCCATCTTGTTGATGGCAACCACGACGTGGGGGATGCGAAGGAGCGTCGCGATGAACATGTGCCGGCGGGACTGCTCGAGCAGTCCCTTGCGGGCATCCACCAACACGACGGCCAGGTCAGCGGTGGATGCCCCGGTGACCATGTTGCGGGTGTACTGCACGTGGCCCGGGGTGTCGGCGATGATGAACTTGCGACGGGGCGTGGCGAAGTACCGATAGGCGACGTCGATGGTGATGCCTTGCTCGCGCTCGGCCCGCAGGCCGTCGGTCAGGAGGGCGAGGTTCGTGTAGTCGTACCCCCGCTGGGTGCTGGCCCGTTCGACCGAGGCCAACTGGTCCTCGAGGATCGCCTTGGAGTCGTAGAGCAGCCGGCCGATGAGCGTGCTCTTCCCGTCATCTACCGAACCGGCGGTGGCCAACCGGAGAAGGTCCGGCATCAGAAATAGCCTTCCTTCTTGCGGTCCTCCATGGCTGCTTCGGAGAAGCGGTCGTCGGCCCGGGTGGCGCCCCGCTCGGTGACGCGCGTCGACCTCACCTCTTCGATCACCTCTGCCAGCGTGGCGGCCGTGGACTCCACCGCCCCGGTGCAGGTCATGTCTCCTACGGTGCGGTAACGGACGCTGGCCTCGAACGCCTCCTCGTCGCCGGAGGGTGCGACGTGGGGGCCGACGGCCAGCAACATGCTGTCGCGTTCGAAGACCCTGCGGCGGTGGCTGAAGTAGATGGACGGGATCTCGAGTTGTTCCTTTTCGATGTACTGCCATACGTCTAGCTCGGTCCAGTTGCTGATGGGGAAGGCGCGGATGTGCTCGCCTTTGCAGATGCGGCCGTTGTAGAGGGACCACAGCTCCGGGCGCTGGGCCTTCGGGTCCCACTGGCCGAAATGGTCCCGGAAGGAGAAGATCCGCTCCTTCGCCCTCGCCTTCTCCTCGTCGCGGCGGGCCCCGCCGAAGCAGGCGTCGAACTCGTACTTCTCGATCGCATCGAGCAGCGTCGTCGTCTGGGCCCGGTTGCGGCTGGGCCTGGGCCCCGTCTCCTCCGCCACCCGACCCCGGTCTATCGATTCCTGGACCGAGGCCACGATGAGCCGCTCACCGATCTCGGCCAGTCGGCGGTCGCGGAACTCCAGCACCTCGTCGAAGTTGTGGCCGGTGTCGATGTGCATGACCGGGAACGGGAACCGTCCGGGGCGGAAGGCCTTCTCAGCCAGGCGCAGCAACACGATGGAGTCCTTGCCGCCGCTGAACAGCAGCACCGGGCGCTCGAACTCGGCGGCGACCTCGCGCATCACCGACACCGCCTCCGCCTCCAGGGCGCCGAGGTGGCTCAGCTCGTACCGGCCGATGACACTGCTCCCACTGCTCATGATCCAGCCTTTTCCTCCCACGGGGCTGTTCCACTATCGCAGGAGAGCGTGCCGTCGCGGGATTGGCCTTTGCACAACTCCGGGCCCGCTGCGACGCTGGAGGCGTGGACATCCAGCAGTGGTCGCCCGACTCGTGGCGCGAGCACCGAGCCGACCAGCAGCCGGATTGGCCGGACGAGGCCGCCTTCGAACGGGTGCTCAAGCAGCTGTCGGGCGTTCCGCCACTGGTGTTCGCCGGAGAGGCCAGGAGCCTGCAGTCCAGCCTGGCAGAGGTCTCGGCGGGCCGAGCATTCCTTCTCCAGGCTGGTGACTGCGCCGAGTCGTTCCACGACTTCTCCGCCGACACCATCCGGGACAACCTCAGGGTGATCCTGCAGATGGCGGTCGTCCTCACCTACGGATCCGGGGTGCCGGTGGTCAAGGTCGGCCGCGTCGCAGGCCAGTTCGCGAAGCCCCGGTCGGCTGCCTACGAAAACGTCGGCGGCATCGAGATCCCCTCCTTCCGGGGCCACATGGTCAACGACGACGCACCCGCACTCGAAGCCCGGGTGCCCGACCCCGAGCGGCTGCTGGCCTGCTACAACCAGGCCGCGGCGACCCTGAACCTTCTGCGCGCCTTCACCAAGGGAGGCTTCGCCGACCTCTCCCAGGTCCACGTCTGGAACCAGGAGTTCGTGGCCAGCAGCGCCGAGGGCCGCCGTTACGAGGCGCTGGCCGCCGAGATCGAGCGCGCCCTTCGGTTCATGAAGGCGTGCGGCATCGACCTGGCCTCGGAACAGCGGCTCCATCAGGTCGAGTTCTGGACGAGCCACGAAGCGCTCATCCTCGGCTACGAAGAAGCCCTCACCCGCCGCGACTCCCTCACCGGCGACTGGTACGACTGCTCGGCCCATCTGCTCTGGATCGGGGAGCGCACCCGTGGGCTCGAGGGGGCGCACGTGGAGTTCCTCCGCGGCGTGAAGAACCCGATCGCCTGCAAGCTCGGTCCCGCCGCCACCGCCGAGGAGACGGTGGCGCTGTGCGCCCTGCTGGACCCGGACCGCACGCCGGGGCGGCTCACCCTCATCAGCCGTATGGGCGCCGGCAAGGTCGCCGACGCGCTGCCGCCGCTGGTCCGGGCGGTCAAGGCCGCCGGCCACCCCGTGGTCTGGGCCGTCGATCCCATGCACGGCAACACCTTCGGGAGTCCGTCCGGGCGCAAGACACGGCACTTCGACGACGTGATGACCGAGATCAAGGAGTTCTTCGCCGTCCACCGGGCCGAGGGCACGGTTCCCGGCGGCGTCCACATCGAGCTCACCGGTGGCGACGTCACCGAGTGCCTGGGCGGAGCGGAGGAGGTTCTGGAGGCGCATCTCGACAGCCGCTACACCACGATGTGCGACCCCCGCCTCAACGCCCGCCAGTCGCTCGACCTGGCCTACCGGATCGCCGAGCTGCTCCGGGACTGACAGCCGGGGAGTTCCCGGGCGGTGAAAGGGCGGAAACTTGATCGGATTACTCAGGTTTTGCTAGACAGGGCGTCAGCGGGACGCCTTGGGTGTCCTGCGGCCGCTCTTCATCGCACCTGAGGGATCCCCGCATGGCAATGACTCACACGATCGAGATCGGCGGAGGCTTCGACATCGAGGCCAGGGCGGAGATCGAAGCCGACATCGTCAAGTTCCGGGAGATGCTGGCCCTCTACGAGGCAGGCGAGATCGACGAGGACCGGTTCCGGGTGTTCCGCCTCAACAACGGCATCTACGGCCAACGCCAGGGCGGTAGGAACCAGATGGTCCGGGTCAAGCTCCCCTACGGGTCGGTGACCCCCGAGCAGCTCGAGGTACTGGGGCGCATCGCCGAGAAGTACTCCCGGGGCTGGGGCCACATCACGACGCGCCAGAACATCCAGTTCCACTACGTGGCGCTCGAGCGGATCCCCGACCTGCTGGGGGAGCTCGCCGATGCCGGCATGACCACCCGGGAGGCCTGCGGCGACACCGTGCGCAACGTCACCGGTTGCCACCTGGCCGGCGCCTGCCCGTTCGAGGTGCTGGACATCAGCGCCTGGGCCGAGGCCACCTTCCGCCACTTCCTTCACCACCCCTACGCCCAGCGCCTCCCCCGCAAGTTCAAGATCAACTTCTCCGGTTGCTCCACCGACTGCGGCCAAGCCATGTTCAACGACGTCGGTGTGGTGGCGGTGGCCCGGCCGCTTCCCGACGGGAGCGTGGAGCCGGGGTTCCGTGTGTTCTTCGCCGGGGGGCTGGGAGCCAACCCGCACCCGGCGCAGGCCCTCGAGGAGTTCACGCCGAGGGAGCAGTTGATGGAGACCATCGAGGCCTGCCTGAGGGTGTTCGACCACTACGGCAACCGGGACAACAAGCTGCGGGCCCGGATGAAGTGGCTCCTCGACACCATGGGCGCCGACGAGCTGCGGGACAGGATCCTCCGGGAGCGCAAGTTCCTTGTCGCCTCCTCGAGCTGGGTCGGGGGGGTGCCCGAGGTGGTGCAGGAGCGGGGGGACGCCCCGGCCGGAGTGGCCACGGGCATCGATCCGTCGCCGGTGGGCAGGTACGTCACGCTGCAACGCTCCGACCCCTACCAGCGGTGGCTCGACGCCAACGTGGTGCGAGGCGTGGCCAAGCAGACGGTGTCGGCGGTGGCCTCGGCACCACTGGGCGACATCACCAGCCACCAGTTCCGGGAGCTGGCCGCGATCCAGCGCGAGCTGCGGTGCTCGGTGCGGACCACCAACCGCCAGAACCTCGTCTTCCGGGATCTCACCGAGGACCAGCTACCGCTGCTCTACCAGCGACTGGCTGCCATCGACATGGCCCAACCTGGCGCCGAGTTGGCCCGCGACGTCGTCAGTTGCCCCGGAACCGACACCTGCAACCTGGCCGTCACCCAGAGTCGGGGGCTGGCGGGGGCCATCGGTGACGCTCTCGAACAGGCCGGCCTGGCTGACGTCGGCGGCATCCGGGTCAACATCTCCGGCTGCTCCAACAGCTGCGGACAGCACCACACCTCCGACATCGGGTTCCAGGGCGTGGAGCGGCGGGCGCACCAGACGGCGGCGCCCGGATACCAGATGTACCTGGGCGGTCACGTCGGCCAGATGGAGGTCCAGTTCGGGACCAAGGCGCTGCGGGTGCCGGCCAAGCGGGCGGCCGACGCCGTCGTGAGCATCGTGGGTCGCTTCGCCGCCGAGCGCACAGCAGGAGAGCCCTTCCACATGTGGCTGGCGCGGTCGGGCGGCGCCACCGCACTGGCCGGCGAGTTGAAGCCGCTCGACGAGTGGCCGACGCCGGACGACGCCCCTGAGTTCTACATCGACTACGGAGAGCAGGGGCCCTATGTGGCCGAGGTGCGCGCCGGGGAGTGTGCCGCTACATGACCGTTTGTGATCTGATCGGCGAGCGGATCCCCGACATCGACGCGATCAACCGACGCTTCGAGACGGCGCCGGCCAGCCAAGTGATCTCCTGGGCCACCCAGACCTTCGGGGACCGGATCTGCATCGCGGCGTCGATGCAGGATGCCGTCCTCATAGACCTGGCCACCAGGATCAAGCCCGACATCGAAGTCGTCTTCATCGACACCGGCGACCACATGCCCGAGACGCTCGAGACGCTGGAGCAGGTGAAACGGCGCTACGACCTCAACCTGCGGGTCATGCGGGTGCCGGAACCGGAGGTCGCCTTCCACATCCAGGACCCGGTCCTGTGCTGCTCGCAGGCCAAGGTGGCGGCACTGGAGGAAGCCCTGGAGGACAAGCTGGCGTGGATGAGCGGCCTGCGCAGGTCCGAATCCGTCACCCGGAGGGGAGCGCCGGTGGTCGGCTACGACCGTCGGGGGCTCGTGAAGATCAACCCGTTGGCCACCTGGAGCGACCTCGACGTGTCCAACTACCTCGTCCAGCACCGTGTCCCGTACAACCCGCTGTTGGACCAGGGTTATGCCTCCATCGGCTGCGCTCCCACCACCCGTCCGGTTGCACCGGGAGAGCATCCTCGAGCGGGGCGGTGGCCGGGTTCGGAGAAGACGGAGTGCGGCCTGCACCTCTGAACCGGTTCAGCCGGGGTCCTGGCGGCAACGGGCGGACAGGTTCACCAGGCTCTGGCGTTGCATCCGCTGGAGCCTCCGGCGCAGGATCAGGCGTTCGAGCCAGCTGAAGGGCCCGCCCGGGAACTGCACCTCCAGCACGTGGCGCAGGCGCGTCCGGCTCGGGGCCACCTCGCTCAGCTCCCAGACGCTGGTGAAGCGGGCACCGATGACCACCTCCTCGTCGAGGCGCACGGGGGGTTCGGCCGCCTTGATCTCGCTCACGCCGATGAAGTCGTGGAACAGGATCGAGCTCACGCCCTCGAAGCGGTCCCCCACCTCGACCCGCCGCCCCGAGCCCGTTCCCTCGACACTCTTCAGCTCCGTCATCCACTCCGGTCGCCGCGAAGGATCGGCCAGAAGGGAGTAGACCTCCTCGGCGGACGCCGCCAGCTCCTGGACGTCGGTCACCGAGAAGGGAGTGGTTGACTTCGCCTGTCGGGGCACCGGCTCGAACTAGCACACGCGGCACCAATCGGGGCTGCGGGGACGTACCCTTTTCCCATGGGCTGGAACGAGCCTGAGACGTGGCGGTGGATCTGGATGCTGGCCGTCATCGGCTTCACCGCCGGCGAGCTGGCTCTGGCCGGGTCGTTCTTCTTGGCGCCGTTCGCCTTCGGTGCGCTGTTGGCGACCGTCACGGCCTTCGCCGGCGCGCCGCTCACCGTCCAGTGGCTGGTCTTTTTGGGTGCCTCCGTCGCCAGCTTCGCGGCCATGCGACCGCTGGCCCGCCAGCTCGATGCCCGTACCCCCAGCTCCACCAGTGGCGCCAACCGCTGGGTCAACCGGGAGGCACTGGTGGTGCAGGAGATCGGGCCGGGATCGGGAGCGACGGGTGTCATACGTCTGGACCGGGAGGAGTGGCGGGCCGAGAGCCTCACCGGAATGCCGATCCCCAAAGGCTCCACCGTCCTCGTCACCCGCGTCGATGGAACCCGGCTGGTTGTCCTACCCCTGGAAGAGCCGCCCACGGCCCTTCCCGCACAAGGAGTGTCATAGCCATGCCCTTCGTCGTTCTCCTTGCCGCCATCGCCTTCATCTTCTTCATGGTGGTGGTGAGCGGCGTCAAAGTGATCCGCCCGTTCGAACGGGGGCTGGTGGAGCGCCTCGGGAAGTACCACGCCACAGTCGAGCCGGGGCTCCGCCTCATCTTCCCCTTCATCGACCGCATGGTGCGGGTCGACATGCGGGAGCGGGTGGTGGACATCCCGCCCCAGGAGGTGATCACCTCCGACAACGTGGTGGTCTCGGTCGACGCCGTCGTCTACTACGAGGCCACCGACCCCCAGCGGCTCGTCTACAACGTGGTCGACTTCTACCTGGCGGTGACCAAGCTGGCCCAGACCAACCTCCGCAACGTCGTCGGCGACATGCAGCTCGACGAGGCCCTCACCTCCCGTGACACCATCAACACCCAGCTGCGCAACATCCTCGACGATGCCACCGACAAGTGGGGCACCAAGGTGGTGCGGGTGGAGATCCAGCGCATCGACCCGCCCTCGGACGTGATGTCGGCCATGCACGAGCAGATGAAGGCCGAGCGGACGCGGCGGGCCACCGTCACCACCGCCCAGGGCGACCGCGAGGCGGCCATCGCCAGGGCCGAGGGCGACAAGCAGTCGAAGATCCTTGCCGCCGAGGGGCACCGCCAGTCCCAGATCCTCGACGCCGAGGGCCAGGCGGAGGCCACCAGGGCATGGGCTGAAGCCGAGAAGTACCGGCAGGTGGCTGTGGCCGAGGGCGAGGCCGAAGCGATCCGCAAGGTCTACGACGCCATCCACACCGGCAACCCCACCGCGGACGTCTTGGCCATCAAGTACCTGGAGACGCTGGCCAAGGTGGCCGACGGCCAGGCCACGAAGGTCTTCCTCCCCACCGAGGCGATGGCCGTGCTCGGCGCCCTGGGGGGCATGCGCGAGCTCTTCGGCAGCGGCGACACCCTCGCCGGCAACGGAGCGGTCAAGAGCTAGGCCAGCTGCTCCACGAAGCGCTCGAGCTGTTTCAGGTTGCGGCACTCGAACACGCCGTCGCAGTGGGCGCCGTACTCGCTCACGATGGAGTCGCCGGTGTCCCAGTAGGCCCGGGGTTCGGGGTTGAGCCAGTAGACGTGCCGAGCCCGCTGTTCGATCTCCTTCACCACCCATGCGCCCGAGGCGTGGTAGTTGTTGCGGGCGTCGCCCAGCAGGATCACGCTGGATTTCTGGGTGATGTCCCTGCCCCACCGGTCCCAGAAGGTCTCCAGTGCGTGGCCGTAGTCGGAGTGGCCGTCGACCCAGATGACGTCTGCTTCGGTGTTGATGCGGTGGACGGCGTCCATCACGTCGTCCACGCCGTCGAAGAACCTGGTCACCTCGTCGATGCCGTCGATGAACACGAAGCTGCGCACCTTGGAGAACTGGGTGCTCATGGCGTAGACGAACTGCAACGTGAACCGGGCGAAAGCAGCCACCGACCCGGAGATGTCGGCGATGACCACGATCTCCGGCTTCGACGGCCGTGGGTACTTGAACTTGGGCTCTGCCGGCACACCGCCGTAGGACAGCGAGTGCCGGACCGTGTCGCGGAAGTCGAGGGGGCCCCTGCGGCCGTGGCGCCGCTTGCGGGCCAGCCGCACCGCCAGTCGCCGGGTGAGGGGGTGGATGGCCCGGCGCATCATGGCCAGTTCCTCCCGGCTGGCGTGCATGAAGTCGACCTCTTCCGGCAGCGGCCGGCGCAGCGTCTTTGCCATCGCCTCGGCTCCGCGGTCGGCTACCAGGCGCCGGCGGATCTCGGCCTCGATCTCCTTGCGCAGCTTGTCCATCCTGTGCTCGTACTCGTCTCGGACGAGCCGCTCTTCGAGTTCGCTCAGTCCGTCCGAGGAGTCCTGGGCCTCGGCCAGCAGCTTCTCCAGCACCCCGTCGAGGTCGAGGTTGCGCAGCGTGCGGTACAGGTAATAGGTGCCGCCCACGGGACGCCCCGGCTCCATGCCGGCGAACCGCTGCACCGCGTGTCGGGCGATGGCTTGCATCATCGCCTCGTCCGCGTCCTGCAGGGCGCGGTAGAGCATCTCGGCCAGCTCCTCGGGCGACAGGGCCTCCATGCCGGCGCCGCCTTCCCCATGGCCCAGCATCTCGCTCACCAGCTCTGCCACCTTCTCGTCGCCCTCGTCGAGCCCGGCGATCGCGTAGTGCGGCCCGCGCAACGAGAAGTAGACCTCGAACACGGTCTCGAAGGTCTTCCAGTGGCTGTTGTTCTTCACGAGGGTGGCGGCCAGCGCGTACTTGAACGCCTCGCGGTCGTCGAGGGGGACGTGGCGCAGTGCCTCCATGGCATCGAGGTTCTCGGTCAGCGAGACCGGTAGTCCGGCGTCGCGCAGCTCCTGGATGAACCCGGCCAGCAGGTTGATCATCGATCTCGCGCCGGACGCTCAGCGGGCGCCGTTGACGCTGAGCTCCTTCGCGGCCTTGGCGATGTCGGACTGGTACTTGAGCAGGATGTGCAGGGTCTGCTTGGCCTGATCCGCATCGATGTTGTCCAGTCCGAGCAGCACCAGGGTGCGGGCCCAGTCGATGGTCTCCGACACCGACGGGTGCTTTTTCAGCTCGAGGCTTCTGATCGAGCGCACGATGCGCACGATCTGGTCGGCAAGATGGTCCGACACGTCCGGCACCCGGGTGAGGACGATCTGTTTCTCCCGCTCCAGCGTCGGGTAGTCGAGGTGCAGGTAGAGGCAGCGCCGCTTCAACGCCTCAGACAGTTCACGGGTGTTGTTGGAGGTCAGAAAGACCAGCGGGATGGAGGCGGCCTCCACCGTGCCGAGCTCGGGGATCGACACCTGATAGTCCGACAGCACCTCGAGCAACAGGGCTTCGGTCTCCACCTCCACCCGGTCCACCTCGTCGATCAGCAGCACCACCGGTTCGGGGGACCGGATGGCTTCGAGCAGCGGGCGGGTGAGCAGGAAGTCCTCGCTGAAGATGTCGTCCTCGATCTCGCTCCAGCCGCCGGCGCCGGCCTCCTCGCCCACCCGCTGGGCCTGGATGCGGAGGAGCTGCTTCTTGTAGTTCCACTCGTACAGCGCCTTGGCCTCGTCCAACCCCTCGTAGCACTGCAGGCGGATGAGCCGGGCCCCGGTCATGCGAGCGGTGCTCTTGGCCAGCTCGGTCTTACCGGTACCGGCCGGCCCCTCCACCAGCACCGGCTTCCCGAGGCGGTCGGCCAGGTAGACGACGCCGGCGATGCCCTCGTCGGAGAGGTAGTCGACGCCCTGTAGCCCGTCGCGCACCGCGGCCACGGAGTCGAAGCGCCAAGGCGGGTTCATGGCCACGGACATCGGGTCAGCCTACCGCTGCTCCTTGACCGTCCGGTCTAGTTTCAGACCCTGATCTGGCCGTTGCCGTGGATGAGGTACTTGGTCGTCGTCAGTTCACGCAGGCCCATCGGACCTCGCGCGTGGAGCTTCTGGGTCGAGATGCCGATCTCGGCGCCGAAGCCGAACTCGCCGCCGTCGACGAAGCGGGTGGACGCGTTCACCAGCACCGCCGCGGCGTCCACCTCGCGGACGAAGCGGCGGGCGGCGACGAGGTCGGTGGTGACGATCGCCTCGCTGTGGCCGGAGCCGAACCGGTTCACGTGGGTGATGGCATCGTCCAGCGACCGGACCACGGCCACGCTCATCTTCAGGTCGAGGAACTCCCGTCCGAAGTCCTCCTCCGAAGCCTGGCCGATCGACGGCAGGATCCGTTGCGCCGCCTCGTCGCCCACCAGTTCGACGCCCTCCAGGGCGGTGGCCGCCATGGCCAAGAAGCGCTCCGCCACTGCTTCGTGCACCACCAGCGACTCCGCCGCGTTGCAGACCGACGGCCGCGACGTCTTAGCGTTGTGCACCAGCGCCACCGCCATCTCGAGGTCGGCGGAGGCGTCGACGTACACATGGCAGTTACCGTCGCCGTCGATCACGTAGGGGACGGTGGCGTGCTCGAGCACGGCGGAGATGAGCGAGGGGCCGCCCCGCGGGATGAGGCAGTCGATGATCCCTCGCAGCCGCATGAACTCCGTCGCCGACTGGCGGGAGGTGTCCTCCACCAGGACGACCGAGTCCTCCGGCAGGCCCGCCTTCGCGAAGCCCTCTCTGAGCACCGCGGCGATGGCTCGGTTCGAGTCGATCGCCGCCGACGAGCCGCGGAGGAAGGCGGCGTTACCGGACTTGACGCAGAGCCCGGCGGCGTCGCTGGTGACGTTCGGTCGGTTCTCGTAGATGATCCCGACCACACCGAGGGGGACCCGGACGCGGTCGATGTGGATCCCGTTCGGCCGGGTCCAGCCCTCGAGCACCTCCCCCACCGGATCGCGCAACCCGGCGATGTCACGCAGCCCGGCTGCCATCCCTTCCAGCCGGCTCTCGTCGAGCCGCAACCGGTCCACCACCGCCGGCACCGTCCCCGCCTCCTGGGCGCGGGAGACGTCGGCGCCGTTGGCCTCCAGGATCTCCCCCACGCGTGACTGAAGAAGGTCAGCCCCCTCCTGGAGGCCCGAGTCCTTGGCTGCGGTGGGCACGAGAGCGAGGGCGCGGGAGGCGGCCTTGGCTCTCCGGCCGAGGTCTGGGAGGCTGAGTTGCGTGGTCGCCATGTCGTCAATGTACCGGCGCCCGTGCCACAGGCCGGCGAGGTCGTTGATGATGGCGGTGCTGGTGCTCGCCGGCCTGGTGCAGAGCGGGTGCGGCGATGCCGAAGGCCAGCCTCGCCGCCTGGCCGCCTGCCAGCTCCTGGCGAAGACCGAGGTGGAACAGATCCTGCAGGGGCCGGTGGCGGGACCAGCGGCGAGCCAATCCTCGGCCACCGATGCCCTGGCGGGGCGCAGCGGTTGCGCCTGGGCCACCCACGACGACTCGAAGGCCGTGCTGGTGGAGCTGGTGCGTACCACCGACATGGCCGACGAGGTGCGCCGGACCGGCTTCAGCGCCGGCGCCCGCTTCGATGCCGTGCTCGGCCAGTACCCCAATGCCAAGGAAGAGCCGGGCTTGGGAGACAGAGCCATCTACGTCGAGGAGACGGCGACGCTGCACGTCCTGGTCGGGCGGTCCTACGTGACCCTGGAGGTCGCGGCGACTCCCCCACCGCAGGTGGAGAGGATGGCCGTGGCCCTTGCTGGCCGGGCGGTGGTCCGGCTCCGCCGGCCCGGCCAGGCAGACTGACGGCCCCATGGACGACCTGCTGGAAGCGCCCGTGCGCCAGTTCATCGACGACCTGTCGCCGGTGCTCGCGCAGATCGCGCACGACATCGTGCCCGGGATGCCGCCCGACAAGCCACCGATGGACGTCACCGTCGAGGCCTTCAACCTGGTGGCCGCTGTGGTCGATGCCGACGGGCGCCACACCGATGCCGAGCTCTGGGCGTTGATCGGCGCCTTCGCCTCCCGCTTGCCGTCCCTTCCGGCCTACGCCACGCCCGACGACGTGCGGGAAGCCCAGCTGGTGGCTGGAAAGCGCAGCTGGTTGGCCGCTCCCTCACTGCTCTTCGACATCTTGGTGGAGACGGACCGCCGCCAGCGCACCCGCCATGCGTGGACCTACTACGAGCGCGCCATCCGGCTGGCCCACAACGTCTGCGCGCTGGACGCCGTCGCCAGCGAGAGCGAGCTCGCGGCGGTGGAGCGCTTCCGCAACGTGTTGCTGCGCGCCCTCGACCGCAGGGGCCTTCCCCGCCCCGGTGGAGCCGCAGGCGCGCCGGCCAGCGATGCCGCCGCGGCGCGGTCACCCGCGCCCGAGGAGCCGGCTCGGCCCATCGAGGAGCTGCTGGCGGAGCTGGACGGGCTGATCGGCCTGGCGCCGGTGAAGGCCGAGGTGAAGCTCGTGACGAACCTGTTGCAGGTGCAAAAGCTCCGGGAGGACCGGGGTTTGCCCGTGGTCGAGTCGAGCCGCCACCTCGTCTTCACCGGCAACCCCGGAACCGGCAAGACCACGGTGGCGCGCCTGCTGGCTCAGATCTACCGCACCTTGCGGGTGGTGGAGAAGGGCCATCTGGTGGAGACGGACAGGGCCGGGCTGGTGGCCGGGTACGTGGGCCAGACCGCGCTCAAGGTCAAGGAGGTGTTCGACTCGGCGCTGGGGGGGGTGCTGCTCATCGACGAGGCGTACGCGCTGGCCCGGGGGGGCGACAAGGACTTCGGCCAGGAGGCCACCGACACCCTGGTCAAGCTGATCGAGGACCACCGCGACGACATCGTGGTGGTGGCCGCCGGCTACCCCGACGAGATGCACAAGTTCGTGGAGTCGAACCCGGGGCTGCGGTCGCGCTTCCCCAAGACCATCCACTTCCCGGACTACACCAATGACGAGCTGGTGAGCATCTTCGAGTCGATGTGCAAGAAGTCGTCCTACACCTGTGGCGCGGAGGCCAAGGCGGCGGCCAGCCGGTACTTCCAGAGCCAGCCGCGGGACAAGGGGTTCGGCAACGGCAGGCTGGCCCGCAACCTGTTCGAATCCGCCATGGCCCACCAGGCCAGCCGGCTGGTGACGATCAGCGAGCCCACGAACGAACAGCTGATGGAGTTGCTGGCCGAAGACGTCGTGCCCCCGCCGGCGGCCCCCGTGCCGACGGCGGAGGCGGTGATGGGCGGCTGATGATCGCGCGGGTCCTGGCCCTCGTGGCGGCCGTGAGCATGGTGGCCGGTGCGTTCGTCTACCGCTACGGCCTGCCGGGCGGCGCCTCCGGCGGGAGCAAGGCCGCCGGCACCGTCGTGTGCGCCTCCGAGCTCGGCCCGGTTTGCCAGTCGATCCCCGCTGCTGTGGTCGAGCCGGCCGGTACGACAACCGACCGGTTGATAGCCGCCCGCGGGCCGGACGAGACTGAACTTCTGGCGTGGCTCGCTCCTGGACCGTGGGCGGCGATGGTCGACGATGCCCGCAAGCTCGCGAACAAGGCAACGCTCTTCACCGGGTTCGAGGCCCTGGGACGTACACCGGTCGTGGCGGTCGCAAAACAGGGCCGGCTGCCGCCGGCATGTGCAGCCACGCCGTCATGGAAGTGCCTCGCCGATGCGGTCGACCAGGATCCCCGCTTGTTGATCGGCGCCGACACCCCTGAATCGCCGTCCGGGCTGTTCGTGCGCGCCGCCGTGCTGAACGGGTTCTTCGGAGACGCCAGCTACGCGAGCAACGACCTCGACCGGGCCGAAGACCTCTTGGCCAACCTCGAAGCCCGCGTCGGGCAGGCGAGAGCCCGCAACGCCACGGACCTCCAACGGTTCTTGATCCAAGCTCCCGACGTCGCCGTCTATCTCACGACGGCGGCGACAGCCGGAACGCCTCCGCCGACGGTGACCGTGGTGAATCCCGCGCCGACCACCAGCGTCGATGCGGTTCTGGCCACCACCGGGAAGCTCCCCCGCTCCTTCGACAAGGAGGCGACAGCGCGATCGCTCCTGTCGGAAGGTTGGGCGGGTCCGGGATCGGGCGACGACGGGCTACCCTCGCCCGGCGTGCTATTGGCTCTGCGGGGACGACTGAGTTGAGACGGCGTCGGTTGTCGCTTTTGGTGATGGTCCTGGCGCTGCTGGCCGGCGCCTGCGACGTCGACGTCGACTCGGACCGCGCCGGCGGCGACGTCCCCTCCGGCTGCGCGGCCGTCGACATGGCCGTGTCGCCGGAGAAGTTCGACCTGCTAACCGAGCTGGCCGAAAAGTTCAACGACAGTGACGGGGCCAGAAAGGCCGAGCCGTGTGCCTTCGTGCGGGTCAACAAGACCTCCTCTGGTGTCGGGGCCACCCTGCTCGCCGATGGCTGGCCGACCCCCGGTACCGACGGCCCCCGGCCGGTGATCTGGTCACCGTCGGCCAGCTCGTGGGGCGCGATCCTCAACCACAGGCTGCAGGCCAAGGGCGCCAAACCCATGGCCCCCGACGACGCCAAGCCGTTCATGGTCACGCCCCTCGTGATCGCCATGCCCAAACCCATGGCCGACGCTCTCGGGTACCCGGAGACCCCGATCGGCTTCGCCGACCTGCTCGCCCTGGCCAAGAGCCCGGAAGGCTGGGCCAGCAAGGGGCACCCCGAGTGGGGTGCGTTCAAGCTGGGCAAGACGAACCCCAACTTCTCGACCAGCGGGCTGTCGGCCACGATCGCCCAGTACTACGCGGCGACCGGCAAGCAGAGTGACCTCACCCTCGAAGACCTCGGCCGCCCCGACGTGGACGCCTTCATGCGAGGCGTCGAGTCGTCGGTAGTGCACTACGGCGACATCACGCCGACCTTCCTCAACGGCCTGTACCGAAACGACCGTGCCGGGGCCGGGCTCACGTACATCTCTGCCGTCGCCGTCGAGGAGAAGTCGATCCTCGACTACAACGCCGGCAATCCCGACGGCATCCTCGACCCCGGTGAACAGCCGCGGAAGCCCCGGGTTCCGCTCGTCGCCGTCTACCCGAAAGACGGGACGCTCTTCAGCGACAACCCCTTCTTCGTTCTCGACGCCAGCTGGGTGAAAGACGAGCAGAAGACCGCGGCTCGCGCCTTCGAGGCCTTCGTGCAACAGCCTGCCAACCAGCGCAAGGTGCTGCAGTTCGGCTTCCGCCCCGGCAATCCGTCCGTGGCGGTCGGTGAGCCAATCGTCCGCGCCAACGGCGTCGACCCGGGTCAGCCGCAGACGACTCTGGGCGTCCCCGCGCCCGACGTCCTCAGCCGGCTGCTCGACAAGTGGGGGGAGCAGCGCAAGGCGGCCAAGGTGCTGCTGGTGGTCGACGTGTCGGGGTCGATGGGCGAGGAGGTCGAAGGTGGTGAGACCAAACTCGACCTCGCCAAGCGGGCCTCCGTCGAGGCGCTGTCCCAGTTCAAGGCGGAGGACCAGGTGGGACTGCGGATCTTCTCCACGAACATCTCGCCCAGGGAGCCCCGCGACTTCCTCGACCTGGTTCCCATCGGCGAGATCTCCCAGAACCGAGAGACCATCGCCAGCCGCATCAACAACCTCGTCCCCACCGAGGGCACTCCGCTTTACACCACCTCCATCGCGTCCTTCGAGTTCATGAAGGCCCAGTACGACCCTGAGCGGATCAACGCCGTGGTGCTGCTCACCGACGGCCGCAACGAGGACGACTTCAACGATCTCAACGCCACCATCGCCAAGCTGCGGGCCGGTTCCGAGGGACAGGCCAGATCGCCCGTGAGGTTGTTCACCATCGCCTACGGCAGCGATGCGGACAAAAACGTACTGAAGCGATTGGCCGAGGCGACCAACGCCGCGAGCTACGACGCCAGCGACCCCCAGACCATCAACAAGGTCTTCACGGCCGTCATCTCCAACTTCTGACGATGATCGCTCGCCTACCGGAGCGGGTGAGGACCCGAGCGGTGGCCGAGGCGGTGGTGTCGCCGTCGGCCATCCTGCTGGCCGGCGCGGGCACCGCGGTCGGCATCATCGGTGGCCTGGGCCCGCTGGCGGTACTGGCCGGGGCGGCCGCCTGGGCCGCCCGGGTGGCCCTGGCCGTGCCTCGTCGCCAGCAGGACGAACGCATCAACCCGATGGCGGTGCAGGAGCCCTGGCGCCGGTTCGTGGCCGATGCGCTGAACGCCCAGCGCCGGTTCGACGATGTGGTGCGCCGGTCGCAGTCGGGCGTGATCCAGGAACGCCTACGGGTGATCGGCCGGCGCATCGGCGACGGCGTGTCCGAGTGCTGGCGCATCGCGTGCCAGGGCGACGCCCTGGTCGGGGCGCTGCAGACTCTCGACGAGCCGCACATCCGCCGGCAACTGGTCGAGGTGCAAGACGAGCGCCGGCGGGCCCGAGGCGACGACCTCGCGGCCGGCTCGCTGGCGCGCACGCAGAAAGCCATAGAGGCGCAACTGGCTTCGGTGGAGCGCCTTCGGCGAGTCGCCGAGGATGCCACCGACCGGCTCCGCCTGCTCAATGCCCAGCTCAACGAGGCGGTGGCGAGATCGCTGGAGATCTCGCTCAACGCGGCCGACGTGAGCGACCTCGGGCCACTCAGCGAGGACGTGGAGGGGGTGGTGGTCGAACTGGAATCCCTCCGTCAGGCCCTGGAGGAGACAGAACGGCCACAGGGCACGACGGCGACGGGGTAGCGGCCTAACCTGGCCGGCATGATCCGACTGCTGCGGCGCATCGGCCGCTACATCACCGCCGCCCTCACCGGGAAGTTCAACGAGGTCGCCGACCCCAAGGTGCAGCTGGAGCAGGCGATCATCGAGGCCCAGGACCAGCACCGCCGGCTCAAGGAGCAGGCGGCCAACGTCATCGCCAACCAGAAGCAGACCGAGATGCAGCTCAACCGGGCCATGCAGGAGCTCGAGGGGTTGAACGCCAAGGCGCGCCAGGCCGTCCTCATGGCCGACGACGCCCAGAAACAGGGTGACACCAAGCGCGCCACCGAGCTCACCAACGCCGCCCAGTCCTTCGCCGACCGGCTCATCGCCGTGGAGAAGCAGGTCGAGTCGCTGAAGGAGCAGCACCTGGCCGCCACCCAGGCGTCGGACCGGGCCAAGGGAGCGGTGCAACAGAACTCCGTCGTGCTCCAGCAGCGGCTCACGGAGCGCCAGAAGCTCCTCTCTCAGCTCGACCAGGCCAAGATGCAGGAGCAGATGAACAAGGCCATGGCCTCGCTGTCGGAGACGGTGGGCCAGGACGTCCCCACCTTCGACGAGGTCCGGGACAAGATCGAGACCCGCTACGCCAAGGCGCTCGGGACGTCGGAGATCCAGGGTGAGACGGTGGAGTCCCGGATGCTGGAGGTCGAAAAGGCGGCCATGGATTCCGAGGCCCAGGCCCGCCTCAGCCAGATCCGGGCCCAGCTCGGCCTCGAGGCAGCGCCGGCCGAGGGCGCCGGCACGGCGCAGGTGGAAGGCGGAACGGCCACCAGCTGAGCCACTCAGGGGAGCATGACGAGGTCGTCGCGGTGGACGATCTCGTGGGCGAGGTCCGGGGGCAGCTCGGCCGTGCGCCGCCCGGCCCACTCCCGGATGCGGACCGCTCCGTGGCGGACGAGGCCCTTGGCGAAGACCTTGCCGTCGGCGCCGGCGATCTCCACCGCCGCCTCGGCGTCGAACCGCCCCTCCACCCCCGTCACGCCGGCCGGCAACAGCGAGGTGTTGCGCTCGATGAGGGCGCGGCGGGCTCCGTCGTCGACCACCACCGTTCCCGAGGCGCCGACGGCGAACGCGATCCAGAGCTTGCGGGCAGGCAGGCGCCGGTCGCGTGGGCGCAAAACGGTGCCGACGCCGGGCTCGCCGGCGAGAGCGGCGGCGAGCACCCCCGGTCGCGCCGCGCCGGCGATGACCGCCCGCACCCCCGACCAGGCCGCGATCTTGGCCGCCGCCAGCTTGGAGGCCATTCCCCCGCTGCCCCTGTCGGAGCCGATGCCGCCGGCCACCACCTGCTCGAGCTCGTGGTCGACCTCCAGGATCTCCTCGATGAGAGACGCGTCCTCGTGCAGGCGCGGGTCGGCGGTGTAGAGGCCGGGGGTGTCGGTGAGCAGGACCAGGGTGTCGGCCCCCACCAGGTGGGCAACCAGCGCCGCCAGCCGGTCGTTGTCACCGAAGCGGATCTCGTCGTCGGCGATGGCGTCGTTTTCGTTCACGATGGGGATCACGCCCAGCTCGAGCAGGCGCAGCACCGTCTGGCGGGCGTGGAGGTACTGGGAACGGTGGACGAAGTCGAGCGGCGCCAGCAGCACCTGCCCACCCACCAGGCCATGGCCCTGCAAGACCTCGTCGTAGACCCGCATGAGACGGCTCTGGCCGACGGCGGCGACGGCTTGGAGCGTGGCCAGGTCCGACGGCCGGCTCATCTGCAGCGCCGGCAGGCCGGCGGCGATGGCCCCCGAGGTCACCACCACCATCTGGTGACCCTGCGCTCGCAGCGCCGCCACCTCGTCGCACAGCTTGGCCACCGCGTCGCGGTCGATGACGCCGCAGGGGCTGGTGATGGACGAGGTGCCGACCTTGACGACGGCGAGCATGTCAGCCGGGCTCGTACTCGAAGGCGAAGCCTCCGATGCGGACCAGGTCACCCTCGCGCACTCCCGCCCGGGCCAGCGCCTTGTCGACCCCTAGCTGCTTCAGCCGGTGCTGCACGAAGGCGAGCGCGTCGGCATTGGTGAGATCGCTCACCGCCACCGCCCTCGCCGCCGGCCGCCCCAGCACCACGAAGGAGCCGTCGTCGCCCCGCTCGACCCGTATCCCTTCGGGCTCGGGGCGGTGAACGACGAAGGTATCAGCCGTCGGAGCCTGGGCCCGTGCCTCGGCGACACGGTCGACCAGCCTGCCGAGCACCTGCGCCAGCCCCTCGCCGGTGAGGGCCGACACCCTCAGGCCCTCCCATCCCGCCTGATCTTGGGCGGCGTCGGCCTTGGAGCCCACCACCAGGCGGGGACGGTCGAGCAGCTCGGGCCGGTAGCGGCCCAGCTCCCCGATGAGCACCGACAGCTGCTCCTCCGGTGACCGCCCGTCGAGCGAGGCCAGGTCCAACAGCACCAGCAGCACCCGCGCCCGCTCCACGTGGCGCAGGAAGCGGTGCCCGAGCCCGCGGCCCTCGCTGGCACCCTCGATGAGCCCGGGGATGTCGGCCAGCACGAACTCGTGGCCGCCGAAGCGAACCACCCCGAGGTGAGGCTCCAGGGTGGTGAAGGGATAGTCGGCGATCTTGGGCTTGGCGGCCGAGACCCGGGAGATGAAGGTGCTCTTGCCGGCGTTGGGCAGGCCCACCAGGGCCACGTCGGCCATGAGCTTGAGCTCGAGGTCGAGGTAGCGCTCCTCCCCCACCTCGCCCTGCTCCGCGAACGCCGGCGCCCGCCGGCGGTTGGACAGGAAGCGGGCGTTGCCGCGACCGCCGGCGCCCCCCTTGGCTGCCAGGTAGCGATCGCCGGCGTGGACGAGGTCGGCCACCACCCGGCCCTCGAGGTCGCGCACCACCGTCCCCTCCGGCACCGCCACCATCAGGTCGCCACCCCGGGAGCCGTGGCGCCCTTTGCCGGCGCCGTGGGTGCCGCTGCCGGCGGCGCGGTGGGGATGGTCCTTGAAGGCGAGGAGGGAGGCGACGTTGCGGTCGGCCACCAGCCAGACGTCACCGCCTCTGCCCCCGTCGCCGCCGTCGGGGCCGCCTTTGGGGACGTGCGCCTCCCTTCGGAACGACACCGATCCCGCGCCCCCGTTGCCCGCCTTCACATGGACCTGGGCCTCGTCGACGAACGCGGACATGGCAAGCGCGGCCGCCTGTTCCCCGGAGGGCCGGGGTCAGACCGCTGCGGCTTCGGCGCTCTCGTCGGGCAGCACGTCGACCAGCTTGCGGCCCTTGCGGGCGCCGAACTTGACCTTGCCCTCGGCCAAGGCGAACAGGGTGTCGTCACCGCCGCGACCGACGTTCTCGCCCGGGTGGAAACGGGTGCCCCGCTGGCGGATGATGATGGCTCCGGCCGTGACCGTCTGGCCATCGAAGACCTTGACGCCCAGTCGCTTGGCCTGGGAGTCGCGGCCGTTGCGGGTGGACCCGCCGCCCTTCGTCTTCGACATGTCAGCTACCCCTCGATATGCCTGTGATCTCGATCGTCGTGTACTTCTGGCGGTGCCCCCAGCGTCGGCGCTGGTTGGTCTTGTTCTTGTAGGTGAAGCCGCGGATCTTCGGGCCCTTGACCTCGCCCACCACGCGGGCGGCCACCGACGCGCCGGCCAGATCGCCGGCGGAGGCGACCACGGTGTCGCCGTCGACCAGGAGCACCGGAGTGAAGGAGACCTCGTCGCCGTCGGCCGTGACCCGCTCGACATCGAGGCGCTCGCCTTCGACGACCCGGTACTGCTTGCCACCCGTCTTTATGACTGCGTACACCCAGGCCTCCGGCCGCTGGACAACAGCCGGCCATCGTACAGGAGCGGCCCGGTTGTGGGCCAAGGCCGGCGGCGGGCGCCTACAGCAGAGTGTCGTCGAAGACCAGACCGCGCCCCACGCAGGTGGGGCAGACCTGGCTGAACGACTCGACCAGGCCCTCGCTCACCCGCTTGCGCGTCATCTCCACCAGGCCCAGCTCGGAGATGTCGAACACCTGGGTGCGGGTCTTGTCCCGAGCCAGTGCCTCCCGGAAGGACCGCATCACCTGCTCGCGGTTCGGCTTGATCTCCATGTCGATGAAGTCGATGACGATGATCCCGCCGATGTCGCGGAGGCGGAGCTGGCGGGCGATCTCGTCGGCCGCCTCGAGGTTGTTCCGGAACACGGTCTCCTCCAGGTTGGAGGTGCCCACGTTCTTGCCCGTGTTGACGTCGATGACGGTGAGCGCCTCGGTCCTCTCGATGATGAGGGAGCCTCCCGACGGCAGCCACACCTTGCGGTCGAGCGCCTTGTGCAGCTGCTCGTGGATGTGGAACCGCTCGAAGATGGGCAGGGGGTCCTGGTCGTGGTCGTAGAACTCGACGCGGTCGGCCAGCTCGGGAGTGATGCTGACGACGTATTCCCGCACCTCCTCGTACAGGGCGCGGTCGTCGATGACCACGCCCCGGTACTGCTTGTTGAACTCCTCGCGGATCACCCGCACGGCGAGGTCGGGCTCCTTGTAGAGCAGCGCCGGAGCCTTGGAGCGCTTGGCCGCGGCCTCGATGGCCTCCCACTGCTTGAGGAGGCGCACCACGTCCCGGCGCAGCTCGTCGGCCGTGGTGGTCTCGGCCGCCGTCCGCACGATGATCCCGTGGTGCTCGGGCTTCACCTCGTCCAGGATGCGCCGGAGACGCCGGCGCTCCTCGTCGCCCAGCCTCTTGGAGATGCCGTAGGTGTCGGAGTTCGGTATGAGCACGACAAAGCGGCCCGGCAGGGACACCTCCTGGGTCAGCCGGGCGCCCTTGGTGCCGATGGGGTTCTTCGTCACCTGGCAGACGATGGTCTGGCCCGGCCGCAGCAGTTGTTCGATCCGGGTGTCGGCGGTCAAGCGCCCAGAGGCACCCTTTCCGCCCTCGACGTCGTCGGGGTCGTAGCGGACGTCGCCCCGGTAGAGCACCGCGTTCTTCGGGGTGCCGATGTCGACGAAGGCCGCCTCCATGCCGGGCAGGACGTTCTGCACCTTGGCCAGGTAGATGTTGCCGTCGATCTGGCTGGCGTCGTCGGTGGGACGGGACACGTAGTGCTCGATCAGGGCCCGCCCCTCCAGCACCGCGATCTGGGTCGCGTGCGGCCGCACGTGCACCGCCATCAGGTACCGGCCCAGGGGCCGGCCGTTGCGCTCCTTGCCCCGCCTGAGCTCGACCGTCTCCGGATCGACCTCGATTGGCTCCTCCAGCTGGTCCGCCGACCCCTGCTCGCCCCGAACCACCTCGACGGCTCCCTCACGGGCCCCGCCACTTCTGCCCCGCCCGCCCCGTCGGCGCTTCTTCTTGCCCACCTTGGCCCCCCCGGCCGCTTCGCCTGCGGGAACCGCATCACCGTCGCCCGATCCCGGCGGCGGTGCTGGACGGGTGTCGCCGATGCGAGGCTCCGGCGGCGGAGCGGGTGCCGGCCGCGTGTCGCCGATCTTCGGCCGGCGGGAGGGGGCGGCAGGAGCGAGGCCGGCCCCTGGGGCCTCGTCCGCGGTGGTGCCACGACCCCCGCCCGGCGCGGCACCGTCGGCGGCTTCCGGGCCGGAGCCCTTGGCAGCCCCACCCGACCTGCGGCCCCGGCCTCCGCGGGACCCGCGCCGGCGCTTGGCGGCGCCGGCGCCTCCGGCCGCTCCTGCTACGCCCTCGACCTGCGCTGCGCCGGTGTCTCCGCCCCCGGGCGGACGCTCAGAAGACGGCGCCGACGGCTGCGGCTGTCCTGATGCGTTCAATCCACCCGGTGGCGCGGTGGCGCGCCCGGAGACGGGATCGGACATGGGAGGAGTCCCTTCTCATGACACCCGCTCCAGTTCCGGAGCAGGTGGTGCGTCATGGACGTCGCGCCGGAGGGGGATGGGTTCCTCCCGCGCGCCGTCGGCGCACGAAATCCATTGGTGGGTCCTGCGCACCCGGACCTCGACGAGGTCCGCAGACAGCGCTGCCAGCAGCTCGGCCGGGCGCAGCCCCCGGGGCTGGGTCGCCACCTCGGCGGTGATCAGGACGCCGCCGTCGACCTCTTCGACAACGGCGAGTGACAGGATGGCGGGCCGGATGTCGTCGGTGACGGCTTGGCCCTTGCGGTGGCGGGTGACAACCAGGGCGTCGGCGGCGAGCGCCCCGGTGGCCAGCTCGCGCAGCTCGTCGATGCCGGCGCCGGCCGCTACGAGCTCGTAGCGGCACGAGGTGACCTCGTGTTGCAGCGATCCCGCCGCCTCGTCGATGACGGCGCCAGCCATGACGTCGACTCCACCGGGAAGCGCTGCCGTCAGGCGGTCGGGCAGCGAGGCGATGTCGAGCCCGACCACCCGCTCCGGATCGAGCTCGACGTCGAGGTACTCGGCCACCGATTCGTGGCCGGTGGACAGGGCGAGCCCGAAGCTCACCTTCGGCCGCGGAGAGAAGCCGGCGGAATAGGCGAGGGGCATCTGGGTGCGGCGAAAGGCTCTCTCCCACATGCGGGCCAGGTCGCGGTGGCTCGTCCAGCGGATCTTGCCCTGCTTCGCGAAACGGAACCGCAGCTTCATGGCCGCGCCCCCAGAAGGGCGACCGGAACGAACCCGCCACTGGCGAGATCCTGGCCTGTGCCCTGGGAACCGCCGGCCGGGGGCACGGCCGACGCCACCCGGTGCTCGATGCCGTAGCCGGTACAGGCGCCACAGTCGTAGCAGGGGGTCCAGCGGCAGTCCTCGACGCCCGACTGGGCCAGCGCGTCCTGCCAATCCCCCCACAGGAAGTCCTTGTGGAGGCCGGCCGAGATGTGGTCCCAAGGCAACACTTCGTCCTCGGTCCGGTCCCGGTGGACGTACCAGTCGATGGAGAGCCCGTGGCGGGCCATGGCGTCCTGCCACAGCTCGAGGCGGAAGAACTCCGACCACTCCTGAAAGACGCCGCCGCCACGCCACACGTCTTCGATGACCGCGCCGATGCGGCGGTCGCCGCGGCTGGCGATGCCCTCGACCAGCGTCGCCTTGGGGTCGTGCCACTTGAGCTGCACGCCTCGGTCCCGGCGGGTTTCGTCTTTGAGCAGGTTGACCTTGCGCCGAAGTTCGGCTTCTGAGTTCTGCCCGAACCACTGGAACGGCGTGTGCGGCTTGGGGACGAACCCCCCCACCGAGGCGCTGACCGTCACGCGGTTGGTGTGCTTCCTCCCGATGGCCACGCAGTTGCGGGCGAGCTCGGCGATGCCCAGGGTGTCCTCGTCGGCCTCGGTCGGCAGCCCGATGAGGAAGTACAGCTTGATCCGCTGCCAGCCCTGGCTGAACGCCGAGTCCACCGCCCCGTAGAGGTCCTCTTCGCGGATGAGCTTGGAGATCACCTGGCGGATGCGCCACGTGCCCCCCTCCGGGGCAAAGGTCAACCCCGTACGGCGCACCTTGGCGATCTCGGCGGCGAGACCAACGGTGTAGGCGTCGACCCGGAGACTGGGGAGGCTCACTCCGACCTGGGCCGAACAGGATGGGTCGTTGACAACGCCTCGTACGACCTCGTCGATGCCGGAGTAGTCGGCACTCGACAGCGATGTCAGCGCCACCTCGTCGTAACCGGTGCGGGCCAGGCCGTCGCTGATCATCTGGCGCACCTGTGCCGCCGGACGCTCCCGGACCGGACGGGTGATCATGCCCGCCTGGCAGAAGCGGCACCCGCGGGTGCACCCCCGGAAGATCTCCACGTTGAGGCGGTCGTGCACCACCTCGGTGAGCGGAACGAGCTGGCGCTTCGGGTACGGCCAGGCCGCTAGGTCGGCGATGGTCCGCTTCTCCACCCGGGCCGGCACGTCCGGATACCGGGGCCGGACGCCCACAAGGCGCTCGCCGTCGTAGTCGACGTCGTACATGGACGGGACGTAGACGCCTGGCACGGCGGCGAGTGCCCGCAGCACCCGTTCCCGGGAACCGGGGGTGCGACCGCCTCGCTTCCAGTCCCCCACCACTTCCGTGATCTCGGCGACGACCTGCTCGCCGTCGCCGATCACGAAAGCATCCACGAAGTCGGCCAAGGGTTCCGGGTTGTAGGTGCAGTGCCCGCCGGCCACGACCAGGGGGTCCGTCGGCGACCGCTCGCCCGCCCGCACGGGCACCCCGGCCAGGTCTATGCAGTTGAGCAGGTTGGTGTAGACGAGCTCGGCGGAGAGGTTGAACGCCAACAGGTCGAACTCGCCGGCGGGCCGGTGGCTGTCGACGCTGAACAGCGGGATCCCCTCCGCCCGCAACTGCCGCTCCATGTCCACCCATGGTGCATAGGCCCGCTCTGCCACGGCGTCGTCGCGCTCGTTCAGCAGCTCATAGAGGATCTGCAGGCCCTGGTTGGGCAAACCGATCTCATAGGAGTCCGGGTACAGGAGCAGCCATGCCACCTTCCAGGGAGCGTGCTGGGCAACCCGCGCCCCCTCCTCACACCCGATATAGCGCGCCGGCTTCTGCACCCTGGCCAGGAGCGGTTCGATCCTCGGCCAAAGAGATTCCATTTGGGCGCAAGTCTAGTGCCGCCCCGCCGCCGCTCCCATCACGCCAGCGACGGCGAACTAAGTGAATCTTCTCATGTGCACGTTGAGCACGAGGCCGATGCCCGCGAAGGTGGCCAGGGTGGAGGAGCCCCCGTAGCTGAGGAGGGGAAGGGGGATGCCGGTGATGGGCATGATCCCCATGGTCATCCCCACGTTCTCGAAGATCTGGAACGTGAGCATGGCGAGCACTCCCACGCACATCATCGTTCCGGAGTGGTCCTTGGCCAGCACCGCCGCTCGCCAGGTCCGCCAGACGACCAACGCGAACAACACCAGCAACAGCCCGGAACCCAGGAGGCCCAACTGCTCCCCCACCGCCGTGAAGATGAAGTCGGTGTGCTGCTCGGGCACGTAGGAGAGGTTGGTCTGGCTGCCGCGGAACAGGCCCTTCCCGAGGATCCCGCCGGACCCGATTGCCGTCTTGGACTGGTCGAGGTTGTAGGCGGACCGCTGGGTGTCGTTCTTCGGATCGAGGAAGGAGGTGAGGCGGTCGATCTGGTACTGCTTCAGCACACCTAGCTGGATCACCACCACGACGGCGGCCACGCCCAGCAGGAGCAGGGCAACGAGGTGGCGGGGCCGTGCACCGGATACGAGCAGCATCCCCATCAAGATGGCGCCGAAGACCAGAGTGGTACCCAGGTCGGGCTGCAGGTAGATGAGGGCCATCGGCACGCCGGCGGTGGCCAGGATGACGAGAAGGCGCCGGCCGTCCACCTCGGCCCGCACCGCCCATACGTAGGCAGCCAGGCAGACGATCAGCGAGATCTTGGCGAACTCCGACGGTTGGACCTGGAAGGCGCCGAGGTTGAACGACGCCTGCTGGCCACGGTTTATCGCCCCGAACAGCAGCACCATCACCAGCAGCCCGACCGTCAGCGCGTAGATCATCGGCGCGAAGTCCCGGTAGACGCGGTAGTCGATGACGGTGGTGACGATCATCACCCCGACACCGATGGCGACGAAGAGCGCCTGGCGCTGCAGGTAGTACTGAGGGTCTAGACCGGCCTCGGCCAGCCGGCTCCGGGTGGCGCTGTAGACCATGAGGAGACCGAACGACGACAGCGCCAGTACCGCCCCCACCAGGGTCAGGTCGACATGGCGCCAAGGTGCGGCGCCGTCGGTGCGGCGCAGGGGTGAGCGGGAGGCGCCAGCACCGGGCGCGCCGCCGGACGCGCTGCGGCTGGCTGGGGACGTAATGGTGGGGCCGGCGCTCATCGGCAACGGCTCCTCGTGGCGGACACCGCTCGCATCAGTCGTTGCCGCTGCCCAGTCGGACAGGGGTCGGTGGCGGGCCCAGCGTGCCCTCGATTATCCGACGAGCCACCGGCGCGGCAGCCGACCCGCCGAAGCCCGCCTCCTCGAGCACCACGGCCACCGCGTAGCGGGGCGCGCTGACCGGGCCGAAGGCGGCGAACAACGCCGAGTCCTGCTTGCCCCGCACCTGCGCCGTCCCGGTCTTGCCCGCGAGCGGGAAGCTCTGGTGGGGGAACCCGGAGAACGCGGCACTGGCGGTGCCGTCTTCGGTGCTGACGGCACCCAGCAGGCCTTCGAGGATGGGCTGGCGCATGGCCGGCGTGAGCCCCACCTCCCGCAGCGGCTTGGGTGGGTCGCCGAGGCCGAGGCGGGGCTCGAACAGCGTGCCGCCGTTGGCGAAGGCCGCATAGGCGTTCGCCAGCTGGAGCGGCGTGACCAGGACATCTCCTTGACCGATGGCCATGTTGACGTTGTCGCCGGTGAACCACCGCCCTTCCGGGAACACCTGGGGCTTCTCCTCGTTGAGCCGCTTCTTGCGTTCTGGGTCCGGGATCACCCCCGCCTTCTCGCTGGCGAGGGGGATGCCGCTCTTCTCACCGAAGCCGAAGAGGCGCGCTGTGTCTTGGATCCCGTTGCCGAAGCGGCCCCGTTCGATCCAGAACCGGGCACCCAGGTTGTAGAAGTAGACGTCGCTCGAAACGGAGATGGCGCGGCGCAGGTCGACCCGGCCCCATGGGTGCTTGCCGGCGTTGCTGAAAACGCAGCGCTCACCCCTGCAGTTCGGCACCCGGAAGCTGCCCTCGTCGGTGATCGACGTGTTGCCGGCGATCATCCCCTTCTGCATCGCCGCCACCGCGGTGATCAGCTTGAAGGTCGAACCCGGTGCGTACTGGCCCTGCACCGCCCGGTTGTTGAGGGGGAAGTGGTTGGCCGGATCGGTGAGCGTGGCGAAGACGTCGGGTTTGATGCCGTTGACGAAGTCGCCAGGGTTGTAGGTCGGGTAGGAGGCCATGGCCAGTACCCCCCCGTCGCTCGGATCCAGCACCACCACCGAGCCGGCCGGGGCGAGGAACCGCTTCCGATGCTCACGGTCTGCGGCCAGGCGGGCGGCCTCCAGACCTTGCTGCAACGACTCCTCGGCCAGCCGCTGGATGTGGAGGTCGAGGGTGAGACTGACGTCCCGGCCCGGAGAGGGTGGCCGGCGGGCCAGGGGTTCCCCCTTCACGACCTCACCGGTGGCGTTCACCTGCAGCTTCGTGACGCCGGGCTCCCCCCGCAGGATCTCCTCGTACATGAGCTCGGCACCCGACTTGCCGATGCTCTCGCCCAGGCGGTAACCGCTGCGCTTGCGCTCGTCGAGTTCCCGGTCGTTGATCTCGCCGACGTAACCGAGCACATGGGCGGCCAGCGGCCCGTTCGGATAGGTTCGCTGCGACACGATCGTCGCCTCCACCCCGGGAAGCTCCTCCTGGTGCTCCTTCACGTAGACGTAGAGCTCCTCGGGGACGTCCTCGGCCACGGGTATCGGCTTGTACTGGCTGTAGCGGACGTCGGCGATGCGCCGGTCGAGGTCCTCCCTGGTGATCCCGAGCAGTGCCGCGAGCCGAGCCTTGACCTCGTCGCCGTCGGGTCGCTTGGAGAGGAGGTTGCGGTTGACGGTGATGGCTTGAGATCGGCGGTTGTCCACCAACACGTTGCCGTTGCGGTCGAGGATGCGGCCGCGGGGCGCGTCCTCGTGGACGAGGCGGATGTGGTTGGTCGTTGCCGCGGCCACGAAGGTGTCGGAGTCCAGGACCTGGAGGTACCAGAGGCGGGCGAACAGCGCGGAGAACAACGAGACGACCATCACGCCGAGCACGGCGAGGCGGAGCCGGGAGGAGTCGGTGGACATGGTGTGTCAGAAAGCGTAGGGCCGGTCGGGGCCGCCACGACGCAGGGACCACGACACAAGGCGCACCGCCACGGGGGCCAACGCGGCGTTCATCAGCCCCACCAGGACGGCGATGACCGGCAGGCGGGGGGACACGAACTCGGGCTGGCCGACCATGGCCGCCACCAGCGCGTACAACACCGTTCCCGCCGTGCTTGCCGCCAGCGCCGTCACCACCGGGATCCACCAAGCGGACCGGAGGATGGCGGACTGGACCGATCCGACGGCGAAGCCCACGAGGGAGTACACCAGAGCGGACAGGCCGAACGGCGACTGCAGGAACAGATCCGCCAGCACACCCGACACGAACCCGGCCACCGCGCCCCGGTCCGTCCCGCCCACTAGACCGACGGTGACGGCCAGCAGCAGCAGGGCGTCGGGGCGCACTCCTACGACGCGCAACCGGCTGAGAACCGTGAGGTGCACCACGAGGGTGACCAGGAGGATCAGCGTCATCCGGAGCCGCGCCTTCACCCCGGGCTCCACTGCAAGACGGTGACGAACGACAGGCGCCGCAGATCGACCACGGGCACGATGGTGATGTCCTGCTGTAGCCCTCCGGGTCGGGTGGTCGCCTGTTCGACCTTGCCGACGGGGATTCCGGGGGGGAACTGGCTCTGCTGGAGCCCGCTCGTCACCACCACCTCGTCCTTGTCGACGGGTGACGCCGGGTCGATCAGGTCCAAGGACAACGACTTGAGGGTGCCCTGCCCGTTGGCCACGCCGAAGTCGCCGGAGGTCGCCAGCCGTACTCCCACGCTGAACTTCTTGTCGGTGAGGAGCTGGACCACCGCCCGGGTCTGGGACGTCTCGGCCACCCGTCCCACCAGTCCGGTCCCGGTCACCACGGGCATGCCGGTGGCCAGGCCCGAGCTCGTCCCCTTGTCGATCTCGACCGTGAACGCGAAGTTGGTGGGCGAGGTGGCCACCACCCGCGCATCGACCCGAGGGATGTCCTGTGGCGTGGCCAGGTCGAGTTGGTCGAGCAGTGCCTGGCGCTCGCGTTCCGCGTCGTCGGCCCGAAGGACGTCGCCGCGGAACTCTGCGTTCTCCCGGCGGAGTTGCTCGTTCTCCCTCTCCAGGTCGCCGTAGTGGAGGATGCCTCCGACGAGGTTGCCCACTGGTCGCATGAGCCGGTCGCTGAAGCGCTGGATGGGGGCGAAGCCGTCGCGTGCACCGTCCTTCACGAGGGAGATGGCGCCGGAGCCCGACCCCCGGTAGTCGAGGGTCAACAGGGTGACCGACGTCAGCACCAACAAAAGCAGGGTGAAGCGCGAGCGGGCAGGTCGGCGGTAGACAGCCACGGGCTCCGGGAGTTACGAGTAGTTCGGCGGCAGCAGGACGTCCTTCAACGCCTCGAACTCCTCCAGGAACTGCCCACCCCCCACGGCCACGCTCAGGAGCGGGTTGTCGGCCACGACGATCGGCATGCCCGTCTCGCTGCTCAGGCGCGCATCGAGGCCCGTGAGCAGCGCTCCACCGCCGGTCAGCACGATCCCCTGCTCCATGATGTCTGCCGCCAGTTCCGGTGGCGTCTTGTCGAGGGTGATCTTGACGGCGTCGACGATGGCCGACAGGGGCTCTTCCAGCGCCTCGCGGATCTCCACAGTGGTCACGATGATCGTCTTGGGCAGGCCGGTGATCAGATCACGCCCACGGATCTCGGCGTGGATCTCCTCCTCGAGCGCGCAGGCCGAGCCGAGGACGATCTTGATCTCCTCACTGGTCCGCTCGCCGAGGGCGAGGGAGTACTCCTTCTTGATGTACTGGATGATCGCCTCGTCCAGCTCGTCGCCGCCGATGCGGATCGACTGGCTGGTGACGATGCCACCCAGAGAGATGACCGCCACCTCGGTGGTGCCGCCGCCGATGTCGACCACCATGTTGCCGGTGGGCTCGTGGACCGGCAGCCCTGCGCCGATGGCTGCCGCCATCGGCTCTTCGATGATGTAGGCCGGCTTCCGCGCGCCGGCGTACTCCGCTGCCTCCTGCACGGCCCGCTTCTCCACCCCGGTGATGCCAGAGGGCACGCAGATGACCATCCGGGGCTTGGCGAAGCGCCGCGGGTGCACCTTCTGGATGAAGTACCGGAGCATCTTCTCGCAGATCTCGAAGTCGGCGATGACGCCGTCTTTCAAGGGGCGGATGGCCTGGATGTGCGAAGGCGTCCGACCGATCATGCGCTTGGCCTCCGCCCCCACGGCCAGCGGGCGCATGTCCTTGGTGTTGACCGCCACCACGGACGGCTCGTTCAAGACGATGCCCCTCCCGCGCACGTAGACGAGGGTGTTGGCCGTGCCGAGGTCGATGGCCATGTCCCGCCCCATCAGGCCGGAGAAGAAGTTGTCGGACACGCGGGCAGCCCTCCTCGACGAAGTCGGAGGTCGGTCCCAGGCTAGGAGAGCCCGCCCAGGATCGCCAGCCGTCACAGCAGAATGTCCGGCGGTTCAGGAGGGGGAGCTGGTCAGATGCGGGAAGAAGATCCCGATCTCCCGCTCGGCCGACTCCGGGCCGTCGGAGCCGTGGACGAGGTTCTGGGTGACAAGGGTGCCGAAGTCGCCACGGATGGTGCCGGGGGCGGCCTCTTTCGGGTTGGTCGTCCCCATCATCGTTCGCACCACCCGCCAGGTGTCTCCCGGCCCCTCCACCACCATCAACAGCGCCGGTCCCCCAGTGATGAAGTCAACGAGCTCGCCGAAGAAGGGTTTGTCCCGATGCTCCTCGTAGTGGCGGCCGGCTGTCTCCCGGTCGATGGTGCGCAGCTCCGCCGCCAGCAGCTTCAGGCCCTTGCGCTCGAGCCGGGCCAGGATCTCCCCGGCGAGGCCCCGGGCGACGGCGTCGGGCTTGCAGATGACGAAGGTGCGGTCCATGGGTTCGCAAAGGGTAGTGGGTTCGACCGGCACCGCCCGCAGTGGGTTCAACCCAGGCCCTGCTGCAGCGCCCTGCGCGCCTCCCCCACGGCGTAGAGCGAACCGGTCACCAGCACGGCATCCTCGGCGGTGCTGAGGGCGAGGGCGCGGCTGACGGCCTCGGCCGGAGAGCCTGCGGCCTCCGACTCCAACCCCAACCCGGCGGCGGCGGCGGCGATGTCGGCTGCCGGGACCGCTCGTGGTGAGCTGGGGCGGCAGGCGATGACCCGGGCCCCCTCCAGGTCGAGGGCACCAAGAAGCTCCTTGGGGTCGTGGGGCCGGAGCACCCCCATCACCACCGTCCACCTCCGGGGCTCTACGAACTCCTCAACGAGGGCGGAACCGAGTGCGGCCGCCGCTGGCGCATTGTGGGCCCCGTCGAGCACGCACAGGGGCTGGTGGCTCATCACCTCCAGCCGACCCGGCGAACCCACGGTCAGGAACGCCTCCTTAACCAGCCCTTCCTCGAGTGGGACTCCGAGGAATGCTTCGGCCGCGGCCAGCGCAATCGCCGCGTTGTCGGCCTGGAAAGCTCCCCGCAGACCCAGGTACAGGTCCTCGTAGCTCGCGCCCGGCGTGCGAATGCCTATGGAGCGCCCCTGGTGAGCCAGGAGGTTCTCCACCACCGCAAAGTCGCGCCCACGCAACCAGACACCCTCGGCCGGGGTGGCGGCGAAGATGTCGACCAGCTCGGGGTCCGTCTCGCCCAGCACCAGGATGCTGCCGGGTTTGACGATGCCGGCTTTCTCCCGGGCGACCGCCTCCCGGCTGCCGGCGTAGTCGAGGTGGTCGGCGCCGACGTTCGTCACGACCGCAACCTGAGCCTCGGCGACGTTGGTGGCGTCCCATCGCCCGAGAATGCCGACCTCCACCACCGCCGCGTGCACCGCCACCTCGGCGAACCAGCGGAAGGCGGCTGCCGTGAGGGCCTCGAAGTAGGTGGGAGGCTCGTCCATGAACGGCACCACCGACGCGACCGCGCTCAGTGCGGCGGCCATCGCGTTCTGGTCCATGGGTTCGCTGTTCCAGGCGATTCGCTCGGTGATCGATTCGAGGTGGGGGCTGGTGTAGGTGCCGACGCTGAGACCGGCCACCTCGAGCAGCCGGGTGAGAATTCTCGCCGTCGAGGTCTTCCCGTTCGTCCCGGTGAGGTGGAGGACCGGGTACGCCTGCTGCGGGTCGGCCAGAAACCCCACGAGCTGCACCATGCGGTCCAGCCGGGGCGGCGTCCGAGGGAGCTCGGCAGCGGGTGCGACCGACGACTCGAGGTTGATCCGCTCGTCCAACCACCGCAGCGCCTCGGCGAAGTCCACAGGCGCCTATTCGCCCAGGATGGGTAGCGCCATCGCCCGCAGTCGCTCGGCCGCCTCAGCGGGTACGCCGGCTCTGAGCGCCGCTGCAAGACGCCCGGCGGCGTGGCGAGGCGCCTCCTCCCCCAGTGCGGCCAAGGCCGCGGCCGCGTCGGCCGCCGCCTCTGGGTCATCACCGCAGGCAGCCTCGGGCTGGTCGAGAGCTTCAACAGCCAGGTGCGCCGTCGTGAGGTCGCCGGTACCCTCGACCAGAGCCAGGCGGCGGACCCGCCGGTCGATCGTGTCGTCGACGAATGACCCAGCGTGGAGATCCACCGGCGTCGGCCACGGGTGGACCATCACCCGGCAGAAGGGGCTGGTGCCGGCCAGCCGCAGCCCGAGGGCTACGGCCGGGAGCACCCAACCAGCAAGATCCTGCCCGGCGACCACCGCAGCGGCCTCGTGGCCGTCGTTGCCTGCCGCCCTCCGCTGCGGCCAACCCCCCAGCACCAATGCCCACACGGCTGCGACGAAGCGGGAATCCAGAGTCTCCTGCTCCGCCGTCAACGGCCCCATGCAGCCACCGCAGGACAGCGTCGGCTCTGTCTCCACCGCCAGGCGTCCACAATCGAGGCAGCGCGCTGCGGGGACCGCTACCCCTCCGGCCACCGCCGAGCTGAGGCACCAGTCGCGCCGCACCGCGGCCACCGCAAGGAACTCCTCGCGGGCATCTGAGGGGACGAAGCTGATGAGCCCGTCGCGCACCGCATCGCCGGCTCCCACGTCCATCTCCCCCGAGCGCAGGAACCAGTGCCACCCCAGGTGCGGGACCACCACGCTGCCGCAGCACCCGCACCGCTGCACCTGCTCGAGCCCGGGCTGGGCCGCCACGACGACACCCTCGGCGACGAGCAGCTGGCGGGCCGCGGCTCTGGCGGCGTAGCGGCCGAGGCCGTGGAGCGGCCCGGGTGCGCCGACCACCCCCGAGCCGTCGAACACCGGCACCATCGGCAACCCGGCATGCAGCACGAGCTCGTGGGCGTCGACATCGTGGGCGGCGACCACGAAGCGGACCGCCGTGTCCTCCGGGCTCTCCAGGACCGGAACCTGCCGGGCGGCCACGGGGACGACCGCCTCGCCTCCCGCGGCAGGATGGCCGGCAGGAACCAGCACCGCCACCGCCCCCGGAAGCAACTCCGGCGCATCGGTCTCCACCAGCAGTTCGTGGCCGTCGCTCGTGGTAACCGACAGCGTCAGGCGCTCCCCCTCCAACTGCGCCTCCTCGACGTCCAGCCGGTCGAGCGGCGTGCGGCACCGTGGGCAGCCCAGCACCACCCGCTGGCTGTGTTCGATCAGCCCCTGTTCGTAGAGAGTCACGAACGCGGTCCGACTGGCTCGCACCACCTCCGGCGACGCCGTCGACACCTCCGTGAGGGAGCAGGCCACCCCGAGACCGGCCAGCACCTCTGAGACCGCCGCCATCCGCTGGTCAACGAAGGCCGCGGCCCGCTGCTCGTAGGCGTCAGGACCAAGGGTGACGCGATCGTGACCCTCCCGGCTGAGCTCGCGCTCGAACTGGTAGCGGGCCGCTCCGTCCGCACCTACGGCAGGGATGAGGAGCTCCGCCGGCCTGCCCTGGGACCACGAGCGGCGCACCACTGCATCGGCCGCCACCACCATGGCCAGCTGGTCGTATCCGAGGCCGCGGCAGACGCGCAGCGGTGCGGTGACGGTTCTCTGCGGTCCCGGCATCGTGGCGGCCAACCTAGCGGCGGGGCCGACGGCGACCGGGGGTGGGACAGCCAGCCGGCGGGGTCAGGCGACCCTGGCCACCAGGGGTCGCGCCGACTCTGCCGCCTCCAGGGCTCGCTCGCGTGCCACACGTGCCGCTTGCTCCACCCGGGGCAGCGCCACCTCTACTGCGTGCTCCACCCGCGGACGGGCCGCTCCAGCAGCCTCGTGCGCGAGCTCACGAGCGGACCGGGCCGCTTGCCCCACGACGGGACGGGCGAGATCCACGGCCTGCTCGACCCGGGGCCGCGCCGTCTCCGCCGCCTGGGACATGACGTCGAAGGCGTGCTCGAAGGCCGGACGCGCCGCCCGAGCGGCCTCTACCAGCCCGGTGGTGGTGAGGGCAGCGCCAAAGCGGGCGCGAGCCTTCGCTTGGCGCTTCTTCTCGCGACGGTCGAGGAGGTAGCCGACGACCGCACCCACGGCAGCCGCCTCGCCGGCCCCCTTGAGCGCCTTCTGGCCGATGACTTCCGTGGCCTCGTCCCGACGGAACGCCTGCACGCCCCCGGCAGCCGCTCCGGCCGCACCAGCCACGAGCGCCACTTTGATCATTTTTCGCATGGCCCGAGCCTACGCGCCACGGCAGGGCCGCGCCGCCGTCTCGTGCGCCTGTTAAGAGGCGGCCCTCCGGGGTCGGTCGTTCTTGGCCGGTGGCTCGGCCCGCGGTACGAGGGTGGGATTGACCCGCTCCATGACGACGGACCGGTCGATCACGCACTTGCCGATGTCGGTGCGGCTCGGCAGGTCGTACATCACCTCGAGAAGCACCTCTTCGAGGATGGCCCGCAGCCCCCGAGCGCCCGTTCCCCGCAACAGGGCCTGGTCGGCCACGGCATGAAGGGCGTCGTCTGCGAACTCGAGCTCGACGTTGTCGAGGGCGAAGGTGCGCTTGTACTGCTTCACCAGCGCGTTCTTGGGCTCGACCAGGATGCGGATGAGTGCTTCGTGGTCGAGGTTCGAAACAGCACCTATCACCGGCAGCCGGCCCACGAACTCGGGGATGAGGCCGAACTTGAGGAGGTCCTCCGGGGCCACGTGGATGAAGACCTCCGAGAGGTCCTTTTCCTCTTTGTCGACGGTGGTGCGGAAGCCGATCGACTTGCGGCCGACGCGGCCCTCGATGATCTTGTCCAGTCCGGCGAAGGCACCACCGCAGATGAACAAGATGTTGGTCGTGTCGATCTGGATGAACTCCTGGTGGGGGTGCTTCCTTCCCCCCTGCGGGGGAACGGAGGCCGTGGTGCCCTCCAGGATCTTGAGCAGGGCCTGTTGAACCCCCTCGCCGGAGACGTCGCGGGTGATGGAAGGGTTCTCGCTCTTGCGGGCGATCTTGTCGATCTCGTCGATGTAGATGATCCCGGTCTCGGCCTTCTTGACGTCGTAATCGGCGGCCTGGATCAGCTTGAGCAGGATGTTCTCGACATCCTCGCCCACGTAGCCCGCCTCGGTCAGGGCCGTGGCATCGGCGATGGCGAAGGGGACGTTGAGCATTCGGGCCAGCGTCTGGGCCAGGAGCGTCTTGCCGCAGCCGGTTGGGCCGAGCAGCAGGATGTTCGACTTGGACAGCTCGATGTCACCCTCGTTGCTGCCGGCTTGCACCCGCTTGTAGTGGTTGTAGACGGCGACCGACAGGATCTTCTTGGCCCGGTCCTGGCCGATCACGTAGTCGTTCAGGAACT
>JAHWJU010000299.1 GCA_019348255.1 Actinomycetota bacterium | reverse complement strand
CAGGGCGAGCTGGCCCGCCGGCGTCTCGGCTACGGCCGGGGCCCGCGGATGCGATTCGAGCAGGACGAGGTGACGCTGATCGGCGGCGTCCGCCACGGGCTCACGCTGGGTTCGCCGCTGGCCATCATGATCGGCAACAGCGAGTGGGAGCGGTCGGACCGCTGGCACGAGGAGATGTCGCCGGCGGCGGGGGCGACCAAGAACCCCCTGACCCAGCCCCGGCCGGGCCACGCCGACCTCGCCGGCATGCAGAAGTACGGCTTCGACGACGCCCGCAACGTGCTCGAGCGGGCCAGCGCGCGGGAGACGGCGGCGCGGGTGGCGGCGGGCGCGGCGGCCAAGGCCCTGCTGGCCCGCATCGACGTCTCGGTGCTGAGCCACACGATCCAGATGGGCCAGGCCAGCGCGAAGCCCGGGAACCGTCCGGCGCCGGCCCAGCTCGAACAGGTCGATGCCTCCGACGTGCGCTGCTTCGACCCCGACGCCGAGGCCGCCATGGTCGAGGAGATCAAGTCGGCGGCCCGGGACGGCGACTCCCTGGGCGGGGTCAGCGAGGTCCTCGCCTACGGGGTGCCGGTGGGCCTCGGGAGCCACGTGCACTGGGACCGCAAGCTCGACGGCCTCCTGTCCCAGGCCCTCGCCAGCATCCAGGCGGTCAAGGCGGTCGAGTTCGGAGAGGGCATCGACGTCGCCAGCCGGCGCGGGTCGGAGGCCCACGACGCCATCAGCTGGGACCCCGTCACCAAGCAGTATCCCCGCGACTCCGACTTCGCCGGCGGCATCGAGGGGGGGATGTCGACGGGAGGGCTGATCGTGGCCCGTGCCTACATGAAGCCCCTGGCCACGCTCAACCGCCCCGTGCTCAAGACGGTCGACACCCAGACCAAGGAGGAGTCGGTGTCGTTCAAGGAACGCACCGACGTGACGGCCGTGCCGGCCATGGGCGTCGTGGCCGAGACGATGGTCGCGCTGGTGCTTGCCTCCGAGGCCCTCCGAAAGTTCGGCGGAGATTCGGTTGATGAGTTCGTGCGCAACCGTGACGCCTTCCTCGGCTCCCTTGGCTGAGCGCATCCTGCTGGTGGGGATGATGGGGTCGGGCAAGACCACCATCGGGCGCATGCTGGCCGAGCGGCTGGGATGGGACTACCTCGACAGCGACGAGCAGGTGTGTCGCAACACCGGCCGCAGCGTCAGGGAGATCTTCGAGACCGACGGAGAGGCGGCCTTCCGGGCCGAGGAGAAGAGAGCCCTGCACCAGGCGGTCTCCGGCGACCAGCCGGCGGTGGTGGCAGTGGCCGGCGGCGCCGTCCTCGACGAGGAGAACCGCGCCACCCTGGCACAGGGAGGCACCGTGATCTGGTTGGACGCGCCCCCCGAGGTGCTGGCCGGGCGGGTGCGGGCAGGAAGCGACCACCGGCCACTCCTGGGCGACGACGCAGCCGCCGCCCTGGAGCGGCTCGACCGGGAGCGCCGGCCCCTGTACCAGGAGCTCGCCGACGTAGTCGTCGACGCCGCGAGCAAGCCCGCAAACGTCGTCGACCGCATCCTCCGGGCCATCGGATGATCGACCTCACCGTCGCGCTGGGGGAAAGGTCCTACCCGGTGCTGGTGGGACTCGGGGCCCGCCACCGCCTGCTGGAGGTGCTGCCGGTCGGGGCCCGGCGGGCTGCTGTGGTGACCCAGCCGGGGATCCCGGTGACGGTCGACCCCGGCATCGAGCACCGGGTCTTCCACATCGACGAGGGCGAGGAGGCCAAGAACCTCGAGACCATCGAGGTGCTGTGCCGGGGCTTCAGCCGGTGGGGCTTCACCCGATCCGACGTCATCGTGGCCGTGGGCGGGGGGGTGGTCACCGACACCGCCGGCTTCGCCGCCGCCGTGTACCACCGGGGGGTTGCCGTCGTGCACGTGGCCACGACGCTGCTGGCGCAGGTCGACGCGGCCATCGGGGGCAAGACCGGGGTCAACCTGCCCGAGGGCAAGAACCTGGTGGGTGCGTTCTGGCAGCCGTCCGCCGTGCTCTGCGACACCGAGACCCTCCAGACGCTGCCGCCGCGCGAGTACCGAAGCGGCCTGGGGGAGATGGCCAAGTACCACTTCCTGGGCGGCGAGGACCTGGCCGACTGCT
>JAHWJU010000298.1 GCA_019348255.1 Actinomycetota bacterium | reverse complement strand
TGTAGCCGCCCAGGATCCCGCCGTTGTCCCTCACGAACTGCCAGTAGACGTCACGACCGTTCTCGAAGGTCTTCTGCTCGATGGGCGCCGCCCCGGTCACCGGGGCGTGGATCCCGATGACGATCTCCTTCTTGGCGTCGTCGATGCCGGTGCGGTCCTGCTTGGCGGCGGCGGCAGGGGCCGGCGCCGGCGCGGCCTGTCCCGGCGCCGGAGCTCGGGGCGCGGCCGCCGTGGCCCCCGGGCGAGTGGCGGTGGGAGCTGCCGCCGGGCCTGCTGCCGGTGCGGGAGCGGTCGGCTCCGCCGGGGCCACCGCCTCCTCTCCGGTTGGCACCGTCTCGGCGCCTGCTTCCAGGGACGGCTCGTCCGCGGCTTGCCGGCCGCTCCCGGCCGAGAGGGCGACGCCGGGCTTCTGACCGCAGGAGGCGGCGACCATCAACAGCGCCGCTGCCAGGGCGACCAGGCGAAGTTGGCGGAAAAGGGGCATCTGGTCCTCCGGGGTCAGGGGTTTCGACGGCGGGCGAGGGCACGGCTGACGCCGCCCTCCCGCCGCACCGCCAGAGCTGAGGGATCTCCCGCGGGTCCGAGTGAGTAGGCGGCGAGCCCTCCCAGGAGCAACGCCAGTGGCCCCAGAAGGAAGGCCCCGGCCGGGATCTTCTCCCCCACCGAGACGGGATCGACGGGAGTGTCCGGTGCCGGCCGCACGGGTGCAGCCAGCACGGGAGCAGGAGCAGGAGCAGGAGTCGTCGCTGGCTCGACCGGTTCCGGGCTGACGAAAGCGTCCTGGCCCGAGAACTCGAAGCTGGCCGTGGTCGAGCGCGAAGGTGGGGCTTGGGCGACGGAGGACGGCTCGTCGTCGCCCGGGGCCGGGGCCGGTTCCTGCGGAGAGGACTCCGGTGGCGCCGCGTCGTCGACCACGACGTCGAGCCCGAAGGTGAGCGCCGGCGTGGTGCGGTCGCCCCAAGCCACCTGGAAGCTGGCCGGGGGATTGACGTTCTCCACCAACAGCACGCCGTTCTGGGCCAGCCCTCCCTCCAGCCAGCGGAGCGCGATGGCTGACAGGTCGAAGCTCCAGACCCCATCGGCCGATCGGGTGCCGTTGACGCAGCCATCGGTGGCTGCGGGGGGCGGCGGCCACGGGGCATCCTTGGCCGGCGCCCAGTCGGCTTCGATGGCGCAGGCTTTGATGGCTGCCACCTGCACGCCCACGCTGGAGCCGTTGTCGGGGGATTCCTTGAGGTTGAGGATCAGCCGCCGGAAGGCCCGGGGGTCGACGTCGAGGCGGACTCCGACGGCTGTGGCCTTGTCCGGCTCACCGTTCGACGCGGCAACGGCGAGGCCGTTGGGCGGAACCGGGAACGGCACGCCCGGCGAGGTGGGCGGGAGGTTCCCGCCCTTCGCCCGGTTCCACCACCCGTCGCGGTCGGATCCCACGGAATTGGCCTGCGCGGCCGCCGCCTCGACCGTGGGAGCGAAGAGCGCGGCGGCCAGCGACATCGTCATGGCGGCAGCGAGAGCCGAGAGCGCTCGTGACAGAGGCACGTCTCTAAGTTACCGGCGAGTTACCAGTGTTGGGTCCTCGGGTGACGCACCTCCCATCGGGGCCTCCCGGTGTGGTGGTCACCCCCGTCCGGCGGGGGTGACTTCGGCCACCACCCGCTCCAGCGCCGCCTTGACCCCCCGGGCCCTGCGGGCCGGCACCACCACCTCGGCCACCACCTCCGTACGGCTCTGGGTGGCGCCGCCGACGCGGAAGAAGCGCCGGGCCACATGGCCCACCACCACCACGTCGTCTCCAGCCGCCAGGGCGGCGGCCGCCGGAGGGGCGTCGTGCCAGACCACGGGGACCGAGTCGGCGCGCTCGGCACCCGGGCGGCGCACGGTGAGCTCGAGGCTCAGAACCCGCGCCCCTGTCTTGCCCACCAACCGTTCCTCCGGCGGCCGTGAGAGATGGCCACGGACGGCGACGATGTTCAGCATCGGACACACTCCTGCTCGTTGTTCTGGGTCACCTGCAGCAGGGGGAAGTGCCGGTGCCCGGACTCTAGGGTGAGGGTGTGACGCCAATCGGGGCTGTGCACACCATCGACGCCCACATGCACGGCAAGGAGCACAACCTGTCGTGCTACTTCC
>JAHWJU010000032.1 GCA_019348255.1 Actinomycetota bacterium | reverse complement strand
CGCTGTTGAGCAGGCCGTGCGAGTGCAGCGTCTGTCCGCTGCCCAGGTCTGCGTTAGTGACGAGCACGCAGGCGTACCCAGCCTCGGCCAGGTCGCGCAGGAGCACGAGCCCCTGGATGCCTCCGCCGAGGATCACGACGTCCACAGAGATCACGAGCACGACCGTATTGCGTGTCACCGCCTCTTGGCCTCGGCGTTCCCCAGATGGCGCTGGTGGGCAGGCCCCGGCACCTGATCCGCGCGTGGCGCGTGCTTCCAGACGCAACATCGGCGTTGTCCGGGCCTGCTGGTTGCCCGCCGCCGATTGGACCGTCTGGGCCGATTCGGCGGCACTGAGCCGTCCCAACACCGGGTAGTCACCCCAAGAGAGGGTGGCGATGGGCCGGTTGACCAGCCTGGCGACGGCCAGCAGACCGGTACTGCCGGGAGACAGGGTCCGAGCCCTCATGCCTGACCTTCTGAGCAGATCTCCCTGCTGGACATGAACACCGTCTTGGTTGGATGGCCATCCAAACGCGGAGACCCTCACTCCACCGCCGAGCGCCCGGTCATCAGGCCGTCAGCTCCTCGACGACCGGACGCAATTCCGCCGCGCCGGCGGTCCCGCCGGCTCGCCATCCCGAGGTTGGTATCTCGTTGGGTCTGCGGCGATGGTGGGACTAAGCGGGCACTCCATGCGTGCTCTGAGCGCGCCGGCGCCGGAGCCCGATGTAACCGATCACGACCGCGGCTGCGGCCAACGTACGAAGGATGGAGCTGTACTCGGGGTCCGGCGGCCCGATCTGGACCATGACGCCCGCTCCGGTCGAGGACATGGCTGGGCGCCCGCCGGTCGGACGCCTCACTCAAGGGCGCGCCTCGAAGACGAGGTTGAACGGAGTGGCGGTGGCCCGCCGGAAGCGGGTGAACCCGCCTGCGGTCACCACCTCTCGCAGCTTTGCCTCACCCGCTTGGGCTCCCAGGCCGGCGTCGACTTCCTGCGAGCGCGAAACGGGCAGGCAGATCGTCGTCGATGCCGAATAGAAGATTCGGCCGAGAGGGTTGAGGTTGTCTTCGATGCGATCCTCGGCGAAGGGCTCGACGATCATCCACGTCCCGTCGGGCGCCAGCGTGTCCCGCACGTGGGCGGCTGCGCCGGTCGGGTCGCCCATGTCGTGCAGCGCATCGAACACGGTGACGAGGTCGTAGCTGCCGCCCGCGTAGTCCTTGGCGGTGGCGACCTCGAAGCGGCAGCGCTCGGCAACGCCTGCGTCGACGGCGGCCTGGCGCGCCTTCACGATCGAGCCCTCGTGGTAGTCGAACCCTACGAAGCGGGACGACGGATAGGCGAGCGCCATGATGATGGTGGACGCGCCACACCCACAGCCGATATCGGCCACGCTGGCCCCGTTCCGTAGCCTGGCTTCGACGCCGTCCAAGGCGGGGATCCAGTTCTCGGTCAGGTTCCCGATGTAGTTCGGGCGGAAGAAACGCAGCGTGCCTTCGAACAGGTCCGGGTGGTGCTCGCCCCAGGCGACACCCTGCCCCGTCGTGAACGCCTCCACGATGAGCGGGACATCGGCGAGTGTGGAGGCGGCCACCTGCAGCCCGCCAGGAACGAACAGCGGGTTCTCTTCACTGGTCAGCGCGAAGGCCTGCTCGGGGCTTAGCCGGAAGCGTCCCGACGACGAGTCGTACTCGGCGTATCCGGAGGCGGCCTGCGCGGCAAGCCATTCGCGGACGTAGCGGGGGTGTGTTCCGGTGCCTTCGGCGAGCTCCTCGGGTGTGAGCCAGCGGCAGTCGGCCATCGCCCTGTAGAGGCCGGCGCGGTCGCCGATCAGGACGGTGGCGGCATGCAGCACGGCGCCGAGATCGGCAGCGAAGCGGCCAACGAACTCCTCGAGGCGCTCGTTTTCGACATGCTCGACGGGGCTAGCGGTTCGATCCATCACGATCACTCCTTTCTTCACAGGTGACGGGGTGGCAAGGCACGTCCACGCGCGTCGTCACGAGGTCTTGACAAGCGAAAGGTCGAACTCGAGATTGATGCGGTCGCTGAGCACGACGCCGCCGGTTTCGAGCGCCACATTCCAGGTCAGCCCCCAGTCGCTCCTCTTCAGCGCACCTGAACCTTCGAATCCGACACGGAATTGGCCGTACGGGTCGATGGAGTTGCCTTGATGGGTGAGCTCCAGGTCGACGGCTCGGGTTACGGACCTGATGTTGAGATTGCCCGTCACCTTGTAGCGGCGGTCGTCGAGGGGCATCACGTCGCAGCTTTCGAAGGTGATCGTCGGATAGCGCTCGACGTCGAAGAAGTCGGCCGAGCGCAGGTGGGCGTCTCGGTCGAGGTTGTTCGTCCGGATGCTCTCTGCGTCGATCGTGAGCGTGACCGAACAGTTCCTCGGATCGTGGCCGTCCAGGTGCACTCGGCCTCGGAAGGAGTCGAACCACCCGTGCACCGTTGTAACCATGGCATGACGAGCGGAAAAGCCGAGACGACTGTGAGCCGGGTCGGGCTGATAGGAGCCGGTGAGTTGGTCGAGCACTTCGACCGTGGTGGGAATGCTCATTGCTGATCCTCCTTCAAACGGGACTGGCGTAATCAGTGACTTCGCCCCGCATCGTGCGACTCGACCAGTGCGCCTCGATTGCGGGCGGCGTGCGCCGGACGAAGTCCGCGCTCGTGCCGAGGACGAACGGCGCAGTTCCGAGGGAGCGCTCGCTCCTGTGGCTCAGCCCCCGGCTGCGGCTACGGGTGCCTCGCTGAGGAGCCGCCGCGTGACGGCCGAGGCGAATGAGACGGCCTCCTCGTCGCTGAGGCTCGCTCCGCGCCGCCTCGCCTGGTCGAAGGCCTTGTGGCCGAGGCGGGAGACGAGCGTGGCGACGACCCCTTCGAGCCGATGAACCTCGGCGCCGTATATCGGCGGCGACGTCGTCGAGGCGGTGCAAGCCCCGTACAGCACGGCCGCCGGCTCATCGGCACCGACGCGGGCTATGAGCTCGACGAGGTTCCGCAGCGTGATCCACTGCGGGGTCCAGCTCCCGCCCCGGCGCCAGTGTTGGATGACGTCCTCGAACAACCGCAGCGCGACACTGGGGTCGTCATGGCGGCCGCGGAGCGAGGTGGCCGAGATCAGCGCCAGACCCTTCATGAATGCGTTGTCGACGGAGGTTGCGAGTTCGATGGTCTGGTCGATGGGGGTCATCGCCCGCAGAGGATCCACCTCCAGCAGAGACTCGCCTTTGGCGTAGAGCACGATGGCCTTCATCGTCGGGCTGCCAGCGGCGACGGCGACCCGCCACGCTTCCTCCGTGAGGCCCACCGCAGTCGACAGGTGCCCCTTCTTCGCCGCGGCCACAGCGCGGCCGCAGAGGTTCCACGCGACGCCCTCGTCATAGCCGAGGAGCCGCCAGAGCCGTACCGCCTCGCCGTAGAGCTCGAACGCCTCGTCCAAGCGCCCGGTCAGCAACGAGGCGCCGGCGAGTGCTTCCGTGGGCAGGGCGCGCCGCGGGTCGTCCTTCCCGGCGCAGCCGGCCAGGGCGCGGTCGGCGTACTCCGTCGCGATGCTCATCTCCCCTCGGTGCATCCGTCGCACGGCGGCGGAGCCGAGCACCACAGGAAGGAGAGGGTGGCCGTAGGCGGCAGGGAGCTCGACGGCCTCCTCCGCCCAACTCAAGACCTCGTCGTTCGCCTGCCAGCAGGCGAAGCGGTGGAGCGCGGCCGACAGGCGCAAGGCGAGGTCGGCTGCCCCACTCTCCCGGGACCAGGCGTGGGCTGCTCGGAAGTTGTCGATCTCCATGCGCAGTCGCCTCACCCATTCGGCCTCGTCGTGCCCCCGCAGGGCGACCTCGGCCTCCTCGGCCAGCGCCAGAAAGTGCCGGGCGTGGGCGGCACGGGTGGACTCGCTTTCGCCGCGGGCGTCGAGACGCTCCGCACCGTAGAGGCGCAGGGTCTCGAGGATCCCGTAGCGGCCGGGTCCCGCCGCGGCGAGCGGGACCACCATCGACTTGTCGGCCAGGCTGGCGACGAGGCCGCCGACGTGGAAGGCCGATACGCCTTCGCGGGCGCAGACCACGGTGGCGGCCTCGAGCGTCCAGCCCCCGGCGAACACCGAGAGCCGTGCGAACACCGCTCGCTCTGGCTGGTCGAGCAACCCGTAGGACCAGTCGACCAGGGCGCGCAGCGTCCGGTGGCGATTGCCCTGGCCCCGGGGCCCGGCCGTCAGCAGAGCGAAACGCTCCCGCAAGCGATCAGCGAGGTCCTGCGCGGTGAGGACGCCCAGGCGGGCGGCAGCGATCTCGAGAGCGAGGGGAAGCCCGTCGAGCCCGCGGCAGATGTCGGCCACGGCGCCGGCGTTGGCCTCGTTGAGGCAAAAGTCGGCCCGAGCGGCGCGGGCGCGGTCGACGAACAGCGCTACCGCGGGTGAGGCTCCCACGTCCTCTTCTTTGGCCCTCGGGGGCGGGACGGGCAGCGGGAGCACGCGCCAGACGTGCTCCCCGCCGACTGCGAGGCGCTCCCGGCTCGTGGCCACCACCGTGAGCTTCGGGCAGCGGCGTACGAGCACTTCCACCAGGGGTGAGACGGCGTCGAGGACGTGCTCGCAGTTGTCCACCACGAGTAGCAACCGGCGGGCGCGCAGGGCATCCACCAGTGCGTCCGAGAGCGTACCGGCGGCGTGGCGTGCTACGCCCAGAGCGGCGGCGAGGGCGTGGGGAACGGCCTCCGGCGACCCGACCGGCGCCAGCTCCGCCACGTAGGTTCCGTCGGGGTAATGCGAGGCGACGGTCTCGGCGAGGCGCAGGGCGAGACGAGTCTTGCCCACGCCGCCGACCCCCACCAGCGTCACCACACGTGCCCGTCCGAGCAGGGCGACGAGCTCGGCGACGTCGCCCTCTCGGCCGACCAAGGCGGTGACGGCGGGAACAACGTCGCTCACGCCCCGGGTTGGAGGAGTGGGCGGCCTAACCGGGCCCGGGTGCGGCGCCTGGCGGAGGATGTCACGCTCGAGGTCGCGCAGGGCGGCAGACGGCTCGATGCCGAGCTCGTCGACGAGGCGCTCTCGGTAGCGCTGATAGAGGCGGAGAGCGTCGACCTGCCGTCCGCAAGCCGCCAGCGCCCGCATGAGCTGGCCATGGGGCCACTCTCTCAGCGGATGGGCGACAACGGCTCGCTCCAGCACGCTCAAGGCTTCCGCGCTCCGGCCCACTGCGAGCAGCGCTTCCACGCGGTGGTCCACCGCGGTCTGTCGCAGTTCCTCGAGACAAGCCGCCTCCGCCCGGGCCACGTCCTCGTCGGCGAACTCGGCGAACGCCGCTCCCCGCCACAGCGCCAGGGCATCGTCGAGAATCTCGAGAGCTCGCGCCGGGTCCACGCTCAGCACGGCTTGTCCCTCCAGGAGCAGCTGGCGGAACTGCAGGGAGTCGAGCTGTTGAGGGCGCAGCTCGATCAGATAGCCAGGAGGCCGACTCATGATAGGAGCGGGCGGCGCGGTGCTCCCGAGCCGCCGGCGTAGGCGGGCGATATAGGTCTGGAGGGTGTTGCGGTCGGAGATGGGGGGGTCGTCGTCCCAGAGGATCTCGATCAGCCGCGATGTGGACACGACCGAGTTGGCGTCCACGAGCAGCGCGGTAAGGAGCTTCCGCTCGTTAGGGCTGCCGATCTGGACGACGTCCCCGCCCCGCCGGACCTCGATCGAGCCCAGTACCCGGAATTCCATGCTTCCTCCGTCGCCATGGCGGGCGCCTGATGCAGCTTATCTGCGGGACCCGGTCGTCGTTCCCTTCGAAGGAGGCGCCAGCTCCGAGCGTGTCGGTTCGGAACAAGCGCGGCGTAAAGACGTGACGGGGGTCATTGGGATCGGCGGTGGCGGAGCCGGTACGGAGTCGTTACAGGGAAGTGGCACCGCTGTGACCGCCGGCGGGCAAAGCAATGAGCACGAATACCGAGAGGAAGCGGTCTGATGCAAAAGCACTCGGAAGTCGCGGAGCCAGCCACGAGGCCAACAGTTCCGCGGTCCATGTGGCCCCTGGTTGTCCTAGCTCTGGTCGTCGGGGTCCTGGCCCTGGCCTGGCTCGCGGCAACCATCCTTTAAGACTCGAGCTCCCCGCGCATGTGCCAAGGACAGACGGAGGAAGCGTGACACCTATCCGGCAGTCGCGGGGCCTGTCGAGGCCGCCTTGATGTTCGCTGGCCGTGGCATCGGTGAGGTTGGCCACACGAAACCGATGACGGGAAGGGCTGATGGTTGCCGATTCACCAGAGGCGGCCGATTGCTCAGGGGCTTGTTGGCAGGCGTGGCTGCCGCTTCGCTTACTGCCGCGTGCGGTAATGCTGATGTCGCGCCGGAGGCGCAGCCGGCGACCGATGGCGCGAACTTCGTCCAAGGAACATTTGACGAACTGCCTCGGCACCCCCGGAGTGCGCCGGCAGGCGAACGATCGCAGAAGCGGGACGTAGTGGCACAGAGCTTCAAAGTGAACGGTGCAACACCGGAGGCGGTGATGGAGTTCTTTCAAAGGGCGCTCGATGGCTGGACCATGGTCGGTGAAGTTGAGAAGATCGGGGTCAACAGCTTTCGGGGGCACTGGAAGCGGGACCGCCTCCGTCTCACCGTCACTGCCACGGGCGGGCCCACCCTCAGTGAAGAAGGCGAGGTTGCGAGCCAGTACAGCCTCTCCCTCCGCACCCAGTGAGGCCAGTTGTGCTTCAACGGCCGAAAGTGAGTGGCTTCTACCACCGATGCGTTCGGCACCGCCTTCCCCTATGGAACCTCGACGGCCTCAACCCGCCACGCACGCACGCCTCCAAGATACGGAAGCACGCGGGTGCGCTCGCGAGAATGCGGGGCGACGCTCTCGTACTGGCACGGCGCTTCGAACCGCCACCGAATCGCCGTTGAGCCGCCAACCACGTGGTGTCGCCCTCGTGGAAGGGATTGGCGAGAGCAACAGGTCAGTCGTCGAGCTTTTGGAGCAGCCAGCTCGGCCCGACGACCGCCGCGTCGGAGCCTCGCACCCGTTCGGCCAGTTCACGGTCGGACGTAACCACGACCACGTCCCGATTCGCCTGGGCGATCGCGGCGATCGTTTCGTCGCCCTCGCCGGGCGCATGCACAACCTCCAAGCCGTCCACGTCGGCCTCATCGGCGCCCGCCCGGGCTCGGCCCTCGAGGACGATGGTTACGGGGGGGTCCAGCCGTCCCGCAGTGACCGCCGCCCGCACTCGTCCCGTGAAGACTCTCGTAGCGCCTGGCCGATCGCGCCACCAGCCGGTTGGGCGGGAGCCGATCACGTTGGCGGCGTCGATCACCAGCATTTGACAAGGGTCGCGCAGTCCCAAGGACCTCGTCCCTGTCAGCCAGACCGACATCGACGGCGAGGACCGAACGGAGGACGGTGATCCGGGTGGTGCAGAACCGCGCGCGTGGGTGGGCAGGGGGAGCGGCGCGAACACGTCGCAATTTCGGCGTCCGAACCCTCCATGCCGGCGCCCCTCACGGCGTTGATCGGCCGCACCTGCGAGTTGGACATACGTGCGCCACGTCCTCAGAAGACTGGGCTGGTCAACCGCACCCAGCTCGCCACCTGGGCGCGACAGCGAGGTGCATAGCGACTCAGTGGTGAATCAGCAATTGCGCTGATTCCGGCGTTGTCATGGATTCGTACGGTGAACCCATCCGAAGCAGACGGAGGCGACGTCTCCGCCGAGTTACAGGAGGTTCACAATGGCCCAGAGCGACTTTGACGGCGCGGTCGAGGCCTTTCGACAGGCTCTCCATGCCTACTTGAAGGGCGACCCACAACCGGTTACGCAACTCTTCTCGAGGCGCGAGGACGTGACGCTCGCGAACCCGCTAGGTCCACCTCGTCGCGGACCGGCACAGGTCGACAAGGGGATAGAGGAGGGAGCCTCGTACCTCAGGGACGGTTCCGTTCGAGATATCGAGGAGGTGTCTCGATACACGGCCCCTGAAATTGGCTACGTCGTGCAGCTCGAGCGGGGCCAGGCGCGGTTGTCCGGTAGCGATGAGATGGTTCCGCTCGCGCTGCGGGTCACCATGATCTTCCGCCGGGAAGAAGACACATGGAAGGTCACGCACCGTCACGCAGACCCGATCACGACCGCTCGACCGATCACCACTGTGATCGAGACGGGGTCGTCGATCGACAGCCGGACGACCGTGTGACGAGAACCATCGAGCGTTCCCGTCGTGGAGGCGGGCTCCGGGGCAGAGCACAGACGCAGCCAATGGTCCCCGTGGGCCGCACGAACGATCTGCGGCAGGTCGAGCGGCTGCTGGAGCGCGGAGTGGCCGGCAGCGGCGGTGCCGTCGTAACGGTAGGGCCGCAGGAGTCGGCAAGACGCCGCTGCCCGAAGCCGCGGCCGAGCGGGCGCCCCGGGTGGCCGATGGATACGTCAAAGGCAGCCTCCTGAGGTCGGTCTGTATCACTACGCGGGCGCCGGCCGCTGTCGATGAGGCGCACCCAGCCGCCGCGCCGAGGGCGAGAGCGCCCCGAACCACACGCCGACGATGACCAGCGCCGCACCGGTCACTGCCCGTGCGGTCACGGGCTCGTCGGCCAGCAACGCCCCGAGCGCAAGGGTCACCACCGGGAACAGCACGAACATGTAGGACGTGGCCGAGGCTGTCCACCTGCGGATCACCAGCAGCACGAGGAGGAACAGACCGACGGAGCCCACGGTCACCAGGTAGGCGACTGCCCAGAATGCGTCGGCGCGCCGCGGCAGGGCCCATGACTCGCCCGCGATGAGGGAGATGGCCAGCAGGAGGACGGCACCAACGGTCATACCCACCGCGTTGGTCATAGCGGGGTGGTTGGTGGACAGCTGCTTGCCCAAGATCATGCTCTCCCCGACGGCCAGAGCCGCTCCAAGCACCGCGGCCAGGGCGGCGGGTGGGATCTCGACGTCCTGGGGTGCGGTGGTCATCCACACGATGCCGGCCAGAGCGAGCACCGAACCGATCACGCCACGCCGCTGGAGCCGCTCCAGCCCGTGGGCTGCCGCCAACAGCACGGTCACGAGTGGGACCACCGCCAGCACTACCACGGCCATCCCTGCCGTCACCCTTACCAGTGCCCAATAGACGAGCGCGTAGGAGACGGCGAAGCTCAGTGCTCCGTACGCAGCCGTGAGCACGAGTTGGCGCCTCCTCGGCCAGCGCAGGCGCAAGGCGAGGGCGATGGCGACGAACAAGAGCGACGCGAGCGTGAACCGCAGCCCCGCTCCCCAGAAAGGAGCCAGCTCCCGGTTGCTGAACCGAACGGCGAGGAAGTTTGCCCCACCGATCGTCACCGCCAACCCGAAGGCGCCCGCCGTCACCCCGTCCGTCGAAGGACTCGCACCGTCCATTGGGCAAGAACCGTAGAACGGTTCCCGTCGCCGCGGAGCCGGTGGCACGGTCCTCCTGGTCCCGTCGAGCAGCACGGGGCGATTCAGCACGTGCCCGTCTTGTACCTTCGAGGTCCGAGGCGGGCGTCGCCGCCGGAGAGGACGACTTGGATGCGGTGGGCTTCACGGCCGGGAACGGCGATCATCGTTTCGGTTGCCACCTTGCAGCTGCTCCTGACCGCGCCAGCTGCCATGGGAGGCGTGGCCGCCACCAGCATCGACCGCTGGAACCTAAAGGCGATCGGCCTACCGGCGAACGACGTGGCGTACGACCGCAGTCGGGATGTCCTCCTGGCCACCGTTGCGAGCATCGAACCGTCGCTCGGCAACGAGATCGTCGAGCTCGATCCGGAGACCGGCAGCATCGGACGGCACACCTTCATTGGCAGTGAGCCAGGACCGATCGCGCTGACTGATGACGGGACGACGGCTTACATCGGCCTCTACGGCGTGAACCGGATCGTGCAGCTCGACCTCCGGACCTTTACGACAGTGACGAGCTTCTCCACCACGGCCGACTCCTTCTTTGGCCCTCGCTACGTGGAGGACCTGGAGGCGATGCCAGGCCGGAACGACGTCGTGGTGGCATCACTGATGAAGCCGGGCTTCTCGCCGCGGCACGAGGGGGTGTGGGTCTTCGACGACGGCGTGGCGCTCCCGGACCACACGCCGGGCCACACCGGAGCCAACCGGATCGAGTTCGGCGGCGCCTCCACCGTCTACGGCTACAACAACGAGACGACGGAGTTCGGGTTCCGTCGCATCGAGATCGGCCCCACCGGCGCGACCACAACTCGCACCGGTTCCAGCGCGATCACCGGCTTCAATGTGGACATCGAGCTCGTGGGCGGCCTGGTTTACTCCACGTCTGGGCTGGTGGTCGACCCCGCTACGGGCGAGGCCCTCCGCTCGTTCTCCGCCCAGGGCCCGGTCGAGGTGACACCTGGTGACAACCGGACGACGTTCCTCTCCGGAACCGAAGTCTCGGTGTTCGACTCCACGACCGGCGCCCGGATCGAGTCCCGCAGCTTCCCCGACTTGCCGCCGTGGGCCAGGACGCTGGTGGCCAGCGCGACCGGCTTCGCGGTGGCAACTGGCGACGAACTGTTCCTCCTCGGCCCCGCCGTGACTGGCGACGCAGTGACGCTCCCGCCGCCACCTCCCAGCAAGATGGCCGACCTCACGGTCATCGAGGTGCCGCTCTCGGCAGCGGACCTGGTGTACGACGATGCGCGGGGACGCGTCTATGCAAGCGTCCCCTCCGGCGCTACCACTAGAGCCGACCACGTCGTCGCCCTCGATGCCGCGACCGGAGCCGTTGTCGCCAGCGTCTTCGTGGGGTCGAACCCCGGAAGCCTGGCCATCACGGACGATCGGAAGCGGCTCCATGTCGGTCTCAGCTCCGTGGGCCGGGTGGCGCAGGTGGACCTGGCGACCTTCGTGCTCAGCAGCTCGTTCTCGCTGGGCAACTCCGACCTAGGGGGACCATTGGTGGCGGAGGACCTCGAGGTGCGGCCCGGAACCGCCGACACGGTAGCCGTCAGCCTCCGCAACATGTGCTGCAGTCCGAGGCACGAGGGTGTGGCCATCTTCGAGGGCGGAACCCGCCTGGCCGAGTCCACACCGCGCCACACCGGCGCGAACCGGATCGAGTTCTCCGACGCGACGACGCTCTACGGCACGAACAACGAGACCACCGGCTTCGAGTTCTACCGCATGGCCGTCGGTGTGACCGGCGTCAGGAGGGTCAACACCACGGGCCGACTCCTGCCCCGTTTCGGGACGGACATCGACATGGCTGACGGCCTCGTCTACGCCACCAACGGCTTCGTCGTTGATCCTGGCCGCGGCGAGGTGGTCGGCAGCTTCGACGGCTGGGGCGCGGTGGAGGCCGTCACGTCCGCCAACCGCGCCTTCATGGCCACGGGCTCCGAGCTCGTCGAGTACGACCTCCAGCGATTCCGGTTCGTGGCGGAACGGCCAATCAGCTTAGGCATGCCCCCCAGAGCCCTCGTCTCCACCAACGGTGGGCTGGCGGCCGCCGGCGACCGGAAGGTGGTGTTGCTCTCGCCGACGAGACCGCCGACCACGATCGCTCCTCCTCGCGAGTCCGTCGAGACGTCGCCTCCGAGCGAGCCCGCGGCGCAGCCGCCGCCGCAACCCCCGCCACAGCCGCCTCCGAGCCGGTCTGGGTACTGGATGGTCGGCTCCGACGGCGCCGTCTATGCCTTCGGTGACGCCCGCTCGTTCGGGAACGCCGGCGTCGGCGGAAGACCTGCCGTGGACCTCGAGTCGACTCATGGAGGGAACGGGTACTGGATAGTGAACGACCTCGGCCACGTCTTCTCCTTCGGTGATGCCCCCTACTACGGCGGCGCCGGGTCTCTCGCCGCCGGCGAATCGGTCACCTCCATCTCCGCCACCCCCGGCGGGGGCGGTTACTGGCTGTTCACGACGAGAGGAAGGGTCCTGCCCTTCGGCAACGCCGCCTTCTTCGGGGACATGTCAGGCACACCCCTCAGCGGGCCCGTCCTCGACTCCATCCCCACCGCCACTGGCCGTGGCTACTACATGGTGGCCTCCGACGGCGGGATCTTCAGCTTCGGCGACGCCAAGTTCGCAGGATCGATGGGAGGCGTCCCCCTCAATGCCCCCGTACAGAGCCTCGTCCCCGACGGTGACGGCTCCGGATACTGGCTCGTCGCCGCGGACGGCGGGATCTTCACCTTCGACGCCGAGTTCTACGGCTCGATGGGGGACGTGCGGCTGAACAGGCCCATCACCGGAATGGTCGGCTTCCGGCGGGGCTATCTGATGGTGGCCGAGGACGGTGGCATCTTCGCCTTCGGTGATGCTTCCTTCCACGGTTCGCTCGGGGACCGTCCTCCGAGCCGCCCGATCACCTCGGTGACATCTCTCGTCTAGTCGCCCACGCCCCATCTGGTGGACTACCCGTCGCTGCGGATCTTCAAGGGCAACCCAATGGGGTAGAACCCCCTCACTGTGTACGGCGTGGTTCTGCTGCTGGTGGTTGCGCTTCTTTCGCTGCTGATAACCCGCGTCGCCACCATCGCTCTCACGGCCACCGGGATGCCCCGCCCGTCGGCGCGGTTCCAGGCCCGCTCCGCCCTGAGTGGCGTCGGGTTCACCACCAACGAGTCCGAATCGGTGGTGGCCCATCCGGCTCGGCGCCGCATCATCATGGCTCTGATGCTGATCGGCAGTGTGGGCTTGGCCACCAGCATCGCAGGCGTACTGGCCGGACTGGCGGGGGGCACACCAGACGACGGGGACCGTCTCGCTCGCGCCGGCGTTCTCGTAGCGGGCCTCGCGGGAATCTACGCGGCGTCGATGTCGAAGCGGGTCGACCGGCGGCTCTCGAAGATGATCGGCCGTGCCCTCGCCCGCTTCACAGATCTCGACGTGCGTGATTACGCCGCCCTTCTCCACATCTCCGGCGAGTACGAGGTCAAAGAGATGGTCGCTGCTCCGGGTGCGTGGATGACTGGTCGGGAACTGGGAGAGCTTCGACTGCGGGACGAGGGGCTCGTCGTTTTGGGCATCGTCCGCACCGACGGCTCCTATCTCGGCGTGCCAACCAAGAACACCCGGATCGAGGCGGGCGACACCGTCATCCTGTACGGCCGCGACGAACGATTCGCCGAATTGACGGCTCGTCCGGCGGGGGAGGCGGGAGATCAGGCACACCGAAGTGCGGTCGCCGCCCAACATGACGCGTCCGGCCAAGACACAGGTCCCGACCACGCTGCCGGGCGGTCGTAGAGCGGCCGCCAGCCTCCTGGTGGATGCGACAAATCGACCAATAGGACCCCGAGACGGCACCGCAGGTTTTCCTGATCGTGCTTCTGTTCACAATTAGAGGCAGCGGACGAAAAGGGTGGTGGCGATGAAGACGGCGAACACCAATGACGTGGGAAACTGGAACTGGCCGGCGCAGGTTTCGGAGACCGCGGTGCTGGTGCTCCTCAAACAGCGGTGGCGCCACGGCTATGGGTTGCATGAGCAGCTCCGCGAGCTCGGGGTGCCTGTGGGCGACCTGAGCCGCCTCTACCGATCGTTGCGCAAGCTCGAAGACGAGGGCATCGTCACGTCCCGATGGGACACCGAGGCACCAAGAAAGGGCCCAGCGCGGCGGATCTACACCCTCACGCGACAGGGCAACCGCTACCTGCGTCAGCGCATCGATACCCTGCGCCTGAATACCGACGTCATGAACCGGATCCGCTCGCGGTATGTGGACGTGGCCGAGCGAGTCGCCTGAGAACTCGCGCGATCGCTGGCATTCGCCCGGCGGAAGGTGCAAACTACACCTAGGTGTGGTCAACAGTGACCGTTCCGTTCGCGCGAGTGAATGGCGGAGCGATGCCAGATGTGGACTCTGCAAGCACGGTTTGGGCTCCGCAGATGCTGGAGACGGCCGTGCTCGTGCTGTTGAAGCAGCATCCCAGCCACGGATATGCGCTGTTGACTCCGATCCAGGAGCTCGGAGTAGAGGTTGGGGATCTCAGTCGCCTCTATCGCGCGCTGCGCAACTTGGAGACCGAAGGCATCGTGGCGTCGAGCTGGGACACGTCGGCTCGCGGAAGAGGACCCGCCCGTAGGATCTACTCGATCACCCGGTCCGGCCAACGGCACCTGCGTCAGAGGATCAAGGCTCTCAGGGCAAACACCGAGGTGATGCAGCGCATCGAGGCGCAGTACCTGGATCTCGCCGGCGAAACCCGCTGAGCGGTCCTTCTTCCCGGAAGGGCCGATCGAACTATTCAGCCGAGGCGTCAACCAGCCGAACGCACTGGTGGCGGCCGCGTGTCGGGCCGGGTTCGGTGGTCGACCCCGCCGAGCCCGGCTTGCACCGGAGCCTGAGCATCCACCGCCCTGCCCGCGGATGCGACAGGATGGTCGTGGATGGGACGGGTCGCCAGCAGCCTCAGCATCGTCTTTCCCATGTGGAACGAAGAGTCGTCGATACACCTCGCGGTCGAGGCTGCGTTGGAGGCGGGGGCGGCGCTGGCGGCGGCAGGCGACATCGATAGCTACGACATCGTCATCGTCGACGACGCCTCCACCGATGCAACGGGACGCCTAGCCGACGAGCTGGCGGCAGCTGACAACAGGATCCGGGTCGAGCACCACGGGCACAACCTCGGCCTCGGGGGGTCGATCAAGACGGGTCTTGCCGCGGCGAGCGGCGAGCTGGTCCTCTACACCGACGCCGACCTTCCCTGCGACCTCCTCGAGTGCCTGACGCGGGGGGTCCGCCTGATGCGGCTCTACAGCGCCGACGTCGTGAGCGCCTACCGGCACGACCGCACAGCCGAGGGGCCTCGTAGAGCCGTCTACTCCTTCGTCTACAACCTCATGATCCGGGTCGCATTCGGCCTGCGGGTGCGGGACATCAACTTTGCCTTCAAGCTGCTGCGTCGCCCGGTGCTCGACGAGGTCGTGCTCGAGAGCCAGGGCTCGTTCATCGACGCCGAGCTTCTCATCCGCGCCCACCGTCTCGGCTTCCACATCATCCAGTTCGGCGTCGACTACTTCCCGCGAACTCGGGGGGTGTCGACGTTGTCATCAGGGGCCACCATCGTCAGGATGCTGCGGGAGCTCAGCCACCAGCGTCGGCAGTTGACCCAGATCCGGCCCGTGCTGGCGGGGGTGGCCGCGGCCGAAGAACCTGCGGCCGAGCGGACCACCCGGTCCGTCCTGCGCAGTCGCCGGCGAAAACCTCATTCACCTCGCCATCCGGACGGGCGACTCCTCATCGTGAACGCCGATGACTACGGGCTCACGGAAGCCGTGGCCAGCGGGATCCTCCGAGCACATCGGGATGGCATCGTCACCAGCACCTCGGTTCTCGTGCTGGCGCCCGCCTTCGGCACCGCCGGGAAGTGGTTGGCGGAGGAGGAGCGACTTGGCGTCGGCGTTCACCTCGCAGCGGTGGGGGAGGACCCCCCTCTGCTAGGGGCGCAGGAGATCCCGAGCCTGGTCGACCGCCGCGGCCGCCTCCCGCGGGATTGGCGCGGCTTCCTTGCCAGAGCCATCGCCGGCCGCGTGGACCCCGAGGACCTGAGTAGGGAGTTCCGGGCCCAGCTCGAGGCCGTCTCCCAGCTGGGGATCGCCGTCACCCACGTCGACACCCACCAGCACCTGCATCTGTGGCCGGTGGTGCGTGACATCGTGGTCGATCTTGCCGCCGCGGCCGGGGTCAACGGCATCCGCGTGCCCCGTTCCCGCGGCAGCCTCAAGAGCCCCGGCATCAGCTACCTGGCCAGCGGTCTTGCCGATCGAGCCGCGGCCCGAGGGCTCGTCTTCCCCGGCGACGCGGCCGGGCTCGACGAAGCCGGACACATGGACGCTGCGGCTCTGGCTCTCGCCCTCGGTCGCTTGGCCGGCTCCGATGCCCGGGCCGTGGAGCTGTCGGCGCATCCGGGGGAGGGCGACGATCCCGACAGGGCCCGGTACCGCTGGAACTACGAGTGGGAGCGCGAGCTCGATGCGCTCGTGTCTCCGGCAGCTGCGCGGGCAGCCAGCGATCTGGGGTTCGTTCTGGGTAACTACCGGGACCTGGCCGAGCGCCAGGATGGCTGAGGGGTTCTTCCTCGGCGACATCGCCCGCCGGACCCTCGGCCTGTACGAGGACGAGACCATCGGCGTGCGGCTGCACACCAACCTGCGCTGGCGAAGCTGCCCCTTCGTGGCGGTGGCGGCCACCATGCCGGCCACCGGCCCGATCCTGGAGATCGGGTGCGGGCACGGACTGTTGTCCGCGTACCTCGCGATGGCGTCGCCCGAGCGTGAGGTTCTCGGCATCGACGTCGACGGGGCGAAGATCCGAGCAGCGGCGCGAGCCGCCGCGAGGAGCGGCCGGCACCTGCGCTTCGAAGCCATGGTCCCGGGTGAGCTGCCGCAAGGGCCGTGGGTAGGAATCGCGGTGGTAGACGTGTTGTACCTCATGCAGCCGGCCGACCAAGAGGAACTCCTCCAGCGGGCGGCCAGCCTGCTCGCACCGGGCGGGGTGCTCGTCGTCAAGGAGATGGCGCTCGAGCCGAGGTGGAAGTTCCGCATCATGCGCATGCAGGAGGTGGCGGCCGTACGTCTCGCAGGAATCACCGTGGGTGCCACGATGGCGTTCCTTCCACCGGCTCGCGCCGCCGGTTGGCTCACCAGCGCGGGCCTCAGCGTCGATTGCAGGCCGCTGCACGCCGGCTATCCCCACCCCCACCACCTGCTCGTGGCCCGTCGGTCCGCCTCGCTCTAGCTGGCGGCGGGCACCGGGATGCGGGTGATCCGATAGGCGACGAGGATGGCCAGGCGCGGCGGGGGCTCCGACGGCATCGAACCGTCTTCGTCGCCGGCGTCGGCCGGCGACCAGACCAGGCGCAACGCCGGCCGCGGCAACGACGTGACCTCGTAGCTCTCGAGGCGTTCCCGCATGTCCACAGCATCAGTGTCCCAAGCGGCCGCTGCGCGGTGGGGGATGGTCCTAGGCTGACACGGTGATCGATCAGCCGCCGGCCGCCACCGGCAGGAGCCGGCGTCACGGTGAGGAGCGCATCCTCACCGTGCCCAACGTGCTCACTGTTCTGCGGCTGTCGTGTATCCCGCTGTTCCTCTACCTGCTGTTCGCAAGACAGGACCGCCTGGGAGCCGCGCTACTCCTCGCCGCCCTGGGAGCCACCGACTTCATCGACGGCTACATCGCCCGCCGCTTCAACCAGACGTCTGCCCTCGGCGCGATCCTCGATCCGGCGGCCGACAGGATTCTTCTGGGTGTGGCGGTGGTCGCCATCCTGATAGATGGTTCCGTGCCGGTGCCGGTGGCGGCCGCCCTTCTCACCCGGGAGGCCCTGGTGGCATCCGCTGTGCTCGTCCTGGCGGGGCTGGGCGCTCGCCGCGTCGAGGTGACCTTTCTGGGAAAGGCGGGGACGTTCGCCAACATGATCGCCTTTCCCTTCTTCTTGGCGAGCAACGACCGCGACCTCGCCTGGCGGGACACTGCCCACGTCCTGGGCTGGGCGTTCGCCGTGCTCGGCTTCGTGTTGAGCTGGTACGCGGCCGCTGCCTACATCCCACTCGCCCGCCGGGCGCTGCGAGAGAGTCGCTCCTCAGAAAGGGCACAACTGTGAAGGCCGTCATCATGGCGGGCGGAGAGGGCACCCGGCTCCGCCCGCTCACATCCAATCAACCCAAGCCGATGATGCCGCTGGCCAACCGGCCGATGATGGAACACATCGTCCGCCTCCTCAAGGATCACGGCTTCGACGACATCGTCGTCACCGTCGCCTTCCTGCCCAACGCCATCCGCAACTACTTCGGCGACGGCTCCGAGTTCGGCGTCCGCATGGTCTATGCCACCGAGGAACGGCCGCTCGGCACCGCCGGCTCCGTGCGCAATGCCATGGAGGAGTTGCGGGACGAGCGCTTCCTGGTCATCTCCGGGGACGTCCTCACCGACATCGACCTGTCCGCGATCGTTGCTTTCCACGAGCAGAAGGCCTCACTGGCCACTCTGGCACTGAAGTCGATGGAGGACCCGCTCGAGTTCGGGATCGTGATCACGCGCCCTGACGGGGCCATCGACCGGTTCCTGGAGAAGCCGACCTGGGGCCAGGTGTTCAGCGACACCATCAACACCGGCATCTACGTCCTCGAGCCCGAGATCTTCGACTACATCGACAGCGGCCAGCCGGTCGACTTCTCCGGCGAGGTGTTCCCCCGCCTGCTGCAGGACGGCAAGGCGGTGTTCGGCTACGTCGCAGAAGGCTATTGGGAAGACGTCGGCAACCTGGAGGCCTACATCCGAGCCCACCAGGACGTTCTCAACCGCAAGGTGGGAGTCGAGGTCCCCGGCTTCGAGATGGCGCGGGGCGTCTGGTTGGGAGAGGGTTGCGAGGTCGATCCGCAGGCCCGTATCGACGGCCCTGCGGTCATCGGCGACTACTGCCGGATCTCGGCTGGGGTGCACATCAGGGAGTACACCGTCTTGGGTTCCAACGTCATGGTCGGCCACGACGCGTACCTCGAGCGCGCCATCGTCCACGACAACGCCTACCTCGGCCCGCGGGTCGGCCTTCGGGGCTGTGTGGTGGGACGGTCCAGTGACCTTCGCGACAGCGCCCGCTGCGAGGAAGGGGTGGTGCTGGGCGACGAGTGCTTCGTGGGCGCCCAGGCCGTGATCAATCCCGGGGTCAAGGTGTACCCCTTCAAGACGGTCGAAGCCAACGCCGTCATCAACTCCTCCATCGTCTGGGAGTCGAGGGGGGCACGCCACCTGTTCGGGCGGATGGGCATCTCCGGGTTGGCGAACGTCGACATCACGCCCGAGCTGGCCGTGAAGGTCGCCATGGCGTATGGCACGACCCTGAAAAAGGGCGCCACCGTCACCACCAGTCGCGACTCCAGCCGGGCCGCTCGGACCTTGAAGCGGGCGATCATGGTGGGCCTCAACTCGGCCGGGATCAACGTCGACGACCTGGAGGTGGCGCCCGTCCCGGTGACGCGGTTCCAGATGCGCTCCCAGCGCACCCGCGGTGGCATCACGGTGCGGCTCGACCCCGACGATCCACAGTCGGTGATCATCCGGTTCTTCGACGCCCAGGGACTCGACATCGACGAGGGGACACAACGAAAGATCGAGCGGCTCTTCTACCGCGAGGACTTCCGCCGGGCGCTCGGCGCCGACATCGGTGACATCGACTTCCCGCCGCGGGCGCTGGAGTTCTACACCGTCGGCCTGATGGGCTCGGTCGACGGCGACGCCATCCGGGCGGCCTCGTTCAAGGTGGTCGCCGATTACGGCTACGGCTCGACCAGCTTCGTCATGCCCAGCGTGCTCGCCAAGCTCGGCGCGGACGTGCTGGCCGTCAACCCTTATGCGGCCACGGCCGGAGCCGCCGCCTTCGACCGGCACGCCCATGCGGCGCGGGTCAGTGACCTGGTCCGCAGCGCCGGCGCCCACCTCGGCGCGGTCATCGATCCCGACGGCGAACATGTCACCCTGATCGACGACAGCGGCCATGTCCTCACTGACGACGAGGCCTTGTTCTCCCTGTTGCACCTGGTCTGCGCCACCAGCGCGGAGCCGGTCAAGGTGGCGGTGCCGGTGGCGGTGAGCCGCGAGGTCGAGCGCCTGGCCCTCGAGCAAGGGGCCGAGATCGTATGGACCAAGTTGTCCACCCCCCACATCATGGAGGTGGCGGCCAGCGGGGGCATCTCCTTCGCCGCCAGTCAGGTCGGCGGCTTCATCTTCCCTGGCTTCCTCCCGGCCTATGACGCGACAGCGACGCTCGTGCACCTACTGGGCCTGCTGGCGGCAAGCGGCCTGCGCCTGTCCAAGGTGGTCGACCAGGCGCCCCATCCGCACGTGGCCCACGGCACCGTTGCCACGCCATGGGAGCACAAGGGCCTGGTGATGCGCACCATGCTCGAGACGGCCGCCTCGGATGAGCTCGTGTTGGTCGACGGGGTGAAGATCCTGCGGGAGACCGGGTGGGTGCTGGTGCTGCCCGATCCCGAAGATCCGCTCACCCACGTGTGGGGCGAGGGGGCCACCGCTGACGAGGCCGGACTGCTCGTGGAGGAGTACTGCGAGCGCATCCGGAAGCTGGTGAGCTAAACGTCTCCTCGCCGTCGGGGATAATTCCCAGACGGTGCTCGACAGGGACTCACTCATCCTCACGGTTGTGATGGCCATCCTCGGCTTCCTCGTGTGCACCGCGGTGCTGGCGGGGAGAGCCGAGCGGGAGCAGGCGGCGCCGCGCCAGGCGGAGCTCGTTCGCCTCATCGACGACCGGCGATCACTGGTGGCCGACCTGGACCAGGCTGTGGAGCGGCTGCGTGCGGACGTCTTCCGCGCCCGGACGCGGGTCAACCGCAACGACGTGCGTGATCGTGAGGCGGCTCGCGTGGCGGCGCAGCTGGCCGAGCAGGCGGGCACCGTGCCGCTGACGGGACGGGGCCTGGTGGTGGAGCTGGCGCCGTCGAAGCGTCAGCCGCCGTCGCAACAGGAGGCGGGGGCCTACCAGATACACGACCGCGACCTGCAGCTGGTCGTGAACGCCCTCTTCGCGTCCGGCGCCGAGGCCGTCGCCATCAACGACAGCCGCTTGGTCTCGACCACACCCATCCGCTCGGCCGGTGGAACCATCGTCGTCAACTTCCGCCCCTTGAGCCCTCCCTACAAGGTGCATGCCATCGGCGCCGAACGCCGGCGGTTCGAGGCGAGCGAGATCGCCCGCCGGTTCCGGCGGTGGACCAACCTCTTCGGGCTCGGCTTCGAGCTGCGGGAGGAGCGCCGCGTGGAGGTTCCCGCCTACACCGGGAGAGTCACCATCTCCTCGGCCACCCCCGCACCGGGCGGGGCGCGGCCGGCCCCGGAGCCGGATCCGTCCAAAGCCGCGGGCGGGCGCTAGATGCTGGCGCTGGCGGGCCTCATCATCGGGGCGTTGGTGGCGTTGCTGTTGCAACCGTCAGTTCCCGCCGAGACCACCCGTTATGTTGCTATGGGCATGGTTGCGGCAGTTGACGCGGCGTTCGGCGGCACCCGGGCATACCTCGACCGCACCTTCAACGACCGCGTCTTCGTTCTGGCCTTCGCCAGCAACGCCGCGGTGGCGGCCGGCCTGGTCTGGCTCGGCGACCAGCTCGCAGTCGACCTGACGACGGCGGTGGTGGTGGTGTTCGGTGTGCGCATCTTCCAGAACCTGGCCGCCCTCCGCCGGCGGCTCTTCGGGGGTTGACGTGGCGCTCCCGCTGGCGCCGCGGCTGGCCGCCCTCACGCGCATTCGTGGTGCCGTCGGCGGCTCCCTGCTCGTGACACTGACGGCGGCGGTGGTGGGTTTCCTTCTCGTCGGACAACTCCAGGGGCCCGAACGCAGGATCGCCCCGCTCGAAGCGGAGAGCGAAGGTGACCTCGCTCGCATTCTCGCCAACCTCAACAGTGAAGCCGACGCGCTGCAGAGCGAGATCGCAGAGCTGAAGGTCCAGCTCAACGAGTTGCGCCAGTCGTCGCGAGACGACGCCGCGGCAGCCGAAGCGGCCGACCAACAGCTGCGCAGCCTCCAGGTGCTCTCGGGGGCGGTGCCGGTGACAGGCCCCGGGGTCGTAGTCGTAATCGAAGACCCGAACGGCCTCCTCGGCTACGACGCGATGATCGACATCGTCCAGGAGCTACGGGACGCCGGTGCGGAGGCGGTGGCGGTGAACGATCGCCGCGTCGGAGTGGCGACCGCCTTCGCCGAGCGTGACGGCCGGATCTCCGTCGACGGCGTGCTGTTGAGCCCACCGTTGCGGGTCACCGCCATAGGTCAGCCGGCGACGCTGGAGGGGGGCTTGAAGATCCCCGGCGGGGCCGTAGACGCCATCTCCGCCGTGAAGGGCGTGCGGGTCGAGGTCACGAAGCACGCGAAGGTCGACCTGCCGGCGTTGGCCAAGCCCCCCCGCTTGGAGGTGGCCCGGCCGGTGCCACGGCAGGGGTAGCGGCAGGCGCCGGTAGGGTTTGCCCATGAGCAACGTGCCCGAGGACTTGCGCTACACCGCCGATCACGAATGGGCGCGCCTGGAGGGTGGGCGCATCAGGATCGGAATCACCGACTACGCCCAGGACGCACTCGGCGACGTCGTGTTCGTACAGCTTCCGGAACCCGGCACCCGGGTGGATGCCGGGGCCTCCTTCAGCGAGGTGGAGTCGACGAAGTCGGTCTCCGACGTCTACGCGCCGGTGGACGGAACGATCGTCGAGGTGAACGGGGCGCTGGCCGATGCTCCCCAGCGCCTCAACGAAGACCCCTATGGCGACGGCTGGATCTGCACGATCGAGCCGGTCGACGCCGCGTCCTACGAGGCACTCATGACCGCCCACGACTACGGCCAGCTCATCGACGGCTGAGACCCTCAGGCCATCGTTGAGGTTGAGGCTCGAACGGCTACGGTTGGGCAGTGACTGACGTCTTCTGCAACAACTGCGGGCACCGGAACCCGGGGCGGTCGAACTTCTGCTCTTCCTGCGGCCACGTGCTCGAGAGAGCCGCCGAGGAGCCCACGACCATCACCTTCTCGGCGATAGATGCCGGTGACCCGGTCGAGGAGCAGACGGTCACGCTGCCCGATCTGCCGGAGGGACGGGGGATGCTCTGGGTCAAGCGGGGGCCCAACGCCGGCTCCAAGTTCGTGCTCGAGAACGAGATCGTCCGGGCCGGCCGCCACCCCGACTCCGACATCTTCCTCGATGACGTGACGGTATCGCGCCGCCATGCCGAGTTCGCCCGCCAGCGGGGTGGCTATCTGGTGCGCGACGTCGGCTCGCTCAACGGCACCTACCTCAACCGCGAGCGCATAGAAGAGGCGGAGCTGGCCAACGGGGACGAGGTGCAGATCGGCAAGTTCAAGCTCG
>JAHWJU010000297.1 GCA_019348255.1 Actinomycetota bacterium | reverse complement strand
ACTGCGACGTCTTCAGCACCTTTTCGTTGATGTTCTTCTCGATGTCCTTGCGGTCCCCGTCCGACAGCGGCTTGGCGCCGCCCGTGCCGCTCACGACGCGGATCGACGTGGCGTCCGCGGTGCCCTGAATGGTGGAGCGGGTGATGTCATCAGCGTCGATGGTGGCGCTCGCCTGCCACTTGCCCACCTCGAGGATCAGGTCGTGGCCCACCTTCTTGGCCATGCCCTCACGCTTGGTGTGGAGGTGCAGGGTGGCGTCAGAGGGGCCGAAGTCATAGGTACCGGAAGGGATCATTCGGGCGACACTACAAGCCTTGGTTGGAGCGCGCCCGGCCGGTACGGCCCTCCGCGGGCGGTGCTTCCGTCGTCGCCGGACGACGGGAGCCGACCAGCGCGGAGGCGTGGATGCCGGCGGCGCCGGCCAGCCACATCCGGGGGCTCTCGTCTCCGGCGCCGGGCTCCACCACCAGGTCGACCTCGGCGCCGGGCCCGATCGGATCCCGGTACTCCAGCTCCAGGCGGCCGTGGCAGAAGGGTGCCCGGAGCCGAGCCAACTCGTCGTCCACAGGCGAGAAGTAGGCGGCGTTGTTGACGTGACCGAGGACATCGAAGTCACTGGCCCGTAACGGCCACGGCCGCCGCCGGGCCTCGTCGCCGGGCTGGGGATGGAGGAGCCGGCCGCTCACCCGCCGCCCCCCGGCCGCCTCGCCGTAGGCCTCGTGGAACCCTTCGGGAAGCGGCGCCGGCCGCCCCGAGACCGCCTCCACGAAGACCCACAGGGTGGCCGCCTCGATCCGGCTGTGCGGCCCCTCCACCGTCGTGCGCCGCTCGGCCCAGCGTCCACCCAGGCCGCCGCAGAACGTCGTGAGCTCGATGCGCTCGCCGAACCGGGGCCGGCCCTCCAGGTCGAGCACCGTGCGGCGCACCACCCAGGTCGGCGCCGGCACCCCGGCCTGGACCGCGTCCTCGGCAGCCACGTCCTGGAGGAACCGGGCGAGGGCGTCGAGGCGCAACCACCCGTCCAGCCCGGCATCGCCCAGACGGACCGTCCGCTCGGTCCGGTAACGCCGCCCCCGCTCCGGCAAGGGGACGAGATCACTCACGGCTGCCACGCTAGGCCCGCGCCCACTGTGGTCTCCCAGGAGCCATCATGGTTGGCCGGGTCGGAAGACCCGGCCGTCCCCCGGAGTCCCGCCATCACCATGCCCATGCCCCTGCCCCGGCACCTGCGAACTTTGGCCCTCTTCGCCGTCATGGCGTGCCTCTTGGCGGCCGGCTGCTCCCGGGCCAAGGACGGTGAGACCACCGCAGGCCCCACCGACGCACCCAGCAGCGAGACCGCCCCGCCCACCACCGTGCCACCACCGTTGCAATTCACCATCACCGCCATCGAGAGCAACGGCACCCAACCGCCCGACGACGCCACCGTCACCGCCGTCAAGGCCGCTCTCGAACGGTGGGCCGCGGCCGCCGTGTTCGCTCCTCTCCAGAGCGGCCAGCCGGCCCCCGACCTGTCCGGCGTGTTCAGCGCGCCGGCGCTCGAGCGGCTGGCCGACCCGGCGGTGCGGGCGACACTGGTCGACGAGGGCCTCCCGCCCGCCAGCAAGGAGATCACGGCCGCCACCGCCGCCGCCACCCTCTCGTCGGTGGCGACGCCCGACGGGGCGGTGGCCCTCGTAGCCGCCCACCTCGACTTGAGGGTGCATGCCGTGGGACCTTCCCTCGACATCGACATCGCCCATCTGGGTGAGTTCGTTCTCGTGCCGGAGGGCGACCTCTGGAAGATCGAGTCGTTCGCCATGCAGGCCATCAGGGATTCGCGGGGAGACTGAGGGCCATGTCCTTGTTCCACCGCAAGAGCGTCGCCGTACTGGCGATCGCCGACCTCATCCTGGCGGTGCTGGCGATCGGCGCAGTGGTCTTCTGGCCGTCGCTGTCGTCCGCCGGTGCCACTGTGACCGTGCAGAAGGTGGACGAGGCGGCCTTCACGCCCCAGCCCCGCACCGAGCCCTTCTTCATCCTGCTGGTCGGCAACGATTCGCGGCCCGGCCTCGTGGGGGTCCGCGGCGACGGCCTCCACGTTCTCGGGGTCAACCCGGCGGCGGGCTCGGCCACCATCCTCAACATCCCCCGCGACACCTACG
>JAHWJU010000116.1:2469-6949 GCA_019348255.1 Actinomycetota bacterium | reverse complement strand
ACCAGCACGGCCCGGGCCTCGGGGGAGGCACCTGAGACCTCGGCCGCCGTCCACAACCGCGCCACCATCTCCCAGGTGCGGGGACTGGGCCAGCCGCGGCCGGCCTGCGCCGCGTCGACGGGCACGTCGAGGGCGAGGGCCGGTCGCACCGACACGAACGCGGACACGAGGCCGCGGGCGAGGGGGAGGTGCTGTTCCCACTCCGGCGCGAGGTCGGGGACGCGCGCCGGCTTCCAACCTCCGGCGATTCCCTGGGCGAAGCCCATGGCCTCCACCGTCCAGTCGAGGTGGCAGAACCGGTTGGCCAGCGGCGCCGACAGGTCCCAGCCGTCGGCCGCGATCTCAGGGGGGTTGGCGGCAGCCACGACCACCACCTCGTCGGGGAGCGAGAGGTCACCGACCACCCGCTCGAGCACGACCCGCAGCAGCGCGGCCTGAACCGCCGGCGGCGCGGTGGAGATCTCGTCCAGGAAGAGCACGCCGTACCCGGCCTCGGCCAGCCGCTCGGCCCAGCGGGGCGGAGCGAAGTGCACGACGCCGTCGATGACCACCGGCAGGCCGCTGAAGTCCGACGGCTCCCGGATGGCGGCGATGACGGTCTCGCAGGGGAGTCCTCCGGCGTCGGCCATGGCCCGTACCGCACTGGTCTTGCCCGTGCCCGGAGCGCCCCACAGCAGCACCGGGACGCGCGCTGCCACCGCCACCCCCAGTGCTTCGACGGTTATCTCCTGGCTGGCCATGGTGCCCTCACCATTGCACGGCGAGCGGGTCTCGCCGTCGCGGCTCAGGCGCCTTCTGTCTCGGGACGCTCCGCCACCGGCTCCTTCAGCGACTCTTCCGCGATGGGAGCGAACGCCGAGGTGGCCACGCGGGCGACGTAGTCGGAGATGGCCTGCTCGATGGCGGAGGCCAGATCCGGCTCACCCCGCTCCTTGGCCACCTCGACGATTCTCGGCAGCTCGTCGGCGAGCGCCGGATCCGTCACCCGGAGAGTGACACCGTCGGTCACGGGAAGCTCGAACAAAGGTGCATCCGGCGAGGTCATCGGGCCAGTCGATCAGGACCGTCACACCGTGTCAATCCTCGGCGCGGTCCGGCTCGGACGGTTCCGGCGACTCGGCGGGGGGACCGCTCAGAAGTTGGAGCACCCCACCGCGGACCTGTTCCACCTCGAGGCTGCAGCCCACCAGGACCCGCATGACGACGGCTTCTGGCTCCCGTAGCAGCCCCAACAGGAGGTGCTCGGTGCCTATGTAGTTGTGGCCCAGGTTCAGTGCCTCGCGAAGAGACCCCTCCAGCGACTTCTTCGCACCCGGCGTGAAGGGGGGCGAGACCACGGCGGCACCCTCCCCGCCCGGTGCTGTTGCCTGCACCACCTGCCGACGCACGCCGTCGCGGTCGAGACCGAGACCGGCCAGGGCTTTGGCGCCGACACCCTGCGCCTCACCCAGGAGGCCGAGCAGGATGTGCTCGCTTCCCAACTCGCCGTGCCCGAGCCCCCGCGCCTCCTCCTGCGCGATCACCAACACCCGGCGGGCCCGGTCCGTGAAGCGTTCGAACATGCCACCAGTCCAACACACCGGGCGCCTGCGTCACGGCGGCAGCTCGCCGACCAGGGCCTGCACCACGTCCTCCGGGGCCGCATCGCTCACGGGTGCCACGGACGCCGTCAGCTCCGCCGCCCCCGTGGCCCGCTCTTCGCTGGACAGGGCCATCAGGCTCAAGAGGCGGCCGGGTTCCCAGGCGAGAGGAAGGGCGCACTGGAACAGCGCACCCGAGCGCGTCCGGCGCTGCGCCATTCCCAGCACTTTGGCGGCCTCGCCATGGCCGACCAACACCTCGCCGGGGGCCACGCCGGCGAAGCACACGAGCCGAGACCACCGGTTGGGGCACAAGAGTCCCCCGGTGTGGACCCGCAACGACGCTTTGGCACCCCTCAGCCCGGCGAAGCCCGAAACCGCCCGGCACCAGGCCTCGCCCAACCACAGGAACGCCTTGCCGACATCGTCGCTCCACAGCGGGTCCCCCGCCGGGACCACCACGTCCACCCACACCAGGCCCCCCGGCTCCACCAGCACCGCTCCGCCACCGCTGCGCCGGCGTACCAGATCCACACCGCCCGAGGCACAGGCGCCGGCATCGGCCACCGAGGCGCTCTGGGTGCTGCCCAGCACCAGAGCCGGGCGGTCGACCTCGAGCACCCGAACCAGCCTCGTCGGTGGCTCGGCCATCCCCAGCGCGTGCAGGTCGCCGGCCCCGCCGGCCACCCATTCGACAGCCCAGCGGGTCAGGCGGACAGCTCCGTGAGCACCCGCTCCGCCCCGGCGGGAACGCTCAGGTACTGATGCCAGTCGGGGCGGAGGCCGCCACTGGCCAGCAGCATCCACGTCCGTCCCACCGGCGCCGCCGGCGGCCGGCGCAGCCGCATGCTCGTCACTTCCGACAGCAGCCGGTCCTCCTTGCGGGCGTTGCAGGGGCGGCAGGCGGCCACCACGTTGTCCCAGGAGTGGGTGCCCCCCCGGCTCCGGGGCACGACGTGGTCGATGTTCTCCGCCGTCGAGCCGCAGTACTGGCAGCGGTGCCCGTCGCGAAGGAAGATGGCCCGGCGGTTGAGGGCCACCCGGGTGCGGTACGGCACCTTGACGTAGGCCAGCAGCCGGACCACCGACGGCTCGGCGAAGCTGTATCGGGCGCTGTGGAAGTCACGACCGGTGCCTGACAACAGCTCTGCCTTTTCGTCGAGCACGAGGACCAGGGCCCGGCGGGTGGCCACGATGCTGAGCGGCTCGAACGAAGCGTTGAGGACGAGCGCTCGCGACATGTCCCAGTACCTATGACCGGTGCGCCCTCTGGCGCCGCCCCGGTGGTGGGAGCACGCTCATCGGTCGGCAACGTTACCGCGCCAGCCTCCGGTAGCTCCGACACCATTCCAGGTACGCCACCAGGTCGGCGGGCTCGGGATCGCGGTCGGCATCGCCGTACTGGGTCTGGAGGCGGAAGCGGAGGTAGTCGGCGTCGGGCTCGGGCAGGGGCGGCCACCGCCGCCACCATCCCGGCCGGGCCAGTCGCAGGCACTGCACGAACGCCGTCGGCCACAGCCGGGGATGGCGCGCCAGTGCCGCCGCCGCCGGCGCCAGCCAGCGCCATGTCACGAGTGGACCTCTAGCGCGTGGCCGATCCCTGGCTCGCTGATGCCGGTTCCGCCCCCTTCGACCACGGCCCGGCGTCGGCCCGGGGCTCCTTGGGCAGCCCCAGCACCAGCTCGCCGATGATGTTGCGCTGGATCTGGGACGTACCGGCGTAGATGGTGCCCGCCCTCGCGTTGAGGAACGTACCGGCCCAGGACGCGCTGTCGTTGGCGGCCCCCGGGTCGTCGGGGCCGAACGCATCGCGTGGGGCCCGGCCCCTGGGCACCAGGCCGTGCAGCCCCATGATGTCCATGGCCAGCTCGGTCGAGGCGAGGTGGTACTCGCTCCAGTACAGCTTGGAGATGGACCCCTCGGGCCCGGGGTGGCCTCCCTGGAGCCACGACGTCATCGCCCGCATGCCCAGGTAGCGCATGATCTCGACCTTGGAGTAGGCCCAGGCGAGGCGCTGGCGCAGCACGGGGTCGCGGTGTGCGCCGTGCTGGCGGGCGAGGTCCAACAGGCGGTCCAGCTCGATGCGGAACCGGATGGGCTGCACCGCCGCCGCCTCACCGCGCTCGTAGCCGAGCAGGGTCATGGCCACCGCCCATCCACCGTTGACCTCTCCGACGACGTTGGACCGGCCCGTGCCGGCGTCGGTGAAGAACACCTCGTTGAACTCCGACTCGCCCGAGATCATGCGGATGGGCCGCACCTCCACCCCGGGTTGGTCCATCGGCACGAGCAGGAAGGTGATGCCCTTGTGCTTGGGAGCGGCGGGGTCGGTACGGGCCAGCACGAAGATCCAGTTGGCCAGGTGGCCGGCGGAGGTCCAGATCTTCTGGCCGTTGAGGATCCACTCGTCGCCGTCGAGCTCGGCCCTGCACCCGAGGTTGGCCAGGTCCGATCCGGCGTCGGGCTCGGAGTAGCCCTGGCACCACTTGTCGACGCCCGAGAGGATGCGAGGCAGGAAGTGCCGCTTCTGCTCCTCGCTCCCCCACTGGATCAGGGTGTTGCCGACCATCTGGATGCCGAAGACGTCGTTGGGAGCTCCCGGGGGCACGCCGGCCTTGGCGAACTCCTCGGCGATCACCACCTGCTCCAGGGGCGACAGTGCCTGACCTCCGTACTCCCGGGGCCACGACACCGCCAGGTAGCCGTTCTCATAGAGCGTGCGCCGCCACGCCTCACCGAACTGCTCGGCCTCCTCCCGGCCGAGGGCGCCGATGCCGGACCAGTCCGCCGGCAGGTGCTCGGCCAGAAAGGCCTGCACCTTGTGGCGGTAGGCCTCGGCTTCGGCAGGGTACCGGCAGTCCATGGCCACGGAGGTTACCGGTCGGTAGGCAAGGACCCGG
>JAHWJU010000116.1:0-2369 GCA_019348255.1 Actinomycetota bacterium | reverse complement strand
CCCGGTTACCCGCTCCGGGGGGCCGCTCGGGCCCCGCGGAGGCCGACGGCGGCCGCGCCGATGAGCGGTCCACGGTCGCCCAGGCCGGCCGGCACGATCACGGCTCCTCGCGAGAACTCGAGCTGGGCGGTCCGGTCGAGCTCGGCCTGGGCCGCCTCGAAGAAGGCGTCGCCGAAGCCCAGGGCAACGGAGCCGGCGACGACAGCGAGGCGCAGATCGAGGAGGTTGGCGACCGAGCCGACGGCCCGCCCGACGAGCCGGCCCGTCCGCTCGCGTACCTCGGGCGGCGCCTCCGCCGCAGGTCGACCAGTGCGCGCCGCGATGGCCGTGCCCGACGCCTCGGCCTCGAGGCACCCTCGTGCGCCACAGGCGCAGTCCCGGCCCTGGGGCTCGACGATCAGGTGGCCGATGTGGCCGGCGTTGCCGGCGGCACCGTCGAGGAGCCGGCCGCCCAGCACGATGCCACCGCCGACGCCGGTGGAAACCACCATGGCCATGAAGTCGTCGAGACCGGCGGCGGCCCCGACCCACCCCTCGCCCAGAGCCAGGGCCTTTGCGTCGTTGTCGACATGGACGGGCAGTCCCAACCCCTCGCTCAGGCGCCGGCGCAGGGGGAAGCGACGCCACTGGCCGATGTTGAGAGGCGACACCTCCTCTCCTGCCGGACTCATCGGGCCACCGCAGCCGACCCCGCACACCTGCTCGTCGCCCTTGCGCACCTCCGCCACCAGGGCCAGGAGCCGGGGGAACAGGTCCTCCCCGGGGGTCGGGGCGCTGGCCCGCCTGAGGAGCTCACCTCCCTCCGTCACCACCCCGGCGGCCATCTTGGTGCCCCCGATGTCGACCGCCAGCACCGTTCCCACCGCGGCAACGTAGCGTTCGGCTCGTGAGCTTCTCGATGCGCATCGCTGATGTGGCCGACAACGTCGAGGCGGCCCCGGAGCGCCAGCGGCTCCACGCGCTCTTCGAGCAGTGCTGGGAACACGAGATGGAGGAGTTCCCCGAGCTGGCCACGGTCGCCGGCTGGCCCGGGCACAACCATCGCTGGACCGACCTCTCCGACAGTGCCGTGGTGCGCCGCCAATCCGAGCTCGAGGAGGTCCTGAAGGCGCTGGCGACCTTCGACCCCGGCACCCTCGACGACACGGACCAGCTGAGCCTCGAGCTCTTCCGCCGCAACCACGAGCTGCGGCGGGACGCCATCCGCTTCCGGCCCGAGCGCCTGCCGATGTCCAAGATGACCGGGCCCCATCTCACGCTGCCCCGAATATTTTCCCTCATGCCGGCCCGCAGCCTGGGGGACCTGGAGGACGTGGTCGCCCGCCTGAACGGGGTGACGACCTATATCGACCAGGTCATCTCCTGGCTCGACGAGGGTCGTGGCGACGGTGTGACGCCGGCTCGGGTGACGGTGGAGGACGTCCCCGACCAACTGGAGGTGCTGGCCGCGGCAACGCCCGAGGCGACGCCGCTGCTCGACGCCTTCCGGTCATGTCCGGAGACGGTCGACGCCGGCGACTTCGAGGAGCTGCGGGCGGAGGCCATGGCCGCCTACAGCGGGGTGGCGGTGCGGGCGTTCCGGCGGTTGCAGGGCCACCTGCGCGACACCTACCTGCCGGCCTGCCGAGAGTCCGTGTCGTGGTCGTCTCTGCCTGACGGCGATGCCTGGTACGCCCACCTGGTGGCCGCCTTCACCACCACCGACCTCACGCCGGCGGAGATCCACGAGGTCGGGTTGGCGGAATGCGAGCGCATCCGGGGCCAGATGGACGCGGTCATCGCGGAAACCGGCCACCAGGGGTCCTTCGAGACCTTCACCCAGGAGCTCCGCACCCACCCCCGCTTCTACTTCACCGACGCACAGGCGCTCCTGGCCGCCTACCGGGACATCGCCAAGCGGATCGACCCCCGACTGCCTGCGCTCTTCGCCACCCTGCCGCGGCTGCCCTACGGGGTGTGCCCGGTGCCCGACCACGAGGCCCCCTCCACCACCACCGCCTACTACGTGCGGGGCTCGCTCGGCGCCGGTCGCCCCGGTTGGTTCTACGCCAACACCTATGACCTCGCGTCCCGGCCCAAGTGGGAGATGGAGGCGCTCACACTGCACGAGGCGGTGCCCGGCCACCACCTCCAGATCGCGCTGGCGGCCGAGATGGAGGGCCTGCCCCGCTTTCGCACCATGAACTACGGCTACACCGCCTACGTCGAGGGGTGGGGGCTCTACGCCGAGAGCCTGGGGCGCGAGCTGGGCCTCTACACCGACCCCTACAGTCGGTTCGGGCAGCTCACCTACGAGATGTGGAGGGCGGTGCGGCTGGTGGTCGACACCGGCATCCACGCCTTCGGCTGGTCGCGCCAGCAGGCCATCG
>JAHWJU010000296.1 GCA_019348255.1 Actinomycetota bacterium | reverse complement strand
GTCCTCCCCGGCCACGATCATGCGGGCCAGCCAGTGCAGCCCGGCGTCGGGGTCGCCGCCGCGGGTGGACTTGATGAAGGCGCTGATGACGTCGTAGTGGTCGTCCCGGCCCCACGTGAGCGCCCTGGTGGTCCGGGCCCGCTCCACGTCGTCGAGGGTCACGGTCTGGCCCTCCCCGGCGATGGCGAGCGCCACCTCCAGAGTGGTCAGCAGGGCGCGGCCGTCGCCGTCGACGGAGTCGACGATCGCGTCGGCCGCCGGCTCCTCGATGGTGCCGCCCTCGGCTTCGAGGCCCCGGTCGAGCAGGATCCGCAGCGCCCGGCGGTCCAGGGGCTCCAGGCGGAACAGGGTGGAGCGGCTGAGCAGCGGCCCGTTCACCTCGAAGAACGGGTTCTCGGTCGTGGCGCCCACCAGGGTGAGGATGCCGTCCTCCACGCTCGGGAGCAGCGCGTCCTGCTGGGACTTGGTGAAGCGGTGGACCTCGTCGAGCAGCATGACCGTCGAGACGCCGCGTTCGGCCAACCGTTGCCTCGCCTGCCCGGCTGCCTCGCGGACGTCCTTCACCCCGGCGCTGACCGCGCTCAACGACTCGAAGGCGGCCCCGACGGCCTCGGCCAGCAGTCGGGCGATCGTCGTCTTGCCCGTGCCCGCCGGCCCCCACAGGATCACCGAGGTCAGCTTCCGGGCGTCCACCAATGCCCGCAGCGCCCCTCGCGGCCCGAGGAGATGGTCCTGGCCCACGACGTCGTCCAGGTTCGTCGGCCGGAGCCGGCTGGCGAGCGGCCCCCGGGACCGAAGGCGCTCTTCCAGCCCCGCCTCGAACAGGTCGTCGGCGGCCACGGGGCCGACCGTACCGGCTCCGACCGCTGTGGGCGTCGGTGGTTCCCCGCCCCCGTTCTTTGTCGGGTCAGCCACCGCCACGGTGGTCCAGCCGACAAAGAACGAGGGAGGCTAGGGGCGGAGGCGGTCCCGGCCGCGGTGGAGGAAGGTCACCTCCCGCACGTCGTGGCGGCCGAGCAGGCACATGAGCATCCGGGTCAGGCCGAAGCCGAACCCCCCGTGGGGCGGGCAGCCGAAGCGGAAGCAGTCGAGGAAGTAGTCGATGGGCTCCAGGGCCACGCCACCGTCGCGGGCCTGGCCCACCACTCGGTCGTAGCGATGCTCGCGCTGGGCGCCGGTGGTGACCTCGAGACCCTTCCACAGCAGGTCGAAGCTGCGGGTCAGGCCCGAGCCGTCCTCGGTGCGCATGTGGTAGAAGGGCCGCGTCGCTGCCGGGTACTCGGTGACGAACACCAGCTCGTGGCCGTGCTGACGGGCCACGTGCTCGCCCAGGGCCCGCTCCCCCGCCGGGTCGAGGTCCCCCGGCGGCTGCGCCGGCCCCGCCTTCTCCACGATGGTGCGAGCGGCTTCCAGGGGGATCCGGGGGAACGGCACCTCGGGCACCACCACCTCCACCCCGAAGGTGCGGCGGATGTCGTCACCGTGCTCGGCCGCCACCTGGGCCACCACCTGTTGCAACCAGCGTTCCTCGTAGGCCATCACCTCCTCGGCCGAGGCGATCCACGACAGCTCGACGTCGACGCTGACGAACTCGGTGTCGTGGCGGTCGGTGACCTGCGGGTTGGCCCGGAACACCGGGCCGATCTCGAACACCCGCTCGAAGCCGGCGGCCATGGCCATCTGCTTGTAGAACTGCGGCGACTGGGCCAGGTAGGCGTCGGCGCCGAAGTACCCGACGGTGAACAGCTCCCGCCCGGAGGCGTTGGGATGGGCGCGGAGCTTGGGCGAGTGCAGCTCGACGAAGCCTTCGTCGGCCCACAGCCGGCGCATGGCCCGCTCGGCGGTCGTCTGCACCTCGAAGGTGAGCAGGTTGGGGCGCCGGCGCAGGTCGAGGAAGCGCCAGTCGAGGCGCTGGTCGAGGGGCGAGGAGGCGTCGACCGGCAGCGGGGCGAGGACGGCGCCGACCACCTCGACGGCGTCCACGGCCACGGCCACGCCGCCGTCGTCGTCGCTGGCCACGACGGTGCCGGTGGCGTCGACGGCCGCCTCCTCGGTCATCCCCGGGCTCGGGCCCTCAAGCGCCAGGCGGCCGACGCCGGTGCGATCCCGCAGCCAGAGGAGGCGCCCGCCGTCGTGCACGCCGGCCACCCAGCCACAGA
>JAHWJU010000031.1 GCA_019348255.1 Actinomycetota bacterium | reverse complement strand
AAACTCAGCGGCTCGGGCGCCACCGAGAGCGGTGTCAGGCCGCCAGCCGCCGCTGCGCCGGCCGATCACGCACGCTGCGGGCGCGAAGTGGCCAGCGCTCTGGCCCACGGAGCATCGCTTGTCAACTGCAGTTGGCCCGGCGGCACTTGGCCGCCGGGGCAACACGAGGTTCGGGGTTGCGAAACGGAGCCACGCGAGATGGGGGGGACGCTTCAGTCGCCGGGGTCGTTGATCTCGCCGTCGCCGATCCTGTCCTCACCAGCGTCGTCTCCGCAGGCCGCGCCACCGAACGCGAGCGTGGCCACGAGCAGCAGAACTGCGATTCGCTTCATGCGCGTCATGCCGGGACGCTACCGCGCTCGTCCAGAGTTCGAACAGGCTCAGGCGCACGCCGGGTTAGCCGATGGCATGCCGTCGGGCATGCCCGGTCGATGGAGCGCCGCTTCCAGTGGAAGTCGCCAGGGTGCTATCGGTGGCGACCTGCAGGTGGATTCTGAACCAGGACCGGCGATGCGGATACGGGGGCGCATCCCACTGGGCTGACGGTCCGGTCGAGGGGGTCCAGGCGCGTCTTGCGGCTAGCGGCGAGACGTCCCCACCGACGACCGCGTGATCGTGGACGAGATCAAGGCCGCCCTCGCACGGCTCGACTATCCGACGACGGACGTGAACGTGGACGTCGTCGCCGGGCCCGCCAGCCTTCGCGGGCAGCTGCAACGTCCCGAGCAGATCAGCGAGGTTCGGGACGTCGTCGCCGGCGTTCGCGGCGTCGCCAGAGTCGAGAGCTACCTGCACCTGCCGAACACGCCGGCGCCGAACAAAGCCAGCTCTGTCGATACGCCGGGCAGCGCCGGGACCGTCGTGCACCACGGCGCCTGACTGCCGCTCGGCTCGCGCCGGCCGCGCCTAGGCCGCCGGCTGTCTTGCTGCTCGCCACCTCACGATCGCATGCGAGCGCCTTCCACGGTTCAGAACCTCCAACCCGGCCTCGGCGGCCACGGCGGTTCCGCCAGAACGTTCCCAATATGAAGCTGCGCTCACCGAGCGGCCGGGAGTCAAAGCAGCCGCTGCATCAGCGCGACGTCCAGCCAGCGCCCGAACTTGCGGCCCACCTCGCGTTCCACTCCGATCAGGCCGAAGCCGCACGACCGGTGAAGTGAGATCGAGACGTCGTGACCGTCGACGATGCGGGCCATGACCGAGTGGAAGCCGTGGAGGGTGGCGAGGCGCACCAGGTCCTCCAGGAGAAGCCGGCCCACTCCTCGGCCTCGCTGCTCGTGGTGCACGTACACCGAATCCTCGACCGTCGTCGAGTACGCCGGGCGGTCCCGATAGGGCGTGAGCGACCCGAAGCCGGCGATCGTTCCGTCCTCCGCCTCGGCTACGACGGCAGGGTGGGCACCCGAGTGTGCCCGCAGCCACGCCTGCTGCGCCTCGAGCGAGCGGGGCACGAGGTCGAAGGTCACCGTCGAACCCGTGACCTCCCTGTTGTAGATGGACCGTATGGACTCCGCGTCGTCGACAACGGCGAGGCGTACCTTCATCGCGCGCCGAACCTACCGCCCGGCCCCCTGCTTCTACGCCTTCTACGCCGGGGCCGGCTCCAGGACCGACAGCTCGCCCCAGACCGCCTCGGCGCGCGCCCAGGCGGCGACCTCCGGGTCATCGGTCAGGTAGACGATCTGGGGGGTTCCGGCTGAGCGGCCCACCAACTCGAGTACCCAGTGCTTCACGGACGGAGCGATTCCTTGAAGTGGCTCGTCCAGCAGGAGGGGGAAGGACTCGCCGCTGCTCCCGGCGTGACGCAGCTCGTTCATGCGCACCATGAGCGCCTGCGCCAGCTCCGTCGGCTCGGCCGAGGCCGCAGCCGTGGCAACCCCCCGTCCTCCAGCTTCACGGATGCGGCGGGCTGCGGCCTCCACCCGATCCCGAAGGTCGAAAGCCAGATCCACGCTCACCTCTCCGGCGAGTTGACGCCAGGCAGCCAGGGCACGGCGGTGCTCGTCAGCCGCGAGGGCGAGGCGGGTGCGGTCGGCCCCGCCATCGAACACTGCGTTCATCCGCTGGATCCGAAAGGCGAGGTAGGACTTCGCTCCCGCCTGCTCGAGGACCCTCCGCTCGGCCTTGCGCGTCTTCTCCATCCGCCGGCGGTAAGCGATCGACACCAGCGTCGTCACGATCGCCACGGCCAGGAGTGGGATCGACGCCCAGTGCTGGATCAGGGCCGCCGGCATCGCCGCCAGAACACAGGCGCCGCCGATGAAGATGCCGTGGTGGCGGACGTACTCGAGTCGTTCCTGCGCCGCCTCGAAGGCAGCGTGACGTCGCTCGACCTCCTCGACCAGTGAAGCATCCTCCGGGTCCCCCCCGATGGCCGCCACCTCTGCTTTCAGGACCGCGTCACAGACCTGCACCGCCTCGGCCGCCGTCCACAGCTCCTCCGGGTCGCAGCCGGCGAGGGTGGCGACGGTGCTGTCGACCACTGCGCCGGTGGCCATGTCATGGCTCCCCATCCGGCACCGCCGCCGAAGGGAGCCAACGTCGAAGCCGAGCGCCTGCAGCAGGTTGACGGATCCGTTCTCGCCGGCGAACTCCTCGGTCACGTCATCGTTGCTAGCAAGATCCATCACCCGGTCGCGGCCGCCATGGGCGGGGTGGATGACGCCCAGGCGCCGGCCCGTGTCCTCCACGACCTCGACGTGAGTGCCGGGGCGGGAGGCTCCGAGGCCGCCCAGCAACTCGGTGACCAGGCTTTCCCGCTCCATGCGGCCCAGCCCGGCGACGACCGTCAGCCGGGGGTGGAGATCAAGCGTGACGGTGGACGACCCGGCCTCCAAGAGGAGGCGCTGGAACCGCATGAGCGAACTTCGACCCGCCAGCGGATCGGCTTGAGGGGAAGGCCGGGATTTGGGCGGTAAGATCGCGGGCTGGTTCCCGCCCTCTTAGCTCAGTCGGCAGAGCACAGCCATGGTAAGGCTGGTGTCGTGGGTTCGATTCCCACAGAGGGCTCGCTGCGCCGTCCGCCATCGGTCGGCGCACCAACAAACAGCCGGTAGCCAGATCGCCGGCGATCAGGGGCGGCGTAGCTCAGTTGGTCAGAGCACACGGCTCATAATCGTGTTGTCGCGGGTTCGAGTCCCGCCGCCGCTACACCCTCGTCCGATCCGGCTTCGCCGGTCGGGCGAGTCAGAGACCGGCCGCCGAAGGCGGCACTGCTTCACTCGTCCGAGTGGAGCGAAGCGAACGAGGACGAAGAAATGGCCAAGCAGAAGTTCGAGCGCGACAAGCCGCACCTGAACATCGGGACGATGGGCCACATCGACCACGGCAAGACGACGTTGACGGCGGCCATCACCAAGACCCTGGCCGAGCGCGACACCACGGGCAAGACGGTCTTCACCGCCTTCGACCAGATCGACAAGGCGCCCGAGGAGAAGCAGCGGGGCATCACCATCAACATCGCCCACGTCGAGTACCAGACGCCCAACCGCCACTACGCCCACGTCGACATGCCCGGCCACGCCGACTACATCAAGAACATGATCACCGGTGCGGCCCAGGTGGACGGGGCCATCCTGGTGGTGTCGGCCGCCGACGGCCCCATGCCCCAGACCCGCGAGCACGTGCTCCTGGCCCGCCAGGTGGGCGTGCCGTCGATCGTGGTGGCGCTCAACAAAGCCGACATGGTCGACGACGAGGAGCTGTTGGACCTGGTCGAGCTCGAGGTGCGCGAGCTGTTGAGCGAATACGAGTTCCCCGGCGACGACACCCCGGTGGTGCGGGTGTCGGCCCTCAAGGCCCTCGAAGGTGACAGCGACTGGGGCGACAAGATCATGGAGCTCATGGCCGCGGTGGACGAATACGTCCCCGAGCCCGTGCGGGCCCTGGACAAGCCGTTCTTGATGCCGATCGAGGACGTGTTCACCATCACCGGCCGGGGCACCGTGGTCACCGGCAAGGTCGAACAGGGCGTGGTCCACACCGGCGACCCCGTCGAGATCGTGGGCATCCGCCCCACCCAGCAGACCACCTGCACCGGGGTGGAGATGTTCCGCAAGATCCTGGACGAGGGCCAAGCAGGCGACAACATCGGAGCCCTGCTGCGGGGCACCAAGAAAGAGGAGGTCGAGCGGGGCCAGGTGCTGTGCAAGCCGGGCTCCATCACCCCCCACACCCTGTTCGAGGCCCAGGTCTACGTGTTGAAGAAGGAAGAGGGCGGCCGCCACAAGCCCTTCTTCACCAACTACCGGCCCCAGTTCTACTTCCGCACCACCGACGTCACCGGCCACATCAGCCTGCCCGAGGGCACCGAGATGATCATGCCCGGCGACAACACCACCATGACGGTGGAGCTCATCCACCCCATCGCCATGGACGAGGGACTCCGCTTCGCCATCCGCGAGGGTGGCCGTACCGTGGGCGCCGGCCGCGTCACGAAGATTCTCAAGTAGGGACGGGACCACGTGGCGCAGAAGATCCGCATCCGGCTGAAGGCCTACGACCACGAGGTCCTCGACCAGTCGACCAAGAAGATCGTGGAGACGGTGCTGCGCACAGCGGCCAAGGTGAAGGGCCCGGTGCCGCTCCCGACCGAGAAGCACCGGTACACCGTCATCCGGTCACCCCACAAGTACAAAGACAGCCGCGAGCACTTCGAGATGCGGATCCACAAGCGCCTGCTCGACATCGTGGAGCACACTCCGAAGACCGTCGACTCGCTGCAGCGCCTCGAGGTGCCGGCCGGCGTCGAGATCGAGATCAAGCTCCAACAAGCCTGACGGTTTCGCCGTCGCAACCGGAGGTTGCTCGGCGAGTTCGCTTGTGCCGGCCTTCGGCCGGCGCTGTTTGTTGCTCGTTCGACCGGCGGAGCCGGATCGAACGAGGGCAACAGCCCCCGCCGGTGCGCAGCGGGTCTCGTTGCGGGTTAGAGGACCCTGAGGGCGTTCGTCTCGTCGCGTTCTCTTCGGGCCAGGGCGTGGAGGACGGCTTGGTCGCCGTGGCGGGCTCTTGCCGTGTCCACCAGTACGGCTATGGCGACCGCCGTGGCGTGTTCGGGGAGGGCCGGCGCCGGCACGTCGAGGCTGCGGGCGAGGTCGTCGATGTGGATGGTCATCTCCACCAAGCGGGTCTTGAGGTATTCGTCGACGAGCAGGGCCCGCCCGGCGAAGGCCAGCACCCGGCGCTCGGGCGGGGTCTCTTGGAGTCGTTCGCCCAGTCGCTCCTGGACCTTGCTGGCGTCCAGGTAGAGGCGGGCCCAGCCACCGGCGGCCGTCGTCCGGGCCCGTTCCCGGATGCCGACGTTCACCTGGGCGCTGGAGTCGCCGCTGTCCACCATGGGCCGGAAGTACTCGGCCGCCGTGATCACAGGTGGGTCGGGTTCGGGCATGTCCAGGAACCACTCGACCTGCAGGACGGCCCGGGCCAGGTGGGCGGCGAGTTCCCCGACCTCCAGTTCGGTCAGGACGCTGGGCTGGGTCCACCGGTCACCCAGCTCCCGCCGGGACAGCAGGTTCACTGCGATCGCCGCGGTTTGGAGGTAGGTGGTGCGGGTGTCGTTCATGTCGAGCCCGCACGGCCATGGACCCACCGCGAGAACTCAGGGCCGAAGTCGCGATCGGCGGCGCCGCTGAGATGGCTCTCCAGGTCGTCAGTGGAGAGGAAGCCCCCACGGCGTTGGCGATACAGAGAGGCCATGACGTCACACAGTCCGTCCACGCCCAACACTGACGCCACGCCCGCGAAGAAGCGGGCACCGGCACCGTAGGCCTCCCGCGGGGTGTACCGAGCCAACGGGGAAGGCGGGCGCAGCACCAGCGGCGGCTCGGACCAGTCGAAGGGCTGGGCCCACTGCCGGCGGTGGGGAGCGCTCGACGTGTACCAGGTGGTGAAAGCTTCGTCGATCCAGCCGTCAGATGCCGATGCCGGCTTCACGCCACGGCCGAACCAGGCGTGGAAGACCTCGTGCTCGAGTGAGCCGACGGACGCGGTTGTGGCCCCGTCGTACTCCATGCCTCGGGTGCTGCCCCAGACGTAGGTGAGGAAGCGGTCCCCGTGGGCGTAGTCGCCGAACCTGCCTCGGTTGTGGGCCAGGCACTCCGCCACCGTCACGTGACAGGCAGCCAGGTCGATCTCGGGCCCCGCGAGCTTGAACGTGTCCAGCGTGATGCCGTCTTCGTGGGTGGAGATCTGGTCGTAACGCTCGACCGGCACCATCACCAACATCGGCGACAGCGAGGTGAAATGGGAAGGGTAGGTCACGCGATGTCCCCCGGTGGGGCCCGGCTCCACCAAGCCGTTGGCGAAGACCTGGTGGGGGCCGCCCCCAGCCACCTCGATGTCGAGCGTCAGGTCGAACTGATCGTCACACAGCGGCGCCGGCACCCACATCTCCAGGTACCGGCCCGGGTGTAGATCGGACATCCAGAAGTCGAACACGATCCCGGGGCGCTGAAGTGTCCAGCCGAGAGGCACGGCGTCGGCACACCCCGGCATGCTCAGCTCGTACTGCAGCAACAGCTCGTGGTCGCCCTGGTCGAGGGGCACGCCGATCTCCCGCATCCCACTGGGTCCGGGAACCAGAGTGGACGGCTCCACCGGATGGCCGTCGATCGAGGCGGACAGCACTCGTTGGCGGAGATCGAACAGCAGAGGCCGGTCATTGCTGGTGAAGTGCACAGCAGCCTCACCGTGGGCTCTTCTTCGGGCGCAGTCGAATGACAGCCGCGCCGATACCGCAGTGACATCCACGCCGTTGGACGTTACCGGCCTCGCCTCGCTACGATGGACCGTCCTTCCGGACACATGTCTATCGACGTCTGCGAGCGCCCAGCAGGTGGGAGGGGACCTCGCAGCGCAACAGGTACGAGCTCCGCTCGGGTTTGCCCCGGCGGAGCGTCTGTGTGTTAGCGGCTACGAGCAGCGAAGAAAGAGCTCCAATGGCATCCAAAGCGATCGTCGGCGAGAAAGTCGGCATGACGCAGGTCTGGGACGACCAGAACCGCGCCATCCCGGTCACCGTCGTGCGCGTCACCCCCGCCCGGGTGGTCCAGGTCAAGACCCCGGAACGGGACGGCTACTCCGCGCTGCAGGTCACCTATGGGACGCAGAAGTCCCAGCGGCTGACGAAGCCGGAGGCGGGGCACTTCTCGAAGGCGGGCGTAGAAGCCGGCAAGAAGCTGGTCGAGCTGCGAGTCGACGACACCGACGGCTACGCCGTCGGCCAGGAACTCGGGGTGGGACTGCTGGCCGCGGGGGAGCGGGTGGACGTCACAGCCGTCAGCAAGGGCAAGGGCTTCGCCGGCGGCATGAAGCGGCACAACTTCAAGGGCCAGGGCGCGAGCCACGGCAACCACAAGAAGCACCGGTCCCCGGGCTCGATCGGCGCCTGTGCCACACCGGCCCGGGTCTTCCCCGGCACCCGCATGGCGGGTCACATGGGGGCGGAACGGGTAACCACTTTGAACCTCGAGGTCGTACAGGCCGACGCCGAGCGAGATCTCCTGTTGGTGAAAGGCGCCGTTCCCGGCCCCCGCGGTGGGCTCGTGCTCATCCGCAACGCCGTGAAGGGTGGGTCGCAGTAATGCCTTCGGTGGAGGTGATGACCCGCACCGGAGCGAGCGCAGGCAGCGTCGAGCTGGACGACGCGGTGTTCGGGATCGAGCCGAACGTCGCGGTGATGCACCAGGTGGTCACGGCTCAGCTCGCGGCAGCCCGGGCCGGCACCCAGAGCACTCTCACCCGGGCCGAGGTGCGGGGGGGTGGAGCCAAGCCGTGGCGCCAGAAGGGCACAGGTAGGGCCCGGCAGGGTTCGACCCGCGCACCCCACTGGTCCGGCGGCGGCGTCGCTCTCGGGCCCAAGCCCCGCAGCTACCGGCAGAAGACTCCGAAGAAGATGATCCAGCTCGCCTTGCGTTCCGCCCTGTCGGATCGAGCCAGTGAGGGTCGTGTCGGCGTCATAGAGGCGTGGGACTTCCCGGAAGCCAAGACCAAGGAGGCCAAGGCCGCCCTGGCGGCACTGGGCTTCACGGGCAAGGTGCTGCTGGTCATCAGCCCGGACGATGACGTGGCCCACAAGGCGTTCCGCAATCTGCCCGAGGTCCACCTTCTCTTGGTCGGCGAGCTCAACGCCTACGACATCCTCTGCAGCGACTGGGTCGTGTTCACCCGCGCGACGCTGCCCGGCGCCGGCCCGGGCACCGAGGCGCCCGTGCACGAGCCAGTGACGCCGGAGGGCGGCGTGGCCAACACCGTCGCTCCCCAAGTCGGCATGGAAGATGGCGGCGAGGAGGCCGACTCAGATGCGTGACCCCCGCGACGTGATCCTGAAGCCGGTCGTGTCCGAGAAGTCGTACGCGCTGCTCGACTCCGGCGTCTACACCTTCGTCGTGCACCCCGATGCCAACAAGACGGAGATCCGCCAGGCAGTGGAGGCGATCTTCAACGTCGAGGTGACGAACGTCAACACGCTGAACCGCAAGGGAAAGCGCAAGCGACGCAAGCAGTTCTACGGCACCCGTCCCGACACCAAGCGAGCGATCGTGACCCTCAAACAGGGCGATCGCATCGAGCTGTTCGAAGGCTAGGAGCCAGGTCATGCCCCTCCGCAAACGCAAGCCGACCAGCGCCGGCCGCCGATTCCAGACCGTCTCCGATTTCTCCGACATCACGACGGACAAGCCGGAGAAGTCGTTGCTGGCGCCCAAGTCCGGTACCGGCGGTCGCAACAGCTACGGTCGAAAGACCTCCCGCCACAAGGGCGGCGGCCACAAGCAGCAGTACCGGATGGTGGACTTCAGGCGCAACAAGGACGGCGTGCCGGCCAAGGTGGCGACCATCGAGTACGACCCCAACCGCAACGCCCGCATCGCCTTGTTGCACTACTACGACGGCGAGAAGCGCTACATCCTGGCGCCGCGCAACGTGAAGGTCGGCGATGTGCTCCAGAGCGGCCAAGGCGCAGAGATCCGTCCCGGCAACGCGCTGCCACTTCGCTACGTCCCCGTCGGCACCACCGTCCACAACGTCGAGCTCAAGCCCGGCGGTGGTGGGAAGATGGCCCGTGGGGCCGGCATGAGCGTCCAGCTGGTGGCCAAGGAGGGCGACTTCGCCACGCTGCGGCTGCCCTCGACCGAGATGCGCCGAGTACCCATCGACTGCCGCGGGACCGTCGGGGAGGTTGGCAACGCCGAGGCCGAGCTCATCAAGATCGGCAAGGCAGGCCGCAATCGCTGGAAGGGCGTCCGGCCTCAGACCAGGGGTGTCGCCATGAACCCGGTCGACCATCCCCTGGGTGGCGGTGAGGGCAAGACATCGGGTGGCCGCCATCCCGTCTCGCCGTGGGGGAAGCCCGAAGGCCGGACCCGGACGAGGAAGAAGTCATCGAGTGCACTCATCATCCGCCGCCGCCGGACCCGCGGCTCCCGGAGGTAAGACATGCCGCGCAGCCTGAAGAAGGGCCCCTTCGTCGACGACCACCTGCTGAAGAAGGTCGACGCGCTCAACGCCACGAACGAAAAGCGCGTCATCAAGACGTGGTCGCGCCGGTCCACGATCATCCCGGACATGGTGGGTCACACCGTGGCGGTGCACGACGGTCGCAAGCACGTGCCCGTCTACATCACCGAGTCGATGGTGGGCCACAAGCTGGGCGAGTTCGCTCCCACCAGGACGTTCCGGTTCCATGCCGGCCAGGAGCGCGGAGCCCGTCGATGATCAAGACCAACGAGCGACCGGGTACCCGGGCGCTGGCCCGTCACATCCGCATATCGCCATACAAGGTACGAGAGGTGCTGGATCTGGTTCGGGGCCAGCACGTGCAACGGGCGGCGGAAATCCTGCGCTTCTCGGAGCGGGACGCGGCGTTCGTGGTCGGGAAGGTCCTGGCGTCGGCCGTGGCCAACGCCGAGCACAACGACGGCCTCGACCCCGAGGAGCTGTATGTCTCCGCCTGCTACGCAGACGAGGGAGTGACGATCAAGCGGTTCCGGCCCCGGGCCCGGGGCCGGGCCGGCCGCATCCGCAAGCGCACCTGCCACGTGACGGTGATCGTGAGCCGGATGCCCGACGAAGAGCTGCGCCGGTACCGCACCAAGCAGGCGGCGGAGCAGGCAGCACGGCGCGCCCGACGGGTGGCTGGTGGGCGGGCCGGTGGCGCCACCGGGGGTACCGACGCCGGCGGGGGCAGGAGCCGGAGGCTGCGGCGCAACCGCGGTGGCAAGGACGCGCCGGCGGCGAGCACCCCGGGGCTGGCGGCAGAGGACGAAGACACACAGATCGAGGCGGTCGAGGACGTGGCCGCAGGGGCAGAGGAGATGGTTGCCATGGAGGAAAGTTCCGCTTCCGGCGACGAGGTGGCAGGTGAGCCTGGCGCCGAGGCTTCGCCCGCCGCCGGCGACGGCCCGGTCGAGCCGGCGGAGGGTGCACCTGAGGATGTCCCCACCGACGGCGCGGACAGAGCAGACGACGAAGGCCAAGCCTGATGGGGCAGAAGGTCAACCCCTACGGGTTCCGCCTCGGCATCACCACCGACTGGAAGTCGCGCTGGTTCAATGACCAGAGCTACGGCGACTGGGTGGTCGAGGACTGGAAGATCCGTAGCTACCTCATGAGTCAGCTCGAGCGGGCGGCGGTGAGCCGCATCGAGGTCGAGCGCACCCGTGACCGGCTTCGCATCGACGTCCACACCGCTCGGCCCGGCATCGTGATCGGACGCCGAGGTGCCGAGGCCGACCGCCTCCGGACGCACCTGGGCAAGATCACCGGCAACGCCAAGGTTCAGCTCAACATCCAGGAGATCAAGCAGCCCGAGCTCGACGCCGCACTGATGGCCCAGGCCATCGCCGACCAACTGGCCGGCCGGGTCAGCTTTCGCCGCGCCATGAAGCGGACCGTCCAGACGGTGCTCAAGGCCGGAGCCCAAGGCATCAGGGTGCAGTGTTCCGGCCGCCTCGGCGGGTCCGAGATGAGCCGCAAGGAGTTCTACCGGGAGGGGCGGGTGCCACTGCACACCCTCCGTGCCGACATCGACTACGGCATCCGCGAGGCCAAGACACCCCAGGGCCGCATCGGCGTGAAGGTCTGGATCTACAAGGGCGACATCCTCCCCTACAAGGTGTCCCCCGACGACAAGATCAGCCGGGAAGCGGACATGGCCACCGGCGGCACCTCGGGACAGGGACCGAGGCCCAGGCGGGTGATCAGCTCGGGCGGCGGCCGGCGCCGGCCCGACGGCGAGGCCGCCGAGGTGGGTGTCGGTGCCGGCGAACCTTCCGCCGGTGGTCCCGGGGACGACAACCCCATCTCCGACGCAGCCAAGCCGATCGTGGGTGAGGTCGATCCCGAGCTCGAGCGTCTGATCGCCGAAGAAGAAGAGATCGAGCGGCGTACCCGAGAGCACCACGAAGCCCCGCACTTCAAGAAGGACGAATGATGCTTCGGACTGAGCCGCGCCCCTCCGGGCCCACTTCCGCCGGTGGCGCGCCATGTTGATGCCCAAGAAGGTCAAGCACCGCAAGCAGCAGCGCGGGCGTATGACTGGGACAGCCAAGGGCGGCACCGCCGTCACCTTCGGCGACTACGGGATACAGGCGCTCGAACCGGGCTGGATCACCGCCCGACAGATCGAAGCGGCCCGTATCGCCATGACCCGCCACGTCAAGCGCGGCGGCAAGGTGTGGATCCGGGTGTTCCCCGACAAGCCGGTGACGCAGAAGCCGGCCGAAACCCGTATGGGTTCCGGCAAGGGCAACCCGGAGCTGTGGGTGGCCGTGGTCAAGCCCGGCCGGATCATGTTCGAGCTGGCCGGAGTCGGGCCCGAACTGGCCAAGGCAGCCATGGAGCGAGCCATCCAGAAGTTGCCGATCAAGGCCAGGTTCGTCGCCCGGACCGAGGAGGTGGAGGTCTGATGGCCAACGCCTCCGAGCTGCGGGAACTGGCCGACGTCGAGCTCGAGGGTCGACTGAGTGAGGCCAAGCAGGAGCTGTTCAACCTGAGGTTCCAGAACGCAACTGGGCAGCTCGACAACTCGGCGCGCATCGGCCACGTGCGCAGGGACGTCGCCCGGATCGAAACCATCCTCCGCGAGCGGGAGATCGCCTTGGCCGAGGCAGAGACAGAGGTGACCGCATGAGTGACCAGACGAGCGACGACGTGACAGCCACAGCCCCGGCGACGGCCGAAGGTGGCGCCGCCGACACCGACAACGCGGTGCGAGCCAACGCGCGGAAGGTGCGCGAGGGCATCGTCGCCTCCGCGGCCATGGACAAGACGGTCGTCGTGTCGGTCGTCGAGCGGGTACGCCACAGCCGGTACGCGAAGACGGTGCAGAGGACAAAGCGCCTGTACGCGCACGACATCAACAACGACGCCCGGGTCGGCGACCGCGTCCGCATCCAAGAGACACGGCCGTTGTCGAAGCTCAAGCGGTGGCGCCTCCTCGAGATCCTGGAGCGGGCTCGATGATCCAGCAGGAGTCGCGCCTGCGGGTCGCCGACAACTCGGGTGCCCGGGAGGTGCTCTGCATCAAGGTGCTGGGCGGCTCGAAGCGCAGGTACGCGTCCATCGGCGACATCTTCGTGGCCACGGTGAAAGACGCCATCCCGGGTGCGGCGGTGAAGAAGGGCGACGTGGTCAAGTGCGTGGTGGTGCGCACGAAGAAGGAGAAGCGCCGTCCCGACGGCAGCTACATCCGCTTCGACGAGAACGCCGCGGTGCTCATAAACGACCAGATGCAGCCGCGTGGCACCCGCATCTTCGGCCCCGTCGGGCGCGAGCTGCGGGACAAGAAGTTCATGCGCATCGTCTCTCTCGCCCCCGAGGTTCTGTGATGTCGCGCTCGCAAGCGGAGCTTGCTCGGCGAGTTCGTCGTGCCGCCCTCCGGGCGGCGCTGTCTCTGGCTCGATCGACCGGCCAAGCCGGATCGATCGAGGTCGGCTTCGTGACTGAGGACTGTTTATGAAGATCAAGAAGGGTGACCGGGTCCGGGTGCTCACCGGCAAGGACAGGGGCAAGGAAGGCGAGGTCATGCGGGCCATTCCCGAGTCCGGGAAGGTCATCGTCGACGGAGTGAACGTGTCGAAGCGCCACCAGCGCGCTACTCGGGCCACCACCCAGGGCGGCATCATCGACAAGGACATGCCCATCCCGGTGGCCAACGTGGCCATCCTCTGCCCCACCGATGGCGCCACCCGGATCGGCTACCGCTTCGACGATCAGGGACGCAAGGTACGCATCTGCCGCAAGTGCGGAGGTGAGCTGTGATGGCCGCACCCGCGCAAGCACGAGAGCGACCCCGGCTCAAGCAGCGCTACGACGTGGAATTGCGCAAGCAGCTCCAGGAGCGGCTGGGACTGGCGAACATCATGGAGGTCCCCCGGCTCGAGAAGATCGTGGTCAACATGGGGGTGGGCCGGGCGGTCGCCCAGCCGTCACTTCTCGAAGGTGCGGTCCGCGACCTGACCCGCATCACCGGCCAGAAGCCGCTGGTGACCAAGGCGAAGAACTCCGTCGCCGGGTTCAAGCTACGGGAAGGCAACAGCATCGGCGCCAAGGTGACGTTGCGGGGCGACCGCATGTGGGAGTTCCTGGACCGCCTCATCAGTGTCGCCATCCCCCGCATCCGCGACTTCCGGGGGCTTCCCGCCGACTCCTTCGACGGCCACGGCAACTACACCTTCGGCGTCACAGAGCAGCTCATCTTCCCGGAGATCGACTACGACAAGATCGACACGACCCGGGGCATGGACATCACCATCGTCACCACCGCCCGCACGAACGACGAGGGCAAGGCCTTCCTCGAGGCGTTCGGGTTCCCTTTCCGACGCGGAGGCGAGGCGGAGCCACTGGGGGCTCCCCGGCAGAGCCGCAGGCGTAGCGCACCGCAGAGAGGCAAGAAGAAGTAATGGCCAAGAAGGCATTGATCGAGAAGCAGCAACGCAAGCCCAAGTTCAAGGTGCGCGCCTACACGCGCTGCCGGCGGTGCGGCAGACCCAAGGCGGTCTACCGCAAGTTCGGGCTCTGCCGCGTCTGCCTCCGGGACATGGCACACGCCGGCGAGATCCCTGGCGTCACCAAGGCAAGCTGGTGAGGGGGGTGGAGCGATGACGATGACCGACCCCATCGCCGACATGCTCACCCGCATTCGCAACGCCAACGTTGCGATGCACGACGAGGTGCGCATGCCGTCGTCGAAGCTGAAGGAGGCGCTGGCTGCCATCCTGAAGCGCGAGGGCTACATCCGGGACTTCTCGGTGGCCGACAACCCGGACCGGCCGGGCAAGGTGCTGACAGTGCAGATGAAGTACGCGCCCGACCGGAGCCGGACCATCTCCGGCATCAAGCGGGTCTCCAAGCCGGGCCTGCGGGTGTACGTCAAGGCCGACAGCCTGCCTCGGGTCCTGGGGGGTCTCGGCGTCGCCGTGCTCTCCACCAGCCGGGGCCTCATGACCGATCGAGAGGCGCGCCGCTCCCGCATGGGCGGCGAGATCCTCTGTTACGTCTGGTAGTCGAAAGGCCGTCAATGTCACGAATCGGCAAGTCACCCATCCCTGTCCCGAGCGGCGTCGACGTCGCGCTCGAGGGCCGGCACGTGCGCGTTAGGGGTCCTCAGGGCACCCTCGAGCGGGACCTGCCGGGAGAGATCACCATTCGCCAAGAAGAGGCCACCCTGCTGGTGGAGCGGCCCAACGATGAACGCCACAACCGGGCCCTCCACGGCCTCACGCGGTCGTTGGTCAACAACATGGTCCTCGGCGTCACCACCGGGTTCAGCAAGGAGCTCGAGATCGTCGGCGTCGGCTACCGGGCCGCCGCCCCCGGCCCCCGACGCCTGGAACTGGCACTGGGCTTCAGCCATCCGGTGTCCGTCGACGCGCCTGACGGCATCACCTTCGAGGTGCCCGTCCCGACGCGGATCATCGTGAGGGGCATCGACAAGGAACTGGTGGGCCAGGTTGCAGCCAACATCCGCAAGATCCGCAAGCCGGAGCCCTACAAGGGCAAGGGTGTGCGCTACGCGGGCGAGGTCGTGCAGCGCAAGGCCGGAAAGGCGTCCAAGTGAGCCTGTCGCCCCAGAAGAAGCTCGCCGCTCGCAAGCGCCGCCACCACCGCGTCCGCAAGAAGGTCATGGGAACGGCCGAGCGGCCGCGCCTCGCCGTCTTCCGGTCGAACAAGCACATCACCGCCCAGGTCATCGACGATCGCAGCGGCCGCACCCTCGCTGCCGCGTCGACCGTGGAGCGGGATTTGCGCGGCGGCGCGACCGGCAACAAGGACTCAGCAGCCGCCGTCGGCCGCCTCATCGGCGAGCGGGCCAGGGCCGCAGGCGTGGAGCGCGTGGTCTTCGACCGAGGCGGCTTCATCTACCACGGCCGCATTGCCGCCCTAGCGGACGCGGCCCGACAAGCAGGACTGGAGTTCTAATGGCTTGGCATCCTCAGCCCTCCGCCGATCCGGCTTCGCCGGTCGGCGGAGCGAAAGACAACGCCGCCGAAGGCGGCACCAGTGAGCTCGCCCGAACGGAGCGAGCGGAGCGAGCGAGTGAGGGCGAAGATGGCTGATCGCGGCGACATGCACCTGCAGGAGCGGCCGATCGGGCGGGGACGCCGGGTGGCCAAGGTCGTGAAGGGGGGCCGCCGGTTCTCCCATACCTCCCTGGTCGTGGTCGGAGACGGTTCCGGCAGAGTGGGACTCGGCTACGGCAAGGGCAAGGAGCACAGCATCGCCCTGCAGAAGGCGACTGAGAACGCCAAGAAGAACGTCTTCGACGTACCACTGGCCGGCTCCACCATCACGCACCCGATCGTCGGCAGGGCGGGCGCGGGGAGGGTGTTGCTCAAGCCAGCCGCCCCGGGCACCGGGGTGATCGCCGGCGGTGCCGCCCGTGTCATCCTGGAGATGGCAGGGATCCACGACGTGCTGTGCAAGTCGCTCGGCTCCTCCAATGCCATCAACGTGGCCCACGCCACCATTGAAGGTCTCAAGTCCTTGAAGCGGCCCGACGACATCGCCCGTCTCCGCGGCAAGTCACCGGAGGAGGTGGCGCCCATGGGGATGCTGCGGGCCTACCAGGAGCGCCGCCGGGGTGCCCATGTGCCCCAAGAGGTGAGGTAGCGGTGGCCGCGTTGAAGGTCACGCAGGTCCGCTCGATCATCGGCACCAAGCCGGCGCACCGGGGGACGCTGAGGGCACTGGGCCTGGGACGGATCGGCAAGTCGAACACGTTGCCGGACCGGCCCGAGATCCGCGGCATGATCGCCCGGGTCCCCCACCTCATCACCATCGAAGAAGTACCCGACGCGACGAAGGACGATCAATGAAGGTCCACGACCTCCAGCCCGCACCCGGCTCCACGAAGGCCAAGCGGCGTGTCGGCCGCGGCATCGCAGGCAAGGGCGGCAAGACCGCCGGCCGAGGCACCAAAGGCCAAGGCGCCCGCAACAACATCAAGCCCGGGTTCGAGGGTGGACAGCTGCCCCTGGCCATGCGCGTCCCCAAGCTCAAGGGCTTCAAGAACCCCTTCCGGGTGGAGTACGCGGTGGTCAACCTCGACGCTCTCGAAGCCTTCGACGGTGACGAGATCAACCCGCAGTCGCTTCGCGCGAAGGGCCTCGTCCACAAGCACGGCCTGATCAAGGTGCTGGGCCGGGGTCATCTGGGCCGGGCAGTCAACGTGAAAGCCCACGGCTTCTCCAAGTCGGCCGAGGAAGCGATAAGAGCGGCAGGCGGTAGCGTGGAGGTCATCCCCCCGCCCTGGGGGAGCGGGCGTCCACCGGCCAAGGGCAACGCGCTCACCAACCGCTGACCCCACTGACCCGGACCCGTAGGCGAGACGAGGAGCCCGTGTGTTCTCGAGCCTGAAGAACATGTTCAAGATCCCCGATCTCAGGGGCAAGATCCTGTTCACGCTGGGGATCATGGCGCTGTACCGCTTCGGGTCCCACATCCCTACACCGGGCGTCGACTTCGAGGCCGTGGAGCAGCTGACGGAGGCCGCCTCCCAGGGCGGTGGCGTCCTTCAGTTCATCAACCTCTTCTCAGGTGGCGCGCTCACCCGGTTCGCCGTGTTCGGGCTCGGCATCATGCCCTACATCACCAGCTCCATCATCATGCAGCTCCTCCAGGTGGTGATCCCCAAGCTCGAGGAGTGGCGAGAGCAGGGGGCGGTAGGGCAGAAGAAGATCACGCAGGCCACCCGCTATGTCACCGTGGCCCTCGCCATCATGCAGTCCACTGCCCTCGCGTTCGCCTTCCACAACGGGGCTCCCGGCCTGCTGGGAGGCGGGGTCGAAGATGTCGACCTGATCCCGGACTTCACCGTTCCCAGGGTCCTGCTGGTGGTGCTGTCGATGACCGCCGGGACGGCGATGGTGATGTGGCTGGGCGAGCTCATCACCCAGCGGGGAATAGGCCAGGGCATGTCCATCCTCATCTTCGCCAGCGTCGTGTCCGGCCTGCCGGCCGGCGGCGCCCAGATCCGGGCCTCCGCCGGCAACGTCTTGTTCGCCGTCATCATGATGTTGGTGCTGGCCGTGCTCGTCTCGGTGATCTTCATCGAGCAGGGACAACGGCGGATTCCCGTCCAGTTCGCCAAGCGGGTCGTGGGTCGCAAGATGTACGGCGGCCAGTCGAGCTACATCCCCCTGAAGGTCAACCAGTCAGGCGTCATCCCGCTCATCTTCGCCAGCTCGCTGCTGCAGTTCCCAGGTCTGTTCAGCAACGTCCTGCCCGGTTCCGGTTGGGGGCTGTCGGTGCGGACCTTCATCGACAACAACCTGTTCCAGCCCGACTCCGTCCTCTACGTCGTGCTCTACGGGTTGCTGATCGTCGCCTTCGCCTACTTCTACACCGCGATCAGCTTCGACCCCCACAAGCAGGCGGAGTACATCCGCAAGAACGGCGGCTACATCCCGGGCATCCGGCCGGGGCCGCCGACGGAGCGCCATCTGCAGTCGATCCTCAACCGGATCACCCTGCCGGGGGCCCTCTTCTTGGCCTTCATCGCTCTGTTGCCGTCGATGGCGTTGGCGTTTGCCGACATCGACAACTTCCCATTCGCCGGCACCACGCTGCTCATCGCCGTGGGCGTGGCGCTCGAGACGATGAAGCAGATCGACAGTCAGCTGATGATGAGGAACTACGACGGGTTCCTGAGAAAGTAAGGCGGTGGTCCCCGGAGCACGGCTCGTCATCCTCGGCAAGCAAGGAGCCGGGAAGGGTACGCAGTGCGCACGCCTCGCTCGGCACTACGTGGTGCCCCACATCTCCACCGGAGACATGCTCCGGGCGGCGGCGCGATCGCAGACCGAGTTCGGCCGCAAGGCCAAGGAGTTCATGGACGCGGGAGAGCTCGTGCCCGACGAGGTGATGATCGGGCTCGTGAAGGAGCGACTGGAATACGAAGACACCGCGCTGCGGGGCTTCATCCTCGACGGGTTCCCACGGACGGCGGCCCAAGCCGAGGCTCTGGCCGAGCTCCTGGGCGAGCGGGAGCTCGACTTGGCCATTGACATCGAGCTGCCCACGGAGGAGGCGCTGGCCCGCTTGGGAAGCCGCCGTGTATGCAACGTCTGCGGAGCCATCTATTCCACCGACAAAGCCCCCTACGTCAACTGGACCTGTGACCACTGCGGCGGCGAAGTCGTTCAGCGCGAAGACGACCAGCCGGAGGCGATCCGCCGCCGCCTCGTCCTGTACGAAGAGCAAACAGCGCCGCTGATCGCCTGGTATCTCGAGCACGACAAGCTGGTTACCGTCGACGGACTTGGCACGCCCGAGGACGTCTTCCGCCGTCTCGTCGGCGCGCTCGAAGCCAAGCGGCAGGCAACGTGACGGAGCAGCCACGACAGTGAGGCAGCGGACATGAGAAGGTCGACCGAAGAGCTGGCAAAGATGCGTCGCGCCGGCCGGGTGGTGGCGGAGATGCACGAAAAGACGCGGGCGGCAGTCCGGCCGGGGGTGACCACCCTCGATCTCGACCGGATCGCCCGTGAGGTCCTGGATCGCCGTGGTGCCCGTTCCAACTTCTTGAACTACCACGGCTTTCCCGCCGTGATCTGCGCCTCGCCCAACGACACGGTCGTCCACGGCATCCCCGGCGAGTACCGCCTCGAGGAGGGCGACATCATCTCGATCGACTGCGGTGCGGTGGTGGAGGGATACCACGGCGATGCCGCGTACACCGCGCCGGTGGGCCGGGTCAGCGCACTGGCCGAGAAGCTGCTCGAGGTCACGGAGCGCAGCCTCTGGGCCGGGATCGCGGTCATGACCGATGGCAACCGGCTCCACGAGATCGGCAGAGAGATCCAGATGGTGGCCGAGGGCGCGGGCTTTTCGGTCGTGCGCGAATACGTGGGACACGGCATCGGCACCGCCATGCACGAGGACCCCCAGGTCCCCAACTACTGGCCCGGCCGCCCGGGGCCGAAGCTGCGCACCGGCATGGTCTTGGCGGTGGAGCCGATGGTGAACGCCGGCGTCGCCGACACCCAGGTCTTGTCCGACGGTTGGAGCGTGCTCACCGCCGACGGGTCATTGTCGGCGCACTTCGAGCACACGGTGGCGATCACCGAGGACGGGCCGGAGGTGTTCACGACGATCCCATGACGGGGTGGGGCGACCTTTTGTGGACGCAGACGGCTCGCGCTATCCTCGTCGTTTGGCCCGGCGCGCCCACGCGCAGCCGTTACGGCCGATTTTTCCTTTCGTTGTAGCACTTCGGAGCGCCCCCGAGGAGGATGACCTGCCCAAGCCCAAAGAAGATGCGATCGTGCTCGAAGGGACGGTGGTCGAGCCCCTTCCCAATGCCATGTTCAAGGTCAAGCTCGAGAACGGTCATGAGGTTCTGGCCCACAGCTCGGGGCGCATGCGCATGAACAGGATCCGCATCCTCACCGGCGATCGGGTGCAGGTGGAAATCACTCCCTACGACCTCACCCGCGGTCGGATCACCTATCGGTACAAGTAGGCAAGCGTGAAAGTTCGTCCCAGCGTCAAGCCCATGTGTGAAAAGTGCAAGGTCATCCGTCGCCACGGCGTGGTGATGGTCATCTGCACCGCCAGCGCGCGCCACAAGCAGCGGCAAGGTTAAGGAGTTTTCGTGGCCCGTATCGCAGGTGTCGACATCCCCCGCGAGAAGCGGTTGGAGATATCACTGACCTACATATTCGGCGTCGGCCGCACGACCGCGCAGACGGTGTGCCAGGCGGTCGGCATCGACCGCAACACCAGGGTCCGCGAGCTCACCGATGAAGAGGTGACCCGGCTGCGGTCCTGGATCGACGCCAACGTCAAGGTCGAGGGCGACCTGCGTCGCGACATCCAACAAGACATCAAGCGCAAGATGGAGATCGGCTCGTACCAGGGCATCCGCCACCGCCGTGGTCTGCCGGTACGGGGACAGCGCACCCATACCAATGCCCGCACCCGGAAGGGTCCCAAAAAGACCGTGGCCGGCAAGAAGAAGATAAGAAAGTGATGACGGCCAGTGGCTAAGCCCAAACCTGGTGGTCGCCGTCCTCGGCGCCGCGAGCGCAAGAACGTCCCGTACGGGGTGGCGCACATCAAGAGCTCCTTCAACAACACGATCGTCTGCATCACCGATCTGCAGGGCAATGTCTTGTCGTGGGCCTCGGCCGGCAACGTCGGCTTCAAGGGGTCCCGCAAGTCGACGCCTTTCGCCGCTCAGTTGGCGGCGGAGAAGGCTGCCCGCGCGGCCATGGAACAAGGCGTGCGCAAGGTCGACGTGTTGGTGAAGGGCCCGGGTTCTGGTCGGGAGACGGCCATTCGCTCGCTCACCCAGGCCGGTATCGAGGTGGCCGGCATCAAGGACGTGACGCCCATCCCCCACAACGGCTGCCGGCCCAAGAAGCGGAGGCGGGTGTAATGGCGCGCTACACCGGTCCCGTCTGCCGGCTCTGCCGCCGTGAGAAGATGAAGCTCTTCCTCAAGGGCCCCAAGTGCGACTCGATGAAGTGCCCGATCGAGCGCCGGCCCTACCCGCCGGGTGAGCACGGCCGTGATCGTCCGCGGGAGTCGGAGTACCAGATCCAGTTGCGGGAGAAGCAGAAGGCCCGCCGAATCTACGGACTGCTCGAAAAGCAGTTCCGGAACCTCTACGAAGAGGCCAACCGCACCCACGGCATCACCGGCGAGAACCTCCTGCGCATGCTCGAGCTACGTCTCGACAACGTCACCTACCGCGCCGGGTGGGGAGCGAGCCGCAGCCAGGCGCGCCAGCTGGTCCGGCACGGCCACGTCCAGGTCAACGGGAAGCGAGTCACCATTCCCAGCTACCGGCTGCGCAAGGGCGACATCGTTTCGCTCAAAGAGAAGTCGCGCAGCATGATCGTCATCCGCCACAACGTCGACACCATCGACCGGCAGGTGCCGCCGTGGCTGGAAGGAGCCCAGGAAGGGTTCGAGGTAACGGTCCGGGATCTCCCGCTGCGCGAGCACATCGACGTGCCCGTGCGCGAGCAACTCATCGTCGAGCTTTACTCCAAGTAAGCCTCCCTCAGGAGCTGATTCTCTTGCTGATCATCCAGCGCCCCACTGTCGAGCCCGTAGGCGAAGAGGAAGCCAACCGCCAGCGGTTCGCGGTCGGCCCTCTCGAACCGGGCTTCGGCCACACGCTCGGCAACTCGCTGCGCCGGACACTGCTGTCGTCGATCCCCGGCGCCGGCGTCACCCAGGTGCGCTTCGACGACGCCCTCCACGAGTTCTCCACCCTCCCTGGAGTCAAGGAGGATGTCACCGACATCATCCTCAACCTGAAGGACCTGGTCCTGCGGGTGGAGTCCGACGATGCCGTGATCCTGCGCCTCGACGTCCGGGGACCGGCCGAGGTGACTGCCGCCGACATCCAGACGACCGCCGACGTCGAGATCCTCAACCCCGACCTCCCGCTGGCCAGCCTCAACGGCAAGGGCCGCCTCGCCGTCGATATCACCGTCGAGCGGGGCCGGGGGTACGTCTCGGCCGACCGGAACAAGAAGTCCTCGACCATCGGCGTCATCCCCGTCGACTCCATCTTCTCTCCCGTGCGACGGGTGGCATTCACCGTCGAGCCCACCCGGGTCGAGCAGTCGACCAACTACGACCGGCTGGTCCTCGACATCGAGACCGATGGGTCGATCTCTGCTCGGGAGGCGCTGGCGTCTGCCGGCGACACCCTTCGTTCCCTGGTCGCCCTGGTGGCCGAGATGAGCGACGCCCCCCAGGGCCTCGAGCTGGGAGAGGTCAGCGGCGCCTCCTCCGGGTCGCCTGACCTCGACCTTCCGATCGAGGACCTCGACCTGTCCGAGCGACCGCGCAACTGCCTCAAGCGGGCCCAGGTGAACACGGTGGGCGAATTGGTGGAACGCACCGAGGATGACCTGTTGGCCATCACCAACTTCGGCCAGAAGTCCCTCGACGAGGTCATCCAGAAGCTCGACGAGCGCGGCCTCAGCTTGCGCCGAAAGGGCGGGGAGTAGGCGATGAGCGGCATTCCCGGCACTCCCCGCAAAGGGCGCCGCTTCGGGGGCGGAGCCGCCCACCAGAAAGCGATGTTCGGCAACCTGGTCGCCTCGCTGATCGCCGCTGAGGCTCTCGTCACCACCGAAGCGAAGGCCAAGGCACTACGGCCGGTCGTGGAGAAGGTCATCACCAAGGCCAAGAAGGGCGGCGTCTACCGCCAGCGCGACGTGGTGGCGTTCATCCGCGACAAGGACATGGCCCACAAGTTGTTCGCGGACATCGGTCCCCGCTACGCCGACCGCCCCGGTGGCTACACCCGAATCTTGAAGCTGGGCCCTCGCCACGGGGACAACGCCCCCATGGCCCGCATCGAACTCGTCTGACCGCTCGCGCGATGCTCGCGCCCGGGCTCGCGCTCTGCGCCGGCGGCGGCCGTCCTTCGCTCCGATGCTGGCGCTTGACCTCCGCTGCGATCGGCCGGGCGGCGGCGGCTGCCCTCCGCTCCGATGCTGGCGCTTGACCTCCGCTGCGGGCAGCCGCCGCCGCCTTAGACGGTGACGCTGTTCGACGACGAGCCGCAGGGCTCCCCGGAAG
>JAHWJU010000005.1:20041-55792 GCA_019348255.1 Actinomycetota bacterium | reverse complement strand
GCCAGCCCGGCAGGTGGAGACGGTGCTGCGCCTGGGTGACCCGCCGGCGTCCAAGGTGCTGAGTGGATGGCTGTCGAGCCTGGAGGCAGCCGAACAGGTGGTGGTCGACGCCGACGACCAGTGGCCCGACCCGGAGCGCAGGGCCGATCTGGTGGTCCACGCGGATCCGCAGCGGTGCTGCGAGGAGCTGGCCCCGGCCGTGTCCCCGGCCCCCGAAGGGTGGCTGGAGGCTTGGGTCGAGGCCGAGGATGCCGCCCAGCAGGCCGTCGACCGGGTGCTGGAGGGCCATCCCGAGCCCACGGAGCCGGCCGTGGCCAGGGCGCTCACCGGTGGGCTGTCGGAGGACGTGATCCTGTTCGTCTCGTCCTCGATGCCCATCCGGGACGTGGAGTGGTTCGGTGCGCCCACTTCCCCGGCCCCTGTGCTCGCCAACCGCGGCGCCAACGGCATCGACGGCATCGTCTCCACCGCCCTGGGTGTGGCCGCCGGGGGCGGACGGCCGGTGGTGGCGCTGGTGGGCGATCTGGCCTTCCTCCACGACGCCGGCGGCCTGCTGGGGGCTGCCGGCCGGGGCGTGACATGCACCTTCGTCGTGCTCGACAACAACGGCGGCGGGATCTTCTCGTTCCTGCCCCAGGCGGCATCCCTCCCGCCGGCGCGGTTCGAGACGCTGTTCGGGACGCCGCAGGAGGTCGATCTGGCCGCGCTGGCGGCGGTGCACGGGCTGGGGGTGACGGCAGTGGACAAGGCCCACGAGGTGCTGCCGGCGGTGCACGAGGCTGTGGCCGGCGGCGGGGTCCACCTGGTGCACGTGCAGAGCGACCGCCGCGCCAACGTGGTGCTCCACGAGGAGCTGCAGCGGGAGATCGGCCACGCCGTCGGCAGGCTCGCGCTTCACGGAGGATGACACCGGCGGCCCGGCCCGAGCGGCCGCCTGGGGCTGCGATCGTGCTCGCCGCCCTGGCCGGGGTCTTCTTCGTCGCCCCGCTGGTGGGACTGCTCTGGAGGGTCCGGTGGGCGGACCTGGGAAGGGAGATGTACAGCCAGGACGTCCGCCAGGCCCTCGCGCTGTCACTGTTCTCCTCCCTCGCCGCCACCGCCACGTCGGCCGCGCTCGGAATCCCACTGGCGTGGGTGCTCGCCCGGGCCCGGTTCCCCGGCCAGCGCCTCCTGCGGGCCTTGACGACGCTGCCCATGGTGCTTCCCCCGGTGGTCGGTGGTGTCGCCCTGCTGGCGGCCTTCGGGCCGACAGGGGTGGTGGGCCAGTGGCTGGAGCGGTGGTTCGGCCTGACTCTCCCCTTCACCATCGCCGGGGTGGTGATGGCTCAGACGTTCGTGGCCATGCCCTTCTTGGTCATCACCGCGGAAGCCGCCTTCCGCAGGTCCGACCGCCGGCTGGAGGAAGCGGCCAGGACGTTGGGGGCGTCGCGCTCCGTCGTGTTCCGGCGGGTGACGCTGCCCTTGGTGTCGCCGTCGTTGGTGGCCGGTGCCGTGCTGTGCTGGGCCCGGGCCATCGGAGAGTTCGGCGCCACCGTCACCTTCGCCGGCAACTTCCCGGGCCGGACCCAGACGATCCCGTTGAAGGTCTACCTGCTGCTCGAGACCCGCCCTCAGGCAGCCATCGCGTTGAGCCTGGTGCTCCTCGCCGTGTCGTTGTCGGTGCTGGTGGGGATGCGGTCGCGCTGGTGGACGCCGGCTTGACCGGGGAGTGGGCACCGGAGCCGCCGGGGCTGGAGGCCCACGTCCACGTCGTGAAGGGAACGCTGGACCTCGACGTCTCGCTGTCCGTCGGCACGGATGAGGTCGTCGCTCTGGTGGGCCCGAACGGAGCCGGCAAGACGACCCTGCTCAGGGCACTGGCGGGGCTGGAGCCACTGCTGGCCGGGCGGGTGGTCGTGGCCGGACAGGTGCTCGAGGATGCCGCCGCGGGAGTGCGGGTCGCGCCGGAGAAGCGGCCCATTGGCGTGGTGTTCCAGGACTACCTGCTCTTCCCCCATCTCAGCGCGCTCGAGAACGTGGCCTTCGGCCTGCGCAGCCGCGGCCGGGGCCGCACCGCCGCACGACAACTGGCCGGTGGCTGGATCGAGCGGATGGGGCTCACCGCCAGGGCCGACGCCCGCCCGGACGAGCTCTCAGGGGGCGAGGCGCAGCGGGTGGCCCTGGCGCGCGCGCTGGCGCTCGAACCGCGCCTGCTCCTGTTGGACGAGCCGTTGAGTGCCCTGGACCGCCAAGCCCGGGTCGAGGTCCGCACGCAGCTCCGCCGTCAGCTGGCGGCGTTCCCGGGCGTCCGCCTGCTCGTGAGCCACGACCCGGTCGAGGCCATCTCGCTGGCCGACCGTCTGGTCGTGCTGGAGGAGGGGCGGGTGGTCCAGAGCGGGACGCTGACCGACATCAGTACCCGGCCCAGGTCCCGCTACGTGGCCGAGCTGGTCGGGGTGAACCTGTTCGAGGGCGAGGGCGGCGGCGACCACGTCGTCCTGGACGGTGGCTCGCGGCTGGTCGTGGCGGGCGCCGGCCACGGCAGGGTTTTCGCGCTCGTGCACCCTCGGGCGGTGTCGCTGCACCGGCGCGCTCCGGAAGGCACTCCGCGCAACGTCTGGCCGGCCACGGTCGAAGAGCTGGACGGCGCCGCCGACGGCGACGGCGACCGGGTCCGGGTGCGGCTGGCGGCAGCGGTGCCGATCGTGGCCGAGGTCACCCCCTCGGCCGCTTCCGAGCTGGCGCTGGCCGACGGGGGCGAGGTGTGGGTGTCGGTCAAGGCCTCGGCCGTCTCGGTGTACCCCGTCTAGGGCGCCCTGAGGAGGGGTAGTGCTGTAGGGGCGACAGAGCGTCTGTTGCGCCAGAAGGAGCCTTCATTGAGCTATCAGTTCCAGGGCCAGACCCTTGCCAAGAAGCAGCAGAGCCAGAGGGGGCGTCGGTCACAGAACGAGAGTCGCACCCCCGCCACCCGGGAGCCACGCGAGGGCCGCTCGCTGATGCAGGTGCTGGCCGGCGTGTTCGGCCTGAGCTTCCTGCTGGCCGGCGTGGGCGGCTTCATCCCGGGCATCACCTCGAACTACGACGAGTTGAGCCTGTTCGGCACCGACTCCAACGCCGAGCTGTTGGGGCTGTTCCGGGTGAGCGTGCTGCACAACATCGTGCACCTGCTCTTCGCCGTCGGGTTGCTGGCCGCGGCACGGTTCAGCTGGTCGAAGCTCTACCTCCTCGGAGGCGGCGTCGGGTACCTGGGGGTCCTCCTCTACGGGCTCATCGTCGACCACGACAGCGAGGCCAACCTCTTGCCCGTCAACCACGCCGACAACTTCCTGCACCTGGGACTGGGGTCGGCGATGATCGTGGCCGGAGTGGTCGGACTCGCCGCGGCGCGGAGGTCGACATGACCGAACCCGCCGACGACGGGCCGCTCGAGCGGGACGACACCCGCCGGGCGAACGACCCGAACGCCGAGGACCGTGACGACCATCCCATCGGCACCACCACCGGCACCGGCGCCGGCGCCACCGCCGGCGCCGTCGCCGGCATGGCGGCCGGAGGCCCGGCCGGGGCCGCCATCGGCGGCGTCGTCGGAGGGGTCGCCGGAGGCCTGGCGGGGCATGGCGTGGCCGACGTCGTGGACCCCGAAGGCGACGTGGTCTCAGGCGACAAGATCGCCGACCCGGGGACGGCTGAACCCGAGGGGTGAGCCACGCCGGAGCGGGTCCGCTGCGGCCCGCTCCGGTGGTGGCATGGTGATCCCATGGCCGATGCCGTAGAGATCACCTGCCCGCGCTGCCAGAGCCTGACAACGGCCGACTTCTACGGTCCCTGTGACCGGTGCCGGGGCGAGCTGCGGGCAAGCCTCGGCGGGGTCGGCAGGGAGGTGAAGGTGGCCGCCTATGAGCCCAAGGCCAACGTGATCCCCAACCAGGTGGCGACCAGGGAGTGACCGCCGGCCACCTCAGGCCTCGGTGGCTCCCCCGGGGGCGCCAGGCGCACCATCGTCGTCGGGTACGAGGACGGTGAGGGCCCCCCGCCGGCACCGGAAGACCAGCGGCGAGCGCAGCCGCACGATCTCTCCGTCGAGGGCCACGTCCACCTCCGGCCGGTCGACGGTCAACTCGATTTCGCTGACCTCGTTGAACACGGCCATCGGCGACTGCTCCACCTGTCCCATCAGCAGCGCTGCCACGGTACGGAGCCGGGCCAGCGTCCGGTCGGCCCGCAGGATGCGGACGTCCAGCACGCCGCTGTCCAGGGAGCCCCTCTGGCCGACGTCGAACAGCGACCGTCCGTAGCGGCCGTTGCCGACGAACACCATCCACGCCTTGTACGACCGACCCTCGACGGTGACGGTGAAACGGCGGAAGCTCCGCAGGTCGGCCCAGACCGCGGCCAGCGTGGCCAGAACCTTCGGCATGCGCCTCTCGTCGGCCTTCCGGCGGCGCACGATGCGGGGGTAGACGCCGATGCCGGCGTTGTTGATGAAGACCTCTCCGTTGACCTCGCCGAGGTCGATCCGTCGCCGGCGACCGGACGGGGCCCGGGCTGCATCTTCCAGGCTGAGGATGCCGACCTCGCGGGCGAAGTGGTTGCGGGTGCCGGCGGGCACCGGAACCAGCGCCAGGTCGGTGTCGGCCAGGATGCCGGCTGCGCAGCGGAGGGTTCCGTCCCCGCCGGCCACGGCCACGAACTCGGGCTCGTCGCGGACGGCCTGTTCGACCTCGGGCCTCACCGCCCCGTCAGCCACCTGGTGGATCCGGCACCGGGGGAAGGCGGCGGCCAGATCGGCCTCGGGCGCCTCACAGGACCCGGAATCCGGGTTGACGACCACGACCCCGGGCACGGCCCGAGGATAGGGGTCCTAGGGACGGACCAGGGCCGCCAGCAGGGCTTGGAGCTTGAGCTGGGTCTCGATGAGCTCGCGGCGGGGGTCCGAGCCGGAGACGATGCCCACGCCGGCGAAGAGCCTCGCTCTGGCCCCCGAGACCTCGGCCGATCGGATGCCCAGGGCGTAGCACCCGTCCCCCCGGGCGTCTACCCAGCCGACCGGGCCGGCGTAGCGGCCGCGGTCGAGCTGCTCGTTCTCGGCCAGCCAGTCGAGGGCGAGCTTGGTCGGCGTCCCCCCCACGGCGGGGGTGGGATGCAGAAGCACGGCCAGCTCCAACGCGGTCGGCGCCGGCCCGACCAGGTGCCCCCGGATGTCGGTGCCCAGGTGGACGACGTTGCGCAGCGGCAGCACGCTGGGGGCGCCGGGCACCGTGAGCCGGTCGCACAGCGGACGCAGCACCTCGCTGATCTGTTCGACCGCATAGCGGTGCTCCCGACGTTCCTTGGCCGACGCCAGCAGCTCGGCCGCCAGCTGTCGATCGACTGCGGGGTCACCGCTGCGGGGGTAGGTGCCGGCGAGGGGGTGGCAGCGGACGTCGCCACTGCGCCGCTCGACCAGGAGCTCGGGGCTCGCGCCGACGAAGCCGTCGACGGAGAAGACCATGCACGACGGGTACAGCGTCCGGAGCCGGTCGACCACGTCGTGCACCACGATGGGCCGGTTGCACTCCACCACCACCTCGCGGGCCACGACCACCTTCTCCAGCTCGCCGCCGGCGATGGCGTCGACAGCCATGGACACCGTCGCTTGCCAGTCGGCGTGCGGCCGGGGCGAGGTCAGGGTGAAGCCGTCGGGAAGCAGCGGCCCTTCCACCACCAGGGTTCTGGGGATGTCCGCCCACCGGAGGGGAGCGCCGGCATCCCCGGAACCGGGTGGGGCGGCGGGGCCCAGGGTCGTCACCCACTGGCGGCCGTCGGGGCTGCGGCCGACCAGCAGCGACGGAACCACCATCGAGGCCGGCGCCTGAGGGTCGAACGGCAGCGCCCCCACGGCCACCGCTCCCGTCCCCGGCAGGCCCACCTCGTCGTCGGCGGCGATGCCGGCGAGGGCGTCGGCGACCACGCCGGCCTCAGCCATCCCCGTGAGGTCGATCCGCAGCGCGACGCCCCGTCCGGCGACACCGTGGCCTTCCCGCTCGAAGAGGAAGCCGGAGGGTCCGGCCACCGCCAGCAGGTCGACGGGGAGCGATGGGTCCAGCTCGACCGTCTTCGCCACCAGCCCGGCGGTGGCGGGGCGTGGATCGTTCACCGGCGGGTCCCCGTGATCAGCTGGGCGATGCCGCCGGACAGGAGGCGACGGTCGACCTGCGCGAATCCGGCGGCGTCCAGGCTGTCGAGCAGGGTGCCGAGGGGCGGGAGGTAGGCGACGGAGCGGGGGAGGTAGCGGTAGGCGGCACCGTCGGAGAGCAGCCCTCCGATCCTGGGCACCAGCCTGTCGAAGTAGATGCCGTGACCCCACTGCAGGAGGCGGTGACGTGGTTGCGCCACCTCCAACAGGGCCACCCGGCCGCCGGGCCGCACCACTCTGGCCAGCTCCGCGAAGAACCCCGCCAGGTCGACGAAGTTCCGCAGCGCGAAGCCGCAGGTGGCGCCGGCGGCGGCGCCGTCGGGCAGTGGGAGGCGCAGGGCGTCGGCCTGCACGAGCGGTGCCGACGTGCGGGCGTGGGCCAGCATCCCCCACGACAGGTCGATGCCGATGGGCAGGTGACCGCGGTGCTGCAGCTCCCGGCAGAGGTCCCCGGTGCCGGCGGCCAGGTCCACCACCACCGAGTCGGCGGGAAGGTGCAGGGACTCCACCGTGCTGCGCCGCCACCCCACGTCCATGCGCAGCGTCAGGACCCGGTTGACCAGGTCGTAGCGGGGGGCGATGGAGTCGAACATCGATCGCACCGCCCTAACCTTCTCCTCGCCCTCGGGCAGCGGCGCCGGCACGTTCACGGGGTGGCGCCCACCTGGCGCTGCACAGCCGCGACCTCGGCCTCGCCGCCGACGCGGTCGATGTGCTCCTGGGCCACGGCCAGCAGGGTCCGCTCGAAGTGGTGGGCCACGAGCCTGGTGGTCGCCGGCAGCAACGCCGTAAATGCCTCCACGAGCCGAGCAGCCGCCTCCTCGTCGGGCAGCCCCGATTCGCGCAGGGGATGGCGGACGTGCTCGTCGAACAGCTCCACTGCCTGCTCGGCCACCGCCCGCATCGCCTCGTGGTGGCGGCGAGCCAGCTCCAGGATCTCGGGGAGGGGGAGGCCGGCCTGCAGCAGGCGCAGCCCGGCCGCCGCAGCCTCCACGTCGGCGGCGGTGAAGCGAGCCTCGCCGGCCAGCCGCTGGGGGACCAGGAGCCCCTCCCTGCTCAGTGCCTGCAACAGCTCCAAAGGGATGCCGCTGCGCTCCGCCAGCTCCTCCATGGTGAAGCGGGCCGCGGGATCGGGCGCGGCGACGGCGGTGGCCAGAGCCTCGTCCGCGGCATCCAGCTCTCCGGTCAGCAGCCGGCGGACGGCGGCGAGCGACAGGCCCCGGGACTGCAGGCGTCGGATCTCGGCGAGGCGCCGGAGGTGGTGATCGCCGTACCAGGCGACCCGACCCTCGCGGCGTGGAGGTTGCAGGAGTCCTCGGGCCTGGTAGAAGCGCACGGTGTCCACCGAGACCTCGGCGCGGGCGGCCAGCTGCTCCACCCGATAGTCCACCCGCTCACTCTAGGAGTGTCCGCTCACGAAGTCCGAATCACCCCGGGCTACGCGTCGGGCCCCACGGCTGCCCCGCAGTGCCGGCATCGGGGGTTGGCCCGGGTGGTGGGGCGTCCGCAGGCCGGGCACCGGTGGACCGTCACCTGCCCTTTGAGGAGCCGTCGGAGCGCGGAGACGAGCATGCCCCCCACCGCGATCACGATGACCAACTCCAGGCCGACCCGTACCAGGGCCTCCTGGTCCATCACGTCATACCCGGTGACCCTGCCGGTCGAGACGGGTCGAGGCACGGCATCCTAGGGTGGTGAAGATGTTCGAGTTCCGGGGCGGGATGAGCGTGCGGCAGACGTCGGTCGCACTGGTGGTCGTCTGCGGCATCCTCTTCAGCGCCATCGCAGCGGTCGCTGTCCGCACCGCGAGCGACGACAACCCGGTGGTCATCGTGGGCTCCACCGCCCCGTCGACGTCGACGCCCCTGACCGAGCCGGCGGTGGTGCCGCAACCGGAGCCTCCGGCTGAGCCGCAACCAGGCGGGGGAGCCCCGGAGCCCCCGCCGGCGGCTGGTCTCAAGGCGCCCAACGGCCGCCCCTACGGGCCCGCCATCCAGTTCACGAGCAACATCGCCGTGCCCGACCGGCTGGTCTACGTCCTCGTCCTCGGCTCCGATGCCCGTCCGAACGAGGACCTGATGGCCGCTCGGGCCGATTCGATCCACCTGCTGGCGATCAACCCGTCCAGTGGCGCCGGCACCATCGTGGGCTTCCCCCGCGACAGCTACGTCGAGTTCCCCGGTGGTGGACGGGGCAAGATCAACGACGCGCTGACCAGGGGCGGGCCGAAGCTCGTCGCCGAGACCGTCCGGCGGTTGACGGGGTTGCCGGTCCACTACTACGTCCTCACCGGCTTCGTGGGCTTGTCGCGCATGGTGGACGAGCTCGGGGGCGTGGACGTCCGGGTCGACAGGCGGATGAAGGACCGGCTGTCCGGAACCCGGTTCGACCCCGGTTGGCACCGCTTCGACGGGGCCGAGGCGCTGGCCTTCACCCGCGACCGCACGAGCGTCGCCAACGGCGACTTCAGCCGCTCGGAGAACCACGGCACGCTGCTGCTGGCGACGTTGGGCAAGCTTCGGGCCGAAGTCGCGGACGACGCCGGGCTCTTCCACTGGATGGGCATCCTGGGCCGCAACTGCCGCCTCGACGTGCCCGCCGACGAACTGCCCCGCCTGGCGGCACTCGCCCGCCGGCTGGCGCCCGAGAAGATCAACAACCTGGTCGTACCCGGCCGCATCGGCTACGCCGGCCGGGCCTCGGTCGTCTTCCTCGGCCAGGAAGCGCCCCGGTTGTTCGCCGATCTTCGCGACGATGCGCTGGTGAACGGCTCGGCGTCGGCCACCACCACATCACCCCCGCCCCCGCCGGAGTCCACGACCACCACCACTTCGGCCCCGCCCCCGCCACCGCCACCGCCGCCGGTGCCGTCCACCACCAGCACGACGTCACTGTTGGGCTGAGGGAGATCAGCGCCGGCTACTTGAACCAGATGCGCTGGTAGTCACGGCTCATCGGGTGCAACAGCAACGCGACCAGTGCGATCTCGAAGGCCAGGCTGATGATGTCGGCGGCGAAGGGGTTGCCGGTGATGACCGCCCGCAGTACGAAGGGCGCGATGGCGCTGGCCAGGCCGAGGTAGTAGCCCCACTTCTGCTCGTTGGCGATCCCCCGACCGCCGAGCACGCCTCCGCCGATGCGGACGGCGAAGTAGAGCAACACCAGGGGTCGCAGGCTGATGAGGACGCCGGCGCGCAGGAGGTCGAGGACGGCGAACGCGGCGTTGGCGTAGAGCAGCCACGTGGCGATCACGAGCGTCTGGGGCTGCGACTGGTTCAGCCAGCGCCGGGTCGATTGCATGTGCTCAGTCTGGCAGCCGCCCCATCGTTACCGCCGTCTCGGCCGCGGCCGCCCGCAGCTGCCCGCAGGCGGCGTCGATGGCCGTGCCCCGGTTGCGCCGTACCGTCGCGTTCACCCCCAGGTCGCGGAGCCGGTCCCGGAACTGACGCACCCGCTCCGGCGACGATCCGCGGGCCGCGTAACCCGGGGTGGGGTTGAGCGGGATGAGGTTGACGTGGGCGCCCAGGTGGCGGGCGACACGTGACAGCTCGCCGGCGTCGGAGGCTCGGTCGTTCACCCCAGCGATCAACGCCCACTCGAACGACAGCCGCCGGCTCCTGGCCGCGAGGTACGCCTCGCACGCCTCGATCAGCACGCCGAGCGGGTAGCGGCGGTTGATGGGGACCAGTTCGTCGCGCAGGACGTCGTTGGCGGCGTGCAGCGACACCGCCAGGTTGACCGGGAGGTCCTCGCCACCGAGCCGGCGGATGCCGGGGACGATTCCCACGGTGGAGATTGTGAGGTGCCGCGCCGACAGGCCGAGGTCGTCGTGGAGGCGCACCACCGCCGCCCACACCGCGTCGTAGTTGGCCAGGGGCTCACCCATCCCCATGAACACCACGTTGGAGAGCCGCCGGCCCGAGGCTGCGGCCGCGGCCCGCGCCCGCACCACCTGTTCGACCATCTCGCCGGTGCTCAGGTGGCGCTCGAAGCCGGCTTGGCCGGTGGCACAGAACCCGCAACCCATGGCGCAGCCGGCCTGGGAGGAGATGCACACCGTGGATCTGCCCGGGTAGTGCATGAGGACGGTCTCGATGCGCCGGCCGTCTTGCAGCGCCCACAGCCACTTGAGCGTGTCGCCTTCGTCGCTCGCCGACTCGACGGTGCAGCTGAGAGCGGGCGCCATCGCCGGCTCGGCGGCCAGTCTGGCCCGGAGCCGCTTGGGCAGGACCGTCAGCTGCTCAGGAGCCTGGCCGTGGACGTGCAACCCGTCCCACACCTGGCCGACCCGGTACTCCGGCTCGTCGGACAAGAGCCGGCTCAGGTCGCTCCGGGTGAGGTCGTAGCGGCTCGCCATCGGCTCCAGGGTAGGAGCACCGAAGAGGGAATCTCGGGGTTCTCGAAGCTCGAACGGGGTCGTTACCTTGACCCCATGGCCCGATCGGAACCCGCCAGCGCCGTCCGGCCCGGCCCCGACCACGACCACGACCACGACCATCGCAACATCCAGGGCGGCGCGGCCCGCGCCGCTGTCTTCGGGGTGAGCGACGGCCTCGTCTCCAACATCGCGCTGGTCCTGGGAGTGGCGGGGGCCAATCCCGCCCCCGGGGTGGTGCGCCTCGCCGGGCTCGTGGGGCTCGTGGGCGGAGCCTTCTCCATGGCTGCCGGCGAATACGTCTCCATGAAGGCCCAGACCGAACTGCTCGAGCGCGAGCTCGACATCGAGCGCCGCGAGATCGCCCGGCGGCCGGAGGCCGAGCGACGGGAGCTGGCCGACATCTACCGCAAGCGTGGCGTGGCCCGACCGGTGGCCGATCGACTCGCCGCCGAGATGATGGCCGACCCCGACCTGGCACTGGAGACCCACGCGCGGGAGGAGCTGGGCATCGACCCGGCCGAGCTGGGTTCGCCGGTGCGGGCCTCGGCGGCCTCGTTCTGCGCCTTCGCCGTCGGCGCACTGGTACCGCTGCTCCCGTGGTTCGTCCTCCGGGGAACGCCGGCGGCGGTGGCGTCGGTGGTCCTCGGACTGCTGGGAGCGGTGTTGATCGGCCTGGCGCTGGCCCGCTTCACCGGGCGGTCGCCCGTCGTCTCCTCCGGGCGCCAGGTCCTCATCGCCGCCCTCGCGGCCGGCGTCCCCTATGCCATCGGCAACCTCGTCGGAGTGTCGACAGCAGCGTGACGGCCGGGGCCCGAAGCGCCCGACATCCCCGGTCCCGCGCCGCAGGTCAGCTTCGGTGGCTCGCCTCCAGGGGCGGGATGTCGCCGGTATAGGCCCGGTCGATGTGGTCGACCTCGAAGCCGAGGTGACGGTAGAGCGTGAGGGCCGGCGCGTTCTCGGCGTCCACGTAGAGCATGGCCGTGGTCAGGCCCCGGGCCGCCAGGTGGTCGAGTCCGGCCAGCACGAGCCGCCTGCCCAGGCCGCGGCCGGCGAAGTCAGGATCGACGGCGATGACGTAGATCTCGCCCAGCGGCGGATCGTGATCTTCGTGGACCTTGGTCCAGCAGAACCCGGCCAGGCGGCCGTCGTGCTCGTGGAGGAGGAAGCCGGCCGGTTCGAACCAGCTCTCGGCCTGGCGCTCCTTGAGGGTGGCGAGGTCCCAGCCTCCCTGCTCCGGGTGCCGCGAGAACGCCCGGTTGTTGACCTCGAGCCACGCATCCTCGTCCCGGCCGACCGCGAACGGCCGGACCTCCAGTGGTGGCGTCTCACCGGCGGTGGCTTCCCCCACCGCCAGGGGCCGGCGCATCTGCAACAGGTCCCGCCCCCGGGAGAGGCCGGCGCCCGTCGCGACCCGGTCGTGCATCTCGGTCGGCTTCGGCACCCACAGGTGCACGTGGCCCCCCCCTTCGGACCGTACGAGGTCCATGGCCCAGCTGAGAAGGTCCGATGCGATCTCCTGGCCCTCGGTCTCCCGATGGTGGGGGTCGACCACGTACTCGACCGCCCAGCTGCCCTCACCCCGGGTCAGCTGCGCGTAGCCGACGGGATGGTCGTGATCCTCCTCCCACGCCACCAGCCCGGCGAAGCCCCGGCGCCCCCCGTGCACGAGATCGAGCCACTTGTGCTCGTCGAGGGGCCGGTGACCGTCGGCGGCGGTGGCCACGTCCAGCAGCTGGGAGACGGCGGCGATGTCCCCGGCGCGCATCTCCCGCTTCAGCTCGAGCCGGCGCACGGGGGCCGAGACTAACGTTCGCCATCCGTGGCCAAGCCCCGTTCGCCCCAGGGCCGAGCACGGGAGACGGCCCGGCGGCTGGCCGTCGAGTACCCCGGCAGCGCGACGGAGCTGTGCGCCCTGCGCCACGACAGCCCCTTCCAACTGCTCGTGGCCACGATCCTGTCCGCCCAGTCGACGGACGAGAACGTGAACAAGGTGACCCCCGCGCTGTTCGCCCGCTTCCCGACGCCGGAGGCTCTGGCCGCGGCCGAGCCGGGCGAGCTGGAGGCCCTGATCCATTCCACCGGGTTCTTCCGCAGCAAGTCCCGCAGCCTCCTGGGGATGGCGACGGCGCTGGTGGAGGACCACGGCGGTGAGGTGCCCACCGCGCTGGCGGAGCTGGTGGCGCTGCCCGGCGTGGGGCGCAAGACCGCCAACGTCGTGCGCAGCGTCGCCTTCGGGCTGCCCGGCCTGCCCGTGGACACCCATGTGGGCCGGGTGTCCAAGCGGCTCGGCCTGACCGTCCTGGACGACCCGGTGAAGGTGGAGCACGAGCTCAACGCCATGCTGGCGCCGCCAGAGCGGGGCCTGTTCTCGCTGCGGCTCATCCTCCACGGCCGTCGCGTCTGCACCGCCCGGCGTCCCCGTTGCGGCGATTGTCTCCTCAACGACTACTGCCCTTCGGCGTTCGAAGCCTGAAGCCGCTCGACAGGCGAAGCCGACGGACGCGGAGTATCCTGTTGCTCTACGGAGAACAGGTTCCCGCCACCTCGTTCCCGTAGGGCGGTCACCGGGATCCGCCGCCCGGTCCGCCCCACTCGACGGCGCCTTCGGGCGCCGTCGAGGCGCGCCTGGAGCCAGTCCCTTCGGTCTCAGCCCTCGCTGACGAGCCTGGCCAGCCGCCGCCGGGCGCCCTGGAGCGAGCGCTCGATCTCGAACAGCTCGGTGACCAGCGACTCGTCGCCGCCGGCAGCGGCGTCGGCCATCGCCGACAGGCGCCGGGTCAGCTCGTCGAGGGCGGTGGAGACGGAGGAGAGCTCCGGGCGGGGGTCATCCATGTCGGCTCGATCATTGCCCACCTTGGCCCCTAACATCGACCCCTCCATGCTCAGCCGACTCGACCTCCGGGGCGTCACCACCGACCTGCGGGCCCACATCCCCAGACCTCAGGCCGCCACGGAACCGCCGGTGGCGGAGGTGCAGGCGCTGCTGGCCGAGGTCCGCGAGCGGGGCGACGACGCCCTGTTGGACCTGACGGAGCGCTTCGACGGGGTGCGGCCGGCGCAGCTCCGGGTGCCGCCGGCCGAGCTGGAGTCGGCGCTGGCGGGGCTGCACCCGCTACTGCGGGAGGCGCTCGAGGCGGCCCAGGCCAACGTGCTCGCTTACCACCGCGAGCAGTTGCACGGTGAGGCCCGCTACGAGCGTGAGGGGCTGGTGGTGAGAGAGCTGCGCCGGCCCGTCGACCGCGCCGGCGTGTACGTCCCCGGTGGCGCGGTGCCGTTGATCTCGACGGTGCTGATGACGGTCATCCCCGCTCGGGTTGCGGGTGTCGCGGAGGTCGTTCTCTGCTCGCCGCCGGACCGTTCCACCGGAAAGGTGGCGCCGGGCATCATGGCTGCCGCCGCTCTCGCCGGCGTGGACGAGGTGTACGGCTGCAACGGCCCAGCCGCCATCGGGGCCATGGCCTACGGCACCGCGTCGATGCGCCCGGTCGACGTGATCGTGGGCCCGGGCAACGTCTATGTCTCCCAGGCCAAGCGGGAGGTGAGCGGAATGGTCGGCGTGCCCTCGTCCTTCGCGGGGCCGTCGGAGGTGGTGGTGGTGGCCGACGAGACCACACCGGCGGACTACGCGGCCATCGACCTGATCGTGCAGGTCGAACACGGCCCCGACGGCCTCGCCTGGCTGGTCACCTGGAGCGAAGCGGTGGCCGATCGCATCGTGGCCGCGGTCGGGCGGCTGGTCGCCTCCACCCCCCGGCGGGACGTGATCGTGGCGAACCTGGAGCGCAACTCCTACACGGCGCTGGTCGACGGACCGGAGCAGGCCATCGCCCTGGCCAACGCGATCGCTCCCGAGCACCTCGAGATCATGACTGCCGACCCTGAGGCGCTCCTGCCGCTCGTGCGTCACGCCGGCGCCGTGTTCACCGGGTCCTTCGCGCCCGCCAGCGTGGGCGACTACCTGGCCGGGCCGAGCCACGTGCTGCCCACCTACGGCTCGGCCCGCTTCGCCGGCGCGCTCAGGGTCGACGACTTCGTGAAGCACGTGCACGTGGTGTCGGTGGACGAGGGGACCTTGGCCCGGATGTCGCCCCACATCGCGGCCATCGCCGAGGCCGAGGGGCTGGCCGCCCACGCCGAGTCGGTGCGGCTCCGGGGACCGGCGGCGCGCCCGGCCCCCACGGCGGCGTCGGCCGCGCCGTGATCCCCGACCCGGTCGACAACCTCGGCCGACTGCAGGGCTACCACTCCCCCCAGGTGGAGGTGGAGGTACGGCTGAACACGAACGAGTCGCCGCTGGGGCCGCCACCTGAGTGGGTTCGCGAGCTGCGCGAGGAGGTGGCCGCCATCGCCTTCCACCGCTACCCGGACCGCCGGGCGGCCGCGTTGCGCCGCGACCTCGCGCTACTGCACGGTGTCGCTCCCGAGCAGGTCTTCGTGGCCAACGGCAGCAACGAGGTGATCCAGACGCTCCTGCTCACCTACGGCGGGCCCGGTCGCTCCTGTGCCGTGTTCGAGCCCACCTACGCCATGCACGGCCAGATCGGGCGCCTCACCTCCACCAGGGTGGCGGTGGGGGAGCGGTCGGCCGACTTCCTCCTCGACCTCACCGAGGTAAAGCGGGTACTGGCCGACGCGCTGCCGGAGATCACCTTCGTGTGCTCGCCCAACAACCCGACGGGGCGGGCGGAGCCCCGCGAGGCGGTGGAAGAGGTCCTGGGGCTGGCGCCGGGGCTGGTGGTGGTGGACGAGGCCTACGCCGAGTTCTCCTCCTGGAACGCCCTCGACCTGCTGGTGGCAGACCCGCAGCTCCCGCTCGTCGTGACCCGCACCTATTCCAAGACCTGGTCGATGGCCGGTTGCCGCCTCGGCTACATGGTCGCCCCGCCGGTGGTGGTGTCCGAGGTGGAGAAGCGGGCGTTGCCGTACCACCTGGACAGCCTCAAGCAGTTGGCCGGCCGGCTGGCGCTGTGCCACCAGGGCGAGATGGAGTCACGGGTGGCGGCCGTCGTGGCGCAGCGGCAGCGGATGGTCGCCGGCCTCGCCCGTCTCGGCGTGGAGGCCTGGCCCAGCGACGCCAACTTCGTGCTCTTCCGACCGGTCGGGCGCTCCGGGGACCAGGTGTGGCAGGGCCTGGTGGATCGATCGGTGCTGGTCCGCAACTGCGGGAGCTGGCCCCGCCTGGCTGACTGCCTTCGGGTGACGGTGGGAACGGCGGAGGAGAACGAGCGGTTCCTGGGTGCCTTGGCCGAGGTGCTGACATGACCAGGGTCAGCACCCGGTCCCGGCGGACGGCCGAGACGGCCATAGACGTCACCGTCGACCTCGACGGCGACGGTAAGGCCGACGTCTCCACGGGGCTTCCCTTCTTCGACCACATGTTGTCCCAGCTCGGCCGCCACGGGGGCATCGACGTGGACGTCAAGGCCCAGGGCGACCTGTGCGTCGACACCCACCACACGGTGGAGGACGTGGCCATCGTCTTGGGCGAGGCGGTGCGGGAGGCGCTGGGCGACAAGGCCGGTGTCCGCCGCTTCGCCTCCATCCTCCTGCCCCTCGACGAGGCTCTGGTGGAGGTGGCGCTCGACCTCTCGGGCCGGCCGTTCGTGGTCTACGAGGTCGTGTTCCCGGGGCCGCTCGAGCCGCTCGCCCTGGGGACACCCCCGTTCGATCCACAGCTCGGCGAGCACTTCTGGCAGTCCTTCGCCACCGCGGCCGGCATCACGTTGCACGTCCGCCTTCGTAGTGGCCGCAACACCCATCACATCCTCGAAGCGGTCTTCAAGGGCGTGGCTCGCTGCCTCCGCGACGCCATCGCAGTCGAGGGTACGGCCGTGCCGTCGACCAAGGGCTCGCTTTGAGCCCGGCCCGCTGAGCGGTGCTGGCGGTCCTCGACTACGGCATCGGCAACCTCCGCTCGGCCCAGAAGGCCCTGGAGCGCGTGGGCGCCGACGCCCGGCTGGTGACCACGGCGGCCGAAGCGAGGGGCGCGGCCGGGGTGGTGCTGCCCGGCGTCGGCGCATTCGGCGCGTGCATGGCGGCGCTGCGCCGGTCCGGCCTCGACCAGGCCGCGTACGCGGCGGTCGAGGCAGGCACGCCGTTCCTCGGCATCTGCGTCGGCATGCAGCTGCTCTACGAGGGCTCCGAGGAGGACCCCGAGGCCAGCGGCCTCGGCATCCTGGCCGGCCGGGTCCAGAGGTTGCCCGACACCGTCAAGCGCCCTCAGATGCAGTGGAACCGCCTGGAGCTGCGCCGACCCGACGACCCGCTGGTGGCAGATCTCGGGCCCGACCCGTGGGTCTACTTCGTCCACTCCTACGTCGCCCCGCCCTCGCCGGGGCTCGTTGCCGTCTGCGACTACGGGGGCCCGCAGGCGGCGGTGGTGGCCGCCCCGAAGCTCTGGGCCACCCAGTTCCACCCCGAGAAGTCGGGCCCGGTGGGGCTGGCCCTGCTGGCCAACTTCGTCCGGATCGCCTACCCCGCGTAGTGGACCTGTACCCGGCCATCGACCTCCGGGCCGGGCGCTGCGTGCGCCTGTACCAGGGTGACTTCGACCGCGAGACCGTCTATGACTCCGACCCCGTGGCCCGGGCGCGGGCATTCGCCGGAGCCGGAGCACCGTGGGTCCACGTCGTCGACCTCGACGCCTCCAGGGGACAGGGCAGCAACCGGTCGGTGGTAGAGGCCATCACCGCTGCGGTGCCGGTCCCCGTTCAGACCGGTGGGGGGGTGCGGGATGCCTCGCTGCTCCACGCCGGCGTCTCGCGGGTGGTGCTGGGCACGCTGGCCGTCGCCGACCGCAAGCAGACGGAGGCGCTGATCGCCGGCCATCCCGGAGGCGTGGCCATCGGCCTCGACCACCGCGACGGCCAGCTTCGCACGAGGGGGTGGGAAGCCGCCTCCGGCATCGGCGTGCTCGAAGCCGTCGCATGGCCGGAGTTCGCCGGTGCCGCCGCCTTCGTCGTCACCAACATCGGGCTCGACGCCACGATGCAGGGGCCCGACCTGATCGGGCTGGCCCGGGTGATGGAGGCGACGAGCGTGCCTGTCATCGCCTCCGGAGGAATCGGATCGCTGGACGACCTGCGGGCTCTAGCCGATGCCGGTGCCGCCGGCGCCATCGTGGGCAAGGCGATCTACGAGGGAGCCTTCACGGTGGAGGAGGCGGTGGCCGCATGCAATCGGTGAGGGTGATCCCCTGCCTCGACGTCGACGCCGGCCGGGTGGTGAAAGGGGTGCGGTTCACGGGGCTGCGTGAGGCGGGGGACCCGGCGGTGCTGGCCGCCGAATACGACGCCCAGGGTGCCGACGAGGTGGTCTTCCTGGACATCACCGCCTCCTCGGACGGGCGCGACACCATGGTCGATGCCGTCCGCCGCACCGCCGAGCAGGTGTTCATCCCCCTGACGGTGGGCGGCGGCATCCGCGGCGTGGATGACGCCCGGCGCATGCTGCGGGCCGGCGCCGACAAGGTCGGGGTGAACACCGCCGCCGTGCAGCGTCCCCAGCTCGTGAGCGAGATCGCCGGCGAGTTCGGCGCGCAGTGCGTGGTCGTGGCCATCGACGCCCGCCGTAGGGCGGGGACCGGGGAGCCGCGGTTCGAGGTCTACACCCACGGCGGCCGCCGCGCCTCGGGCGTCGACGCCGTCGAGTGGGCGGCCCGGGTGGAAGCTCTGGGGGCGGGCGAGATCCTCCTCACGTCCATGGATCGGGACGGCACCCGCGACGGCTACGACCTCGAGCTCACGGGGGCGGTGGTCTCCGCCTGCCGGCTGCCGGTGGTGGCCAGCGGCGGCGTCGGAAACCTCGACCACCTGGTCGAGGGCGCCCGCCACGGCGCCGACGCCGTGCTCGCGGCGTCGATCTTCCACTTCGGCGAGCACACCGTGGCCGAGGCCAAGGAGCGGCTGTCCGGCGCCGGCTTCCCGGTGCGGCCGCCTGCCGCCTATCCCCCGGTTGGGCCCGAGAGGTCGGCTTCTTAAAGCACCGTCGTGCGGCGGCCGATACCCGGGCATGCGTCTGTGCCTCTTCGACACCGTCTCCGACGCACCGCCGGTGCCGCGCCTGGGCCTGCTCCGAGGGCGCCACGTGGTGGATGTCCACGCCGCCTGCGTGGCGTCTCTGGCCGAGCACATGGCGGCCCGCCGGGCGGGCGAGATCGCGTCGGCGCTGTGCCCCCCCAACCTGCTCGAGTTCCTCGAGAACGAGCGTCACGGCTGGCGGGCGCTGGAGGACACCCTGGCCCGGCTGGGGGACCGGCTCGACGACCCCGACCTGACGACGCCGGCGGGGGCGCACGTCGTGCGCCCGATGACGGTGGTGCGCCTGTCGCCGCTCATCCCGTGGCAGCAGGGCTCGAGCAGCAGCCCGGGAGACTGGGTGAGCCTTCCGCTGCCCCAGGGCGGGCCCCTGCCCACGACCCTGCACAGCGACGGCCGCCCCTACATCCGGGAGTACTGGGCCGTGGTGGGCACCGCGGGCGAGGACATCGGGGCCGCCGAGGCATGGGAGCACGTCGCCCTCGTGAGCGAGAGCCAGCCCTCGGGCCCGGCCCAGGCGGCGATGCTGCGCACGCGCGACGACTTGTCGGATGCCGATCAGGAGATGCGGACGGCGATAGCACTGGCCGTGAGCGAGGCCAGCCAGAACGAGCCGTTGCTGATAGGCGACGTCGTGCGCACCGGCCCGCCCCTGCTGGCCGAGCCGCCGGGCCTCGTCTTCGACGAGGAGCTGTTGCGGGAGATGGTCCAGGCGCTCCGCTAGGCGGGCTGCGGCGCCCTAACGTGAGCCCGTGACCGGGCTCGGGCGACAGGCGGGGATGGACGGGGTGAGGTACGACGCCGACGGGCTCGTGCCGGCCATCGCCCAGGACCTTGTAACGGGCAAGGTGCTCATGTTGGCCTACATGAACGAAGAGACCCTGCGGGAGACGTTGGAGACGGGCCGGATGGTCTACTGGAGCCGGAGCCGCCAGGAGCGCTGGGCCAAGGGCGACACCTCCGGCGATCGCCAGTGGGTCAGGGAGGCCCGCTACGACTGCGACGGCGACACCCTGTTGTTCCTGGTCGACCAGGATGGCGCCGGCGCCTGTCACACCGGGGAGTTCACCTGCTTCTTCCGGAGCTTCGGTGAGCCTGGCGCCCAGCCGTAGCGACTTCCACACCCTGGCCCGCCACCACTCGGTGGTGCCGGTGTGGCGGGAGGTGCTGGCGGACTACACCACCCCTGTCGCTGCCTTCGCCCGGCTGGCCGGCGACGAGGCGGCCGGGTTTCTGTTCGAGTCGGTCGAGCGGGAGCGCTGGAGCCGCTGGTCCTTCGTGGGACGACAGCCCTCGGCCACCCTGGTGGCCCGCGACGGCCGGCTGGTGGTCGATGGGCACCTCCCCCCGGAGGTGCCCCTCGACCGGGGCGTCCTGGCCGCTCTCCAGGGCCTGCTCAGCCGGTACCGGTCGCCCTCGCTGCCGGACCTCCCACCGTTGCACGGCGGACTGGTGGGGTACCTGGGCTACGACGTCGTGCGCGAGGTCGAGCGGCTCCCCGAGGTGCCGCCCGACGACCAGGGCGTGCCGGACGCGGTGCTGTCGGTCATCGGCGACCTGGCCGCCTACGACCACTGGCGCCAGCGGGTCACCCTGATCAGCAACGTGGTGGTCGACCCGGCGTGGGACTCGGCCGAGCTCGACGTCGCCTACGACGAGGCCGCAGGACGGCTGGACCGGCTGGCGGCCGACGGGGCGCGCCCCCTCGACGAGCCGGTGCTGCTGCCGCCCGACCCCGCCGATCCGGCACCCAAGGTGCGCCGCACGGTGGGCCCCGACACCTTCGCCCGGGCCGTGGCCGTCGCCAAGGAGCACATCCTCGCCGGCGACATCTTCCAGGTCGTGCTGTCGATGCGCTTCGACCTCGACCTGGAGGCCGACCCCTTCGACATGTACCGCGCCCTGCGGCAGGTGAACCCCAGCCCCTACATGTACTTCGTGCGCCACCCCGAGATCACGGTGGTGGGATCGTCTCCCGAGCCGATGGTGCAACTGCTGGACGGCCGGGTGGTGTCGCGGCCCATCGCCGGGACCCGCCGCCGGGGTCGTACCGACGAGGAGGACCGGCGGATGGCAGGGGAGCTGGCCGAGGACCCCAAGGAGCTCTCCGAGCACGTGATGCTCGTCGACCTCGCCCGCAACGACGTCGGCCGGGTGGTGGACTTCGGCACCGAGCGGGTGGACGAGCTGTTGACGCTGGAGTACTACAGCCACGTGATGCACCTCACCTCGCAGGTGTCGGGCCGGCTCCGCCAGGGGCTGGGGCCCATCGACGTGCTCCGGGCCACCTTGCCGGCCGGCACCGTCTCGGGTGCTCCCAAGGTGCGGGCCATGGAGATCATCGACGACCTCGAGCCCACCAAGCGGGGCGCCTACGCCGGCGTCGTCGGCTACTTCGACTTCTCCGGCAACCTGGACACCGCCATCGCCATCCGCACCATGGTCGTGCGTCCGGACGGCGTGGCCTCGGTGCAGGCCGGCGCCGGCATCGTGGCCGACAGCGATCCCGACCTCGAGGACCTCGAGTGCCGCAACAAGGCCGCCGCCCTGCTGGCGGCCGTGCCCGCCGCCCGCCGGATGACCGCCGCCCGCCGGGCCGCCGTGCGCCCCCGATGAGCGCCGTGGTGGAGCCCTTCTGGGCCGAAGTTCCGCGCGACGTCGTGCGGGTGACGGGGCCCGATGCCGTCACCTTCCTGCAAGGCCAGCTGAGCCAGGACGTGGGCGCGCTGGCGCCCGGGGCCTCGGCCTGGTCGTTCCTGCTCCAGCCTCAGGGAAAGGTAGACGCCTGGCTCCGGGTCAGCCGGCTGGGCGACAAAGAGCTGGTGCTCGACGTCGACGGCGGATTCGGCTCGGCCGTGGTGGCGCGCCTGGAGCGGTTCAAGCTGCGCACCAAGGCCGACATCGAGCAGCTCCCGTGGCGGTGCATCGTCCTGCGGGGCACGACGAGCGGCGGCTCCGGAGACGGCGTCGCCCTGCTCGCGGAGCCGGCCTGGCCCGGAGTGGAGGGGATCGACCTGCTGGGCCCCGAGCCGGCACCGCCGGAGGGTGTGGCCAAGGGGTCCGGCGTCGACTACGAGGTTCTTCGCATCGAGTGCGGCGTTCCCGCCATGGGCCGGGAGCTGACCGAGCGCACCATCCCCGCCGAGGCCGGCGTGGTCGAGCGGTCGGTGAGCTTCACGAAGGGTTGCTACACGGGCCAGGAGCTGGTGGCCCGCATCGACAGCCGCGGGGGGAAGGTGCCCAGGCGGCTGCGGGGCGTGGTGCTCGAACCGGGGACGGAGGTGCCCCCGGCGGATGCGGACGTGCTGGTGGGCGAGTCATCGGTCGGGCAGGTCACCAGCTCGGCATGGTCCCGGCGCATCGGAGCGCCGGTGGCGCTGGCCTATGTCAAGCGGGACGTGGAGCCACCGGAGACGGCCACCGTGCACGGGCGGGTGGCCCGGATCGAGGCTCTACCGCTCCTACGCTCTGGTACGTGACCCCGCGGCTGCGCCTGCGCCTGTGCCTGCTCACAGCACTGGTGACCGCGGTCGGAGCGTGCACCACCGCTGAGGTGGAGCCCCTGCCCCCGCCCAAGAAGGTGCCGGTGACCACCACGACGACGGCGATCGACTTCAGCGCCGTCGGCCTGCCCGGCGTCCCCGGCCGGACCACGACCACGGTGGCGCTCGGTCCGGGCAGGGCCTCGCTGTCGGGCACGCTCGCGGGCCCGGACGGGCCGGTGTCGGGGGGGGTGGTGCGCGTCGAGCGTCTGGTCGGCGAGGGGAGGGCCAGCATCGAGGTGACGACGGGGCCCGACGGTCGCTACTCGGTACCCAAGATCCTGGGGGGGCGGTACCGGGTGCGGGGGTGGAAGGCGGCGCCCGACAACCTGGCGCTCCTGGAGCCGGTGGTGTTCTTCCTGGAGGGAAGCGAGCGGCGGGTCGTGGACCTCACCGTCAGCCGCTACCAGGGCCTTGCGGTCTCGGCCGCCATCGCTCCGGACCCGCCGGTGGTGGGTGAGGTGTCGAGCCTGGTGGTGCAGTTGGTGGACCAAGCCGTCGACGCCTCCGGCATCGTCCGGGCCACGCCGCTGCCGGCGACGCCGGCCGAGCTGACCGGCTCGGGCGACTGGCGGCTGCAGTCGCCGAACCCGGTGTCGGCCGACAGCTCGGGGCGGGTCCGGTGGTTGCTCGAGTGCCGGCGGGTCGGCACCCAGCCCATCGCGGTGGTGGTGTCCGGTTCGGCCACCTTCAATCTCGACCTACCCGCATGCGTCGCTCCGCCGCCCATCGAGGACCCGGCGGCTCCGGGGCCGACGGCCCCCGGCTCGTCGTCCCCCACCACCCGCCCCCCCAGCCCCACGACCCGGCCCGCCACGGCCACGACCACGACCGCCCGCCCCGCCACGACCACGACCGCCCGCCCCGCCACCACCTCGACCACCTCCAGACCGGCTACCACCACCACCGCGCCCCGGTAGCCATGCCCATGGGTGGGACCCCCGGCGCGGCCAGGTGTGAAAGGAGGAGCCAGGCGGGGACGACCACCTAGGCTGGCGCCGCCGTGGCCACGTACCTCGCCGAGATCCTGGCTGCTCACCGCGCGAGGGCAGCGGACGACCCCCGCCTGCTCGGCCACCTGATCGAGATGACACGGGCCTTGCCCGCGCCCCGTTCCTTCGCCGCCGCCGTCGCCGCGCCCGGGCTGTCGGTGATCGCCGAGATCAAGCGACGCTCGCCGAGCAAGGGGGCTCTGGCGCCGTACCTGGTCCCCGCGGTGCTGGCCAAGCACTACGCCGAAGGTGGCGCGGCCGCTCTCTCGGTGCTCACCGACGAGCGGTTCTTCGGGGGCTCGGCCGACGACCTGGGCCAGGCCCGCGCCGCCGTCGAGCTACCGGTGTTGCGCAAGGACTTCGTGGTCAGCGCGACCGACGTGGCCGATGCGCGGCTGATGGGGGCCGACGCCGTGCTGTTGATCGTGGCCGCCCTCGACGATCAGGAGCTGCGTGACTTCCACGACCTCGCCGGGGAGCTGCACCTGGCCGCGCTGGTGGAGGTCCACGACGAGGCCGAGGTCAGCCGCGCCCTGCAGGCCGGTGCCCGGCTCATCGGCGTGAACCAACGCGACCTGGTCAGCTTCGCGGTCGATCCGGAGCGGGCCAAGCGGGTGGCGGCAGAGATCCCTCCCGGTGTGCTGAGCGTGGCCGAGTCGGGCATCCGGGGCCCCGACGACGCCCGCGCCCTGGCCGACGCCGGCTTCGACGCGGTGCTGGTGGGTGAGCACCTGGTGACGAGCGAAGATCCGGCCGCTGCTCTCGCCGCCCTGGTGCACGCGTGTTCGTGAAGATCTGCGGCACGACCAGCGAGGAGGACGCGTTGCTGGCGGTGGCCATGGGGGCCGACGCCGTCGGCTTCATCTTCGCCCCGTCGCCCCGCCAGGTGGCCCCGGCGGTGGCGGCCGACATCGCCAAGCGCCTCCCTCCCGAGGTGGTCACGGTGGGAGTCTTTCGCGACCACTCCCCCCAGCGGATCGTGGAGATCATGGAGGCCAGTGGCTTGCGGGCCGCCCAGCTCCACGGGCGGGAGACCCCGGAGGAAGCGGCGTGGGTGCGCCGGCGGGTGAGGATGGTGATCAAGGCGTTCGTCGCCGGCGACGCCGAGGTGGCCAACGTGAAGAGCTACGGAGCGGATGTGGCCTTGCTCGATGCCCCCAATCCGGGCACCGGTCAGGTCTTCGACTGGCGCCTGGCCGAAGGTGTGCCCCCGGGGCAACGGCTGCTCCTGGCCGGGGGGCTGACCCCGGACAACGTGGCCGACGCCATCTCCCAGGTGAACCCGTGGGGAGTCGACGTGGTGAGCGGCGTCGAAGCCAGCCCCGGCAAGAAGGACCCCCGGCGGCTGCGGGCGTTCGTGGCCGCAGCCAAGGCGGCCGCCCGCCCGGCCTACGAGGGCGAAGGCACAGGGCCGTACGACTGGCAGGAGGATCACTGATGGCCATGCGGCTGCCCGACCCCGGCGGACGCTTCGGGGACTTCGGCGGGCAGTACCTGCCGGAGTCGCTCGTGCCCGCCTGCCAGGAGCTGGAGGCGGCCTTCCGTCTGGCCTGGGCCGATCCCGGCTTTTTGGGGGAGTACCACTCGATCCTGCGCGACTACGCCGGGCGACCCACTCCGGTCACCGAGTGTCACAACCTCTCCCAGCAACTGGGGGTGCGCGTCCTGCTCAAGCGGGAGGACCTCACCCACACCGGCTCCCACAAGATCAACAACGTCATCGGCCAGGCCCTCTTGACCCGCCGGATGGGAAAGCGGCAGGTGGTGGCCGAGACCGGCGCCGGCCAGCACGGCGTGGCCACGGCGACGGCGTGTGCGCTGTTCGGTCTCGAGTGCGTGGTGTACATGGGCGAGGTGGACGTCGAGCGCCAGGCGCTCAACGTGTTCCGCATGAAGCTGCTCGGGGCCGAGGTCCACCCGGTGTCGTCGGGCAGTCGCACCCTCAAAGACGCCATCAACGAGGCCATGCGCCACTGGGTGGCGACGGTGGAGAGCACCCACTACTGCCTGGGCAGCGTGATGGGCCCGCACCCCTACCCGTGGATGGTGCGGGAGTTCCAGCGGGTCGTGGGGGACGAAGCCCGCGAACAGGCCCGGGCCGTGCTGGGGGGGAGCGACCCCGACTACGTCGTCGCCTGTGTCGGTGGCGGCTCGAACGCGGCCGGCACCTTCGCCGGCTTCGTCGACACCGACGCCCGTCTCGTGGGGGTGGAGCCGGCCGGGGGCGCAGCGATCGGCAAGGGCATCCCCGGTGTCGTGCACGGCTCGAAATCGTTCCTTCTCCAGGACGAGCACGGCCAGGTGCTGGAGGCCCACTCCATCTCCGCCGGCCTCGACTACCCGGGGGTGGGGCCGGAGCATGCCCACCTGGCCTCGCTGGGCCGGGCCCGCTACGTGGCCGCCGGCGACGCCGAGGTGCTGGAGGCACTGCAGCTGCTGTCGCGGTCCGAAGGCATCATCCCCGCCCTCGAGCCCGCACACGCCCTGGCGTGGATCGTGCGAGCTGCTGGCAGCGACGAACTGCCGGAGGGTTCGACGGTGCTCATGACGCTCTCGGGGCGGGGGGACAAGGACGCCCAGCAGGTGATGGAGCTGCTCGGGTGAGCGAGGTGGTGCCCCTCGAGGCGACCTTGCGGCAGCGGCGGGACGGGGGGCGAAAGCTGCTCGTGCCCTACGTCACCGGGGGTCTCGGTGCCGACTGGCTCGACGTGATCAGGGCCTACGCCGACGCAGGTGCCGACGCCGTCGAGGTGGGCCTCGCCTTCTCCGACCCGGTGATGGACGGCCCCACCATTCAGGCCGCGTCCCAGCGCGCGCTCGAACAGGGCGCCACGCCGTCCGGGGTGGTGGCGGCGCTGGGGAGCGCCGACGTGGGCGTGCCGCTGGTGGTCATGACCTACTACAACGTCGTGTTCCGCTCGGGCCACCGCCGTTTCGCGGCCGCGCTGCGGGACAACGGCGTGGCCGGCGCCATCGTGCCCGACCTGCCGCTGGAGGAGCTGGACGACTGGGACCGGGCGGCCACCGACGGCGGCGTGGAGACGGTCCTGTTGGCCTCGCCCGTCACGCCCGACGACCGGCTCGCCCGCCTCGTCGAGCGGACACGGGGCTTCGTCTACGGCGTGGGGCTGATGGGCGTGACCGGCGAACGGGAGCGGGTGGCCGCATCGACGTCCATCCTGGCCAAGCGGCTGAAGGCGGCCACGGACAAGCCGGTCATCATCGGCTTCGGGGTGTCGACCCCCGCCCACGCCGCCGAGGTGGCGACCGAGGCCGACGGCGTGATCGTGGCCTCGGCGCTCATGCGCAAGCGCCTCGACGGCGCCGGCCCCCAGGAGCTGGGTGCGGTGGTTGCCGGTCTGAGGGCGGCACTCGACGCCCTCTGACGCCCTCGCTCAACCGGCGGCGATGAGTGCCACCCCGGCCGCGGCCAGGACCAGGCCCAGCACCTGGTGGCCGGCCATGCGCTCGCCCAGCACGGTGCGGGCCAGAAGCACCGTGCCTGCGGGGTAGAGGGAGCTCAACACCGCCACCACCGACAGGAGCCCCCGGCGGGTGGCGAGCAGGTACAGCGCGTTGGCGCTCAGGTCGAGCATGCCGGCGCCGGCGATGGTGGGCAGCATCCTCGCCGCCGGCGGAGCCAGCGCCTGTCCGGTGGCGGCGGCCACCGTGACCAGGGCGACTATGGAGGTGGTGCGGCCGGCCACGAGGGGCCAGAACCCGGCGTCGGGACCGGTGGCATCGAGCAGCACGAACACGGTGCCGAAGGCCGCCCCGGCCACCACTGCCAGTCCGATGGCGGAGTCGCCGGCCTGGTCCTGCCCCGTCCCTGGTGCCGGAGCCGGCAACCGGCTGATGAGGGCTACTGCGACCATCGCCAGCAGCACCCCGGCCAGGGCCATGGGCGAGGGCCGCTCGCCACCGATCAGGCCCCATGCCACGGGCACCGTGGCGGCACCCACGGCGGTGATGGGCGCCACCACCGACATGCGGCCCCGGGCCAGCCCCCGGTACAGGCACGACAGGCCTACCGCCCCCACCGACCCCGCGGCCGCTCCGAGACCTATGGCGCGGGTGCTGGGGTGGCCGCCGCCGGCTCCGACCAGCACGGCCAGCAGCGGCAGGCAGCACAGCTGGGACACCACCACCACCGTCGTCGCCGGCGCCCGCTTCGAGCTGAGCCCGCCGAGGAAGTCGGCGGCGCCATAGGCGCCTGCCACCGCCAGTCCCAGGAGCACGGCCACGGTGCATTCTTCCCGTATCGCCGGGAGTTGCCGGGAGGACGCTCTGTAGCCTGCCGCCGTGGCCCGGATCACCCATGCCCGAGCCGCCGCCGAACTGGCGGTCCGGGACCCGGTGATGGCGGGTCTGCTGGCGGGCGTCGGTCCTCCCCGCATCCCGCCGTCGAGGCGCACCCCCTTCGAGGCCCTGGCCCGGGCCATCTGCTTCCAGCAGCTGTCGGGGAAGGCGGCGGCGACGATCTACAGCCGCTTCGAGCAGGCGGTGGGCGGCACGGTCACCCCCGAGGCAGTGCTGGTGACGGCGGTGGAGGAACTACGGCGCTCGGGGCTCTCCGCGGCCAAGGCGCGCTCGGTGGTGGACCTGGCCGACAAGGTGGGCTCCGGTGCCGTACCGCTCGACAATGTGGGGCGACTGTCGGACGACGAGCTCATCGAGCGTCTGGTCGTGGTGCGGGGGGTGGGGCGATGGACAGCCGAGATGTTCCTCATCTTCCAGCTGCGCCGCATGGACGTCTGGCCGGTGGACGACCTGGGGGTCCGCAACGGCTACGCCCGCGCCTACCGACTGGCCGAGGCCCCCTCACCCAAGGTGCTGGGGCCGCTGGGCGATGCCTTCCGGCCCTACCGCAGCGTCGCCGCCTGGTACTGCTGGCGGGCCCTGGAGATGCCCGAGCTTGCAGGCTGAACGTGGCGCCACGAGTGCCGTCTCAGCGACGCCGGCGGTGACCGTACATGCGCTCGCGGATGATGCGACGGCGCTCCTCCAGCTCGCGCATCGTTATGGCGGGACGGTCGTCGGCGATACCGAGTGAGGCCCGCAGGCCGTCCAGGTCGACCTGCTGGGTGCGAGGGTCGATGCCGACGTCGCTCGCGATGCGGTCGCCGTGGCGCGTCGCGAAGTACGTGGCGATGTAGGTGACCTCGCCGAAGAGGTCCACGTCCGGCGCCATGGTGGAGATGGCCGCCGAGCAGAAGATCATGTTCTTCACGAACAGCATCAGCTCCTTGGGCATCCTCGCGCCGTAGCCGAGCAGGGCTTTGGTGAAGTCCCGGATCTCCCGCATGAGCTCCTCGGGCGCCATCTGCGTCGGGTCCTGTGGGGGCCGGTCGAAGCCCAGGTCCGAGCTGAGCCGGCCCAGGTCGACATCCGGCGGCAGGGCGCCCAGGTCCCGCATGGCCTCGAGCTGCATCGTCAGGTCGTTGACCGTGCCTCCGATGAGCAGGCGGAGGAAGGCTTGGCGGCGGGTCTGGTCCAGGCGCCCGGTGATGCCGTAGTCGAGCAGCGCCACGCGGCCGTCGGGCCGCACGAAGAGGTTGCCGCCGTGGAGGTCGCCGTGGAAGACCCCGTAGAGGATGGCGCCCTCGAGGAACGACACCATGCCGGCCCGCACCACCGCAGAGGTGTCGATACCGGCGGCCCGCATGCCGGCCACGTCGTCGAAGGAGAAGCCGTCGAGGCGCTCCATCACCAGCACCCGGCGGGTCACGAGGTTGGGGTGGGGGCGGGGCACGACCATGGCCCGCTGCCCGGTGTCGGCCAGCACCCGGGCCACGTCCAGCATGTTCTCGGCCTCCAGGCGGAAGTCGAGCTCCTCCACGATCGTCTCCGCGAAGAGCTCCACCAGCGCCGGCGGGTTGGCGAGCGCGCTGACCGGGATCCGACCCACCAGAACCGGCGCCATCCAGCTCATCGCCGCGAGGTCCCGCCGGACCAGGGAGCGGACCTCCGGGCGCTGGACCTTCACCACCACCTCCTCGCCGGTCACGAGACGGGCGGCGTGCACCTGGGCGATGGAGGCGGCGGCCACCGGGGTCGGCTCGAAGGAGGAGAAGACGGCTTCCAGTGACCGACCCAGTTCGGCCTCCACGGTCCGGCGCACGGCGGCGAAGGGTTCGGCCGGCACCCGGTCCCGCAGCAGCCTGAACTCCGAGACCAACTCGTCCGGGAAGATGCCCTCTCCCGACGACAGGATCTGGCCCAGCTTGATGTAGGTGGGCCCGAGGCGCTCGAACGCCTCGCGCAGCCGCCGCGACAGCCCGGCACGAGAGACGTGGCGGCCCCGCCGCCGGTCGCGGAGGTACCAGCCCGCCAGCGCCGGGCCCAGCACCGCCGCCGTTCGCACCACCCGAGCGCCGGGAGGTAGCCGGCGCCGGCGGGTGAGCGTCGGTACCTCGGCCCGCGTCCGCAGCCGCAGGCCATCGAGGCCGGAGCGCCAGGTCAGCGTTTCGGGCTCGACCAGCCACGGCCCCTCGTCGCTGAAGGCGCCGATGGCCAGGTCGCCCGGCTCCCACGTTGGGTTCACGGCGGCACGGTACCGCCGTCCGTTGTCATAGCTGCACCTGACTAGCCACATTCTCCCCGCCGAAATAGCGACCCCGGACCATGCGCCCGCCAGCTTCGGGGACCGAAGGGAAGGCACAAAGCAACAACAGATCAACAACACGGGCACAGGCCCTGGAGAAGGGACAGAAATGAAGCTCACCAAGACCATCGCTGCAGCACTCGGCGGACTCGCCATCACCGGTGCGGCTCTCGTAGCTCCGGCGTCGGCCAGCGACCACACCACCTCGGCCACGATCACCCTCACGGGGGGCAGCCTGAGCGTCGACGCCCCGGCCACGGCCGCGGGTTCCGCTTCTGCCGCTCCCGGCTCGACGGTCACCGTCAACGTGGGGACCACGTCCGTCGCCGACACCCGCGGTTCGCTCCTCGGCTGGACCGTCACCGGCTCTTCCAGCGACTTCGTCAAGCCGGCCACCGCCAGCACCGTTGCCTACACCATGCCCAAGGCCGGCTTCGCCTGGGCCACCGGTACCGTGGCCACCACCAACGGGAGCCTCACCGGTGTGGGCGCCGGGGCGGGCGGGAGCATGGGTGCCGACTTCGTGGTCGCCACAGCGCTCGTCGGCGCCGGCGGCGGCACCTACACCTATGGGGCCACCGTGACCGGAGTCGTCCCCGTGAACGTGATCGCCGGCGACTACGTCGGCACCATCACCCAGTCCGTCCTCTGAGCAGGAAGAATCGAGGCGTGTCCCGCTCGCGCCTCGTGCCCTCCGTCCTGGCCGTCGCCCTCACCTTGGTGGGGGCGACGGCCGCGTCCGCCCAACGTCCTGACCCCGGCCTCGGCATCCGCCTGCTCGAGGCACCGGCCTCCCGATCCGACGACCCGAGGGCCCGCAGCTACATCGTCGACTTCGTGCACCCCGGCACCACCTTCACCCGCACCTTCGAGGTGTCCAACGGCACCGGCCGGCCGATCAAGGCCGACCTCTACGCCGGCGCCGCCCGGGTGCAAGACGGTGCGTTCATCCCCGAGGAGCGGGGCCGTGAGAACGCCCTGAGCTCGTGGATGACGGTCACGCCGCCCACCGCCAACCTGGCGGCCGGGGCCCGGACGAAGGCCCAGGTGAAGGTGGCGGTGCCGTCGGGCACCCGTGCCGGGGAGTACTACGGGGTCGTGTGGGCCGAGCTACCCGGCGTGCCACCTCAGGGCGGCGGGGCCGCGGTGAGCAACCGGGTCGGTATTCGCGTCTACCTCGCCGTAGGCGGCGGCGACGAACCCCCAACCAGCTTCAAGCTCGAATCGTTCACGCCGTCCCTGGACCGAGACGGCCGGCCGGGCATCGACATCCGCACCTGCAACGACGGCCGCCGGGCCGTCGACCTGTCCGGCGAGCTGGCCCTGGGCGAAGGTCCCGGCGGCGTCTCGGCCGGACCGTTCAAGAGCGAGACCATCCCGACCCTGGCGCCCGGGCAGTGCGGGCAGGTCCCGATCCGTCTCGATCCCAAGTTGCCCCGGGGGCCGTGGGTCGCCACCGTCACTCTCCGCTCCGGTCAGGAGGCACAAAGAGCCAGCGCCACCGTCACGTTCCCGGATCGGCCTGGCGACACGGCTGCACCGGTCGAGGCCAACCGCGTCACGGACACGACCGGCGGCCGGGTGGCCGTGCTGGTGGCACTCCTCCTGCTGCTGGCGTTGCTGGTGATCCTGTTCCTCTTCTGGCGCCGACGCGACAGCCGCTGACCACCGGCCCTTCATCGCACCGGGTTCCGCTCACCGGGTGCCTACGCCGGAGCTGCGGTGCGGATGCCGAGCCGAGCGGCGGCGGCGATCATCCGATCGTCGTACGTGACGAGCTGGGTGAGCTCCGAGCCCAAGCGCTGCGCCGTCGCGAGGTGGATCGCATCGAGGGTCCGCAGCTCGGCTGGTTCCAGCGTTGCGGCATCAGTCAGCACGCGATCGTTGATCCGAGCCAGCTCGATGCCGGCCAGGACAGTCCGACCCACCGCGACCGCTGACGTTCCCGCCGGTAGGAGAGCGCGCAGCACCTCCGCACGAGCAAGCGCGCTGGAGACGAGTGGTCGTCTGCGCCGCAGGTGGCGGCGGAGGGCCGCCGACTCCGGTTCGGCCACGGCGAGCTTCACGATCGCCGAAGAATCCAGGTACGTGACGGCCATCAGCGCTCGTCGCGGCGGAGGCGAGCCAACACCTGCGACGGAAGCTCGGATCCGGCCGGCAACACCAGCGGTGGTGGAAGGTCGTTGATGTCGCCCGAAGCCGCCTCGATCTCGCCCGCGGCGCGCATGCGCTCGAGCGCGCTGCCCGCTGGAACTGGCGTGAGGAGGGCTACCGGCCGCCCGCGATCCGTTACTTCGATCGTCTCGCCCTGTTCGACGAGGCGCAGCAGTTCACTGGCACGCTGCCGCAACTCGCGCACGCCCACCCGGGTCATGCGCTACTTGTAGCACAAGCGAGCGGCGGGTGCTACGTTCCGGTCATGTCGCTCAAGGCTGGTGACAAGGCCCCCGACTTCACCCTGCTCGACCAGAACGGCGAGCCCTTCTCGCTGTCGAAGTCGCTGAAGCAGCGCAAGGCCGCACACCTGGTCTACTTCTACCCGAAGGCCGACACTCCAGGCTGTACCGCCCAGGCCTGCGGCTTGCGGGACATCGCCCCCGACCTGGGAGGCACCGTGGTCGTCGGCATCAGCCCCGACCCGCCGGCGAAACAGGCCAAGTTCGACCAGAAGTACGGCCTCGGCTTCCCTCTCCTGGCCGACGAGGACCACTCCGTGGCCGAGGCCTACGACGTCTGGGGGGAGCGCTCGATGTACGGCAAGAAGTACATGGGGATCATCCGCTCGGCCTTCTTCGTCGACGCCAGCGGCAAGATCGCCGAGGCCCGGTACAAGATCTCACCCAAGGACACGGCTCCACTGCTCCTCGACGCCCTCGGCCGCTCCGGCTGACGGAGCTCACCCCCACGACCGGACGCGGGAGCTAAGGCAGGCCGTAGCGCTGCTGGTTCTGGGCAAACTTGCGCTCGCGCCAGGCAATGACGGCGACCACGCCCACCCCGACGGTGGCCATCCGCAGGAGCCGTTGCCACCAGGGCCGACGCCTCGAGGGAGGGATGCTGCCGCGGCCCACGGGCCGAGGCTACCCCGGACGAGGGAGCGCGAGCACCGTTGCCGTGCCGGGTCGTCCCCCGAATGCGCAGTGCGCCGGCGGGCAACATGGCGTACCCTTTGGGGCAAGATCTTCTTTGGCGACGCGGCGGGCGGTCAATGGGAGCAGCGGGCAAGCCGGTTCTGGGCGCGAAGGTGAGGGCGCCACGGGTCAATGCCTTCCGCCGCGAGCGCTTGCATGACCTGCTGGACACCGTCTGGCAACACCGGCTGGCTCTCGTGGTGGCGCCGGCGGGGTCGGGCAAGACCACCCTCCTGGCCCAGTTCGCGGCCGGCGCCGGTCATCCGGTGGCCTGGTACCGAGCGGAGCCGGCGGACGCATCGGCCGCCGCCGCCGTAGCCCACCTCGAGCGTGGCCTCGTCGCCGGCTTCGGCCTCGCCGGCGGCTGGACCGATGTGGACGACGTCATCCAGGCGCTCGACTGCTGGGAGGGCGACCGGGGGCTGATAGCGGTCGACGACCTGCACGCCGTGTGGGGCACCGAGGCCGAAGCCACCCTGGAGCGCCTCCTGGAGCACCTGCCGCCGGGCATCGCCATGGTGGCGGGAACCCGCCGGGCGCCGGGGTTCAACCTGTCGCGCCTGCGGGTGTCGAACCAGGTGATCGAGATGGGGCCCGACGAGCTCCGCTTCCGCTCCTGGGAGGTGGAGCGGCTGTTCCACGACTTCTACGGCGAACCGCTGGCCCCCGACGAGCAGGCCGAGCTGGCCAGGCGCACGGAGGGGTGGGCGGCCGCGTTGCAGCTGTTCCACCTGGCCACGAGGGGCAAGGGCCCGGCCGAGCGGCGCCGGGTTCTCAACGAGCTGGGCATGCGGTGGCGCCTGGTGCGGGAGTACCTGGCCCGCAACGTCCTCGACGAGCTGCCGCTCCACGTGCGGGACTTCCTCCTGCAGACCTGCGTCCTGGGCCGGCTGAACCCCGCTCTCTGCGACGCCGTCACCGGAGCCACCAGCAGCTCGGCCCTGCTGGCCGAGCTCGAGCAGCGGCAGATCTTCACCGCGGCCCTCGACGACGAGGGGGACTACCGCTATCACGAGGTCCTGCGGTCGCACCTGGAGGCGGTGCTCCTGGAGACGGTGGGCGAGCTGGAGGCCAGTGCCCGCTACCGCCGCGCCGGGCAGCTGCTCGAGGGTCACGGCCATCTGCCCGAGGCTCTGCGCGCCTACTGCCGGGCCGGGGACTGGGATGCGGCCACCGGCCTGCTCGGTGGCCGGGGCGAGCAGGTGATCGACAAGCCCGGCGAGTGGATCGAGGCGCTGCCGGCCGCGCTGCTCGACCAGGACCCCTGGCTGCTCCTGGCCTCGGCACGGCGCAACGTCGCTCTCGGGCGGTGGCGGGCCGCCATCGAGTCCTACGACCGGGCCGAGGCGGCGTCGGGGCACGGCCAGCCGGCAGCGATGGCCCGCCGTGAACGCCAGACGGTGGCGGCGTGGTTCGAGGAGCCGGGGCCGGCCTCGGGAGACTGGACGTCCTTCCTGCGCCGGGCGGTCGTGCGCGACCCCGCCGGGCTGACCCAGCGGGAGGCAGGTCGGCTGACCGGTGCCGGCGGCGCCCTCGCCTCGGCCGTCGCCATCCTTCTCGCCGGACACGTGGAGACGGCAGCCACGCGCCTGGAGGCGGTCGCCAGCCGCGCCGACGCCACGGCAGTGCTCGCCCTGGGAGCCCGGGTCGCCGCTTTGGTGGCCCGCCTCCTGGCGGGGCGTCCGGCCGGGGCCGACGGGCCGGCACTGATGGAGGCGGCGGAGCGTGCGGATGTGCCCTGGCTGGCGGCGCTCGTGAAGGCCGTCGTGGCGGCGGAAGCAGGCTCGGCCCACCAGGCCGCGGGTGCGGCGTTGGGAAAGGACGACGAGTGGGGTCGACCGCTGGCTCAGCTGCTGGTGGGGCTGGGTCGGCTGGGCAAGGGCGAAGATGTCGGCCACCAGTTGCTCGAGGCGGCCGAGGGGTTCCAGGCGCTGGGCGCCTCGGTGCTGGAGGCGTGGGCCCGGGCCGGGGCCGGCTTGTCCATGGTTCGCACCGGTGACCCCGGCGCGACGGTCGCGGTCGGTCGGGCCGCCTCCGTCTCCCGTCAGGCCGCCGTCCCGGGACCGGTGGCGCTGGCAGGGCTGGCCTCGGCCATTGTCGACCACGGCGCCGGCAGCGAGCCCGCCGCCAGGGCCCGGGGCGGGCTGGCGGAGCTGGGTCTGTGCTTTGCTGCCCCGGCTACCGGCGGGGAGAGACGCGATGGGAGCGGGCCCCGGAGGCCCCCCCGGGCCCACGGACTGGCCGTGTGGTGCTTCGGCCCGACGGTGGTGCAGCTCGACGGCGAGCTGGTCGACCTGTCGTCCATCAAGCCCCGCGTGCGGTCGCTCCTGCGCCTGCTCGCCCTGCACGCCGGCCGCCCCGTGCACCGCGACCACCTCGTCGACTCCCTGTGGCCGGCCGAGGGCGACGCCCGCGTCGGCACCCGCAATCTCCAGGTGGCAGTCTCATCCCTGCGCCAGCTGCTGGAGCCGGGGGTGGCGCGGGGCGCGGCTGCGGTGGTGGTTCGCGAAGGCGACACGTACCGCCTTGCGCTCGGCCCCGGCACCCTCGACCTCGCTCTCTTCGACGAGCATCTGGCTGTCGCCCGCAGTGCCCGCTCCGCCGGCGACGACGAGGCAGCCGGGAACCACCTCGGGTGCGCCCTCGACCTGTACCGGGGGGAGCTTCTCGCCGACGAGGGCGCCGCCGAGTGGGTGCTGGCGGAGCGAGACCGGTGCCGCCTGCAGGCGGCGGACGCCTCCCACGCCCGCGCCGCGATGCTGCTGGCCGCCGGCCAGCCCAAGGCGGCGGCAGCGGAAGCCGACAGGGGCCTGCGCATCGACGCCTACCGGGACGACCTGTGGCGGCTCTTGATCTCGGCCCACCGGCGTTCGGGGGACCCGGCGGCGGCCACCAAGGCCCAGCGCCGTTACGA
>JAHWJU010000005.1:0-19941 GCA_019348255.1 Actinomycetota bacterium | reverse complement strand
CCCACCGGCGTTCGGGGGACCCGGCGGCGGCCACCAAGGCCCAGCGCCGTTACGAAGGGGTGCTGAGGGACCTCGGCGTCACCCCTTCTTCTTGAACTCCACCTCGGCGATGGCGGTGTCGGAACCGCCCTGGCCCTTGTAGACCTCGGCGATGGTGATGTTCACGGTGGACACGCCCTTGGCTCCCTTGAGGCCGAAGATCTGCGGCTCGAACTGGTCCTTGAGGAGGAGATCGGCGCTGCCATCGTTGTCGAACACCAGGTGCAGCCGCTTCGGCCGCGGTTGCTTCAAGAAGTTTTCGGAGGAGTCCGCTGCTCCCGAGTACACGACCACCCTGGCGAGATCGACCTTGTTCTCGAAGCTGAACGAGATGGTCTCGCCGACCCCGTCACCCTCGCTTCCCTCGGCCCAGTAGGTGTTGGAGTGGAGGTCGTTGGCGAAGGCGGCCTCGCGGCCGGGGATGGCGGAACTGGCGCTGACGGCGACCGCGTTGACGGGATCGAACTGCGGGTTGAACAGACCCTGGGCCGACCTGAGGGCGGACCGGCCCTTGTCCATGATGAGGTTGCGGGTCGAAGGGACGGCGAAGGAGCCGGCCACGCCGAGGAAGGCGAGGACCATCAACACCCGCCGCAGGGTGTTGAGGACGATCTGCACCTTGAAGCTGGCTTCCTTGGCGGCCCTGACCTTCGAGCCGCGGGTGCCCGCTTCCTTGGACACCCGGGACTTGCGGGAGAACAGCTTCTTCCACCACGGGACCTTCTTGGCCGGGACCGCCTGGGCCAGCGAGTTGCCGCACTTGCGACAGAACTTGCGGGTGGGATCGTTGCCCTCGCCGCACTGGCCGCACACGAGGTCGCCGGCCTTGAGCACCTTGTCGGCCGGCTTCACCTTGGGGTCGGGCCGAGGCGGCATCTTCGATGCCGACGGCTGCTGGGCCGTCGGCTGCTGGGCCGCCGGCTGCTGGGCCGCCGGCTGCTGGGCCGCCGGGCCGGTGACGCTCGTGCCGGGCACGGCCGGAGGCGCCTCTTCGGGCACGGGGGTGGGTGCGGGGCGAGCTCGCTGCAGCAGGGCCGCCGCCCGCTTGCGGGCCGCCTCCTCCTCGCGAGCACGAGCTTCGGCCGCCGCCTTGGCCCGCGCCTCCTCGGCCGCCCGCTGACGAGCCTGCTCCTCGGCCGCCCGCCGCGCTTCGGCCTCCTCCCTCGCCTTTTGCTGCGCCTCCTGCAGGGCCCGGGCCTCGGCCTCGGCCTCGGCCCGCGCCAGCTCCTCCGAGCGTCTCGCCTCCTCCAGCGCGGCGGCCGCCGCCGCCGCCTGCTCGGCCTGCCGCGCCGCCTCGGCCTCGGCGGCAATCTCGGCCTCACGGTCGTCGGCATGCATGCGGGTGTCGGCCCGGGCCTGCTCGGCGGCCGCAGCCGCTGTTGCCGCCGCCGCCTCGGCCGCGGCCACGGCCCGGCGTTCCTCCTCGGCCCGCCGCGCCGCTTCCGCCTCGCTGGCGCGCCGGCGCTCGGCGTCGGCCCGCGCCCGGGCCTCCTCCTCCGCCCGCCTTCGTGCTTCGACCTCGGCCCGGCGGGCCGCCTCCGCCTCCGCCGCCGCCTTGGCCTCGGCTTCGTGTTGGGCCCGCAACGCCGCCTCGGCTTCCTGCTCCGCCCGCTCCTCCTCGGCCCGCCGGCGGGCCTCTTCGCCATGGCCCGCCCCGCTGCCGTCACCGACAGGAGGTGCCGCAAGCGTGCCAGTGCCGCCCGTGGCCGGCGCCCCTGTGCTCCCTGCGCCGGCCGGCCGCTCGGGCCCAGCGGCTGTCGCGCCGGTCGCTGACGATCCGTGGCCACCTTCGTCGATGCCCACGGCTGCCTTGACCCGGTCGATCAGGCCCGTCTTGACCGGCTCGGGCTCGGGCGCGGCCTGAACCTCCGGTGCCGGTGCTGGTGTCTCGATGCGCTGGCCCACCCACTCCAGGAACTTGCCGCACGAGCCACAGAACTCGTCGGTGTCGTCGTTGTGATTCCCGCAGTTGGTGCAGACGATCATCTCTGGCTCACCTCGACGCTCGCGACGACATGGGCGGGCAGGGCTTCCGCGAGCAGGCGCTGCACCCGGGCGGTGTCGATCGTGGCGCCGGGGGGGAAGCGGACAGTGACCTCGGCGTCGTCACTACCCGGGATGTCGCCGTCGGGCGTGGGTGACCAGGCAACGGCGCCCGAGTCGAGGACCTCCGGGCGCACTCCCGAATACAGCTCCACCAGATCGGCGATCCCCTTGGCCGTGCCGGCCCAGCCGTAGAGATCCGCGGCGCGTGCCACGAGCGCCCGCTTGCGCTCCTCGGGCAGGTCGTGGTCGATGGGGATGCCGACCCACTCCGACAGCCACAGGAGGAAGTCGCCCGGAGCAAGCCAAGGATCGACATAGGCCTCTATGGCGTCGAGGGTGACGAAGACGGGTGCCAATACCTCGTCCAGCGCCCAGGTGAAACGGCGGGTGAAATCGTCGTCCTGGAACAGACCAGGGAGCTGAAGGCCGATCGGGTGCGGCGTCTCCAGCCCTTCTACCAGTGCCCGCATCGCCTGTCTCCTGTTCCGCCCCCCGTCGCCGACGAGAGTACAAGGCCCATCACCCGCGCACCTGCACCTGGTGCTCCCAGGAGAAGACGAGGTCGCTCGGGCCGGGCGCGATCACGTCGGTCTTCGGCTCCCGCTTGTTCTCCAGGGGCAGCGCCGGATAGAGGCGAACGTCCTCCACCGCCTCGACTCCCGGCACCCCGTTCAAGATGGCGTAGGCCTCGCCAGGGGCGACGCTCCTGCCGAAGGGCCAGCCCGTGCCGTCGGGCCCGCCCCTCACCGGGTGGAAGTAGCCGTACAGCGCCGCCAGCGCCGCCTGTTCGAGTTGACGGGGGTCGTACCGGGGCTTGGCCCGCATGCGGGCGATGATGCTCATCGGGATGTAGGAGGCCGGGTGCACGCCGACCCGGGTGCCGACCACCCGGCGTTCGTCGAGATAGTCCCGCACCGTCTGCATGACCTCGTCGGACGGCACCAACTGGCCGAAGTCGAGGCTGCCGTTCGGGCCGTCCTCCACCTGGGGGACGATCAGCACCCGCACTCCACCCGCCTCGGCGCCGTTGGCTCCGGCGGGTACGCACCGGGCCCGGGCGACCTCGGGACTGGCCGCTTCCGCCAGACGCTCGAAGTCGTCGCGGGTGACAGCGCGATGACGCGTCCTGAGCACGATCGGCCCCCGCAGCTTGGCATTGTCGATGGTCTCGCCGTCGCCCCCACCGAGCGCGCCACGGCGGTTGCTCACGTCGGAGATGAAGGGGATCGGCGCCTGAAGCTCCCGGACCGTCTGGCGGGCCACGTTGCCCTCGCGACCGCCGCCCGTGCGGTACTCCCGGATCCTGACGGCCGCACCCTTCTCCGGCACCGCCCCGAAGTAGCGAAGGGTGCCGTCGGGCTCGCGGACAGCGGGGCCGAACACGATCTCCCCGGTGGTCTCTTCGAGCACGAAGTGACGTTCTTGCGGGCCGCTCAGGGCGAAGGTCTCGACCTGGGTCCACTCCTGCCACCCCTCGAGGGCCGACACGTCGACGGTGTAGCCCCCCTCGATGGGAACGACGGGGCGGCGCTCGAGGGGGAAGCGCTGGGCGGGGACGCCCTCGGAGATGCCCACGATCTCGTCTCGCACGATGTCGGCGTTGACCGCCTCGACCGACGCCCCCGCCGTCCACGCCCGCACCTCGTGGATCCGCGGCGAGGCGCTGTAGGCCGGCTGCCACTCCTGGTTGGCGACGACGCGGCACCGGAGCCAACCCCCGTTCAGGCGCAGGATGCCGGCGTGGGCGGTGTGGTCCGCAGGGAGGTGCAGCACCACGCTGCCGTTGCGGTTGAGGCCTCCGGTCTCGTCGCGCTCGATCTCACACTCCACCCAGCCCCTGCCGTTCCAGGCCTCCCACACCAGCGGGGGGTAGCGAGGGTCGACCCCGACCCCCTCGATGTCACAGGCGAGGTCGATGCTCACCGCGCCGCCGGGCACGGCGTTCGACAGCCCGATGTAGAAGCAGTCGCCCACGCTGGGCACCCTGGCGAAGCAGTAGAAGGGGGCGCCGTTGTCGAGGGTCTCGGTGTGGTTCACCTGCAGGTTCTCGATCTCGGTGGCGACGTGGCTGCGGTGGCACGGCACGATCGACAGCGCCTCCACCGTCGTGAACGTCACCCCCTCGGTCTCGCCCCGGGGGGTCGCGGCCTGGGTGCCGGAGGGCACCGCGATCGGTTGGTCCTGGACCGCGCTGAGCCAGAAGGTGAGGTCGGTGCGGGCCGCAGTGGGCGGGCGAAGGGTAACCCCCAACAGCTCCAGGAACTTGATGTAGGTCTTCTCCGGCACGCGGTTGAGTCGCCAGATCAGCTGGTCGACCATGTAGGCGAACGTCTCGATGAGCGTTACCCCAGGGTCCGAGACGTTGTGGTCGGTCCACTCCGGGCAACGCTGCTGCACCATCCGCTTGGCCTCGTCGACGAGCGACTGGAAGGTGCGGTCGTCCAGGTGCGGTGCGGGCAGGGCCATCGGGGGCTACTCCTCGGTGGGGATCGTGTAGAAGGGGAACACCAGGTTGCGCGGGTCGTTGGCGCCCCTGACGCTGTAGGTGATGGAGATGTACATGAGCGAGGTGTCAGCCGGGTCGTAGGTGACGGTGACGTCGTTGACGTCGGCCCGTGGCTCCCACCGGCTGAGCGAGCGCCGGACCTCGTAGGCGGCCTGACCCGCCGTCGTCGAGTTCGACGGCGCGAACACCAGGTCGTGGATCCCGCAACCGAACTCCGGCCTCATCGGTCGCTCGCCGTAGGCGGTCCCGAGGATGAGGCGGATGGCCTCCCGCAGTTCCTGGTCGGCCGACACCAGCGCCACCGACCCGCTGGCGGTGGTACGCAGCGGGAAGGCCAGCCCCTTGCCGACGAACTCCTGTGCCATCGCCCCTCCTAGTTGATCTTCACGAGGGTGCCCCTGACCTGCGTGATCGCGGGGCTGGACACCTCGGTGCCGGCGGTACCGGCGATCTTGGCGTGGACGTTGGCCTTGACCTCGGCGTTCAGGCCGGCGTCGACCTTGACGTTGGTGCCGCCCTTGAGGACCAGGTCCGTCTTGGCCTCCACGCTCACTTTGTTGCCCGTCAGCTTGAGGTCGCCGGTGGCCGCGATCTCGATGTTGCCGACGCTCTTTATGGTGACGTCGCCCTCCGCGTTGATGATGACGTCCTTGCCGCTGTCGAGCTTGAAGACGGTCTTCTTGTCGTCGAGGAGCACCTTGAGCTTCCCGCTCTTGGTCACGAGCTCGATCCCGGGGTCGGCGTCGGAGTCGTTGAGGGAGAGCATGTGGCCCGCACGGGTCTGGATCACCCGCTTCTCCACCTTGCCGTTACTCCCCACGTGGCTGTCGCCCGGCGGCTTGTCCTGCCCGTTGTAGAGACCCCCGAGGACGTACCCGCGCCTGACGTCCCCGCCCTCGAAGGCCACCAGGACCTCGTCGTTGACCTCGGGCACCACGAAGAAGCCCCGCTTGGGGCCGGCGCCCACCGTCACCACCCGGAGCCAGTCCGATTCGATGTCGTCGCTCAGCCACGGGATCTTGACCTTGACCCGGCCCAGCTTGTCCGGGTCCCTCAAGTTCGTCACCACCGCCGGCAGCACCCCGTCGAGCCCCTCCGAGGGCCGCTGGCCGGCCTCGTGGCCGAGCACCGCCTGCTGCATCATCCCCGGCAGGGTGTGGTCGCCGAAGCCGCGACAGGAGAACTCGGTGGAGAAGCCGTCGGCGGAGTAGCTGTGCCGCACCGAGCTGAGCCGGTACTTGCCGGCGAAGTCGTTGACCACGTTCTCGACCTCGATCAGCTTGCCGGCGGTGAGCTTGGGGTTGCCCACGCCCGAGGCGTCGAGTTGGACAGCGGCAGCCCGCTGGCGGACCGAGATCCCGGTGGCGATGGCCTTGGCCTCATCCGCGGAGAATGCGTTGTGGGTGCTGTTGACGGACTTGCGGTATTCCCCCGACCCCTTCGCCGCCGGCAGCGGCAGTGCGGTGGCTCCCGCCGGCTGGGCGACGATGGACTGTTTCCGTATCGGGTCCCACCCCCGGACCGCGACCTTGTCGTGGTCGCTGTCGCTGGTGGAGTGGAAGCTGTAGCGGGTGACCTCCACCGAGAACTCGATCTTGTCCACCGGCTGCTTGTCGGATGTGTCGAGCTTGTCGAGGGTGGTGACCTTGGCCTTGTTCGGGCCGTCCGACAGGCTCACCGCCCCCACCTCGGCCAGGATCGAGTCGATGTAGTCGCCGTTCGAGCACTGGCGCTGCATCAGGAAAGGGTGCTGGACCCCGGGTAGCCCCTCCACCGTCACGTTGATGCCCGCCTCGGTGAACAGCTTCTTCACGACGTCGGCATAGGCCATCTTGATGAAGGTGCGGGACTGCTCACCCCGGTAGAGCCGATGGCGGCGGTCATAGGCGGTGACAGACAGTGTCGTCCGCCCCCCCATGTGCTCGTAGGTCTTGGCCGTGATCTCCCCCGCGAACAGGGGCTTTGCCCCCCCCTGGTCGACCGACACCTCCAGCTGATCCCCCTGGGCGAGCTTCGGAAGTCTTTGCACCTCCATACCCTTCGGATCGAGTGCAGTGACGAAGGTGAGCGTGCACATGTCCGGGCGGTTGATGGCGGTCTCGACCTCGAACTCGACGATGAGGTCGTTCTGCTCCGGCGGCAACGGGGTTCCACCGACCTTCACCTTCGCGCCGATGAGGGGGTGGAAGTCCTTCCGCGAACTTGCCGCGCCGTTGGTGGTGGTGTCCACGGCTAGCCCGGTGGCACGACGAGCGTCATGCCGGGTGAGAGCCGCAGCGGGTCGCCGATGATGGGGTTGGCGTCCGCGATGCGCCGCCAGTCGGTAGCCGAGCCGTAGGCGCCGTAGGCGATGGAGGCCAGGGTGTCGCCGGCGATGACGTTGTGGGCCATGGATCCGGGGACGCCACCCGAGGTGGGGTTGGTGCCCTTCTCGGGGGCGCCGAACTCCTTCAACGTCAAGGTCGCCGAGCCCCGGACGGGCGTGCCGTCAGCCCGGAACAGCGTGTATTTGACCGCCACCTGCTGGATGTAGCCCTTGAACTCGATGGCCTTGCCCCAGATGAACTTGCAGTGCGGAGCCGACGGCTTGTCCTTCGACTTCGAGTCCGCCTCCGGGTTGACGTAGCCCAGGAGCTTCTTGATGTGGCGGGAGATGTCGCCCCACAGCGGGTCCTTCTCGTCCTTGCGCTGGCTGGTCTCGTCGAAGAAGACCTCCACCGTGACGGTGGCCGCCACCGGGCCGTTGTACTCGGCCGGCAGCGTGCCCTTCTTGTTGGACTTCTCGTTCCACTTGGCGGCCCGTGTTATGGAGAAGTCCTTGGGGTTGTAGGGGAAGTCGAAGTCCCACAACACATTCTCGGCGCCGCCGTTGTTGGGGGCGATGATCTGCAGCTTGGCCGGCGTCCACGTCTTCTGGGCAGCCACGTCATGCCCCCTTGCTGGTGGCGGTGTTCTTCGGGTCGAGGAACCCGTGGAAGGCCAGCTCGAGCGTCTCGGTGGCCGTCTTCGGGCTCTCCACGTTGAACGACGGCCCGGTCCAGCGCACCGGAACGACGTCGTTGAGGCTCCACTGGGCGATGATCTTGCCTTCACCGTCCACCGCCTTGATCTGGGCGGTGCTGCCGCGGGCCACCTTCTCGGCGATGGCCATGAACCAGACCGCGACCTTGCCGCTGTCTTCGTTGATCGGCCGGCTCAGCTTGACGTTGGTGTACTTCAGGCGGGTCGGGAGCTGGTGGACCCAGGCGTTGTTGCCGCCCTCTTCGCGGGTCTCGATGCCGGTGTCCATTCCCAGGCCTTCGAAGCTGTTCCACCACCCGATCGTCTGGTTGTCGAGGTGCAGGTGGAAGCGGATGGCGACTGCGGGATCGTCGGGCTTGATGGGGGTCGGGCTGGAATCCGCCATGAATCTCTCCCTTTGCTAACGCCGGTAGCGACCGGCGCGGTTCTTGGCTTCGAGCTGTCTGGCGATGTCGGCCTGCATCTCCGAACGCAGGCGCCTGTAGAGGCGCCGCGCCAAAAGGTCCAGCTCCTCGGGGGACTGGGAGCCGGCGGCGGGGGAGCCGGCGCCGGGGGGGCCGGCGCCGAGGGAGGTTCCCGCCTCTGGGGCGCCGCCCTCGGCCGGACCTGCCGGCGAGAGAGCCGAAAGGGCGCTGGCCGCGGATGGCATCGGCGAGGTTGTCATGAGGTTGCGCTGGACCGGGACCTCCTCGGCCCCGTCACCTCCCGGTGGAGAGGTGTAGAGCAAGGTGCCATCGGACTGGCGCTCCGCCAGCCCCGCCTTGACCGCGATCTCGGCTGCGCTGGGGACGGCGGCTGCCGGCGTGTGCAGCGGCAACGCGTCGGCGGACGCCGGAGTGGAGGAAGCGGAAGAGGAGGGTCCGGCGCCGGCCGCCGGCGGGGCGGCACCGTCGGGGCGCTGGAGCGCGGTGGCGGTGGCACCGGGGCCGGGAGCACCCGAGCCGGCACCGCCCGAGGGCAGCCTCCGAAGGAGGACGGGCGCGACCCCGGAAGCTGGTGCTGACGCGGGCGGTCCCGGGTCGGAGAAGCGTTGCAGCGCAACGGCCGTGCCGGCCGCGGCTGCCGTGCCTAACGGGCCACTCCCGGCCCCCACCAGCGGCCGCGCCAGTTGCAACGTCGTCTCAAGAGCTGCAGCCGTCGTGGTCGACCCGCCGGTCACGCTGGCCGGACCCGTGCTGGACCCGCCGGTGAGGCCTCGGGGGCCAGGGGAGACGGTTGCGGTCGTCCGCCGCTGGAGGGTTGCCGCCGTGGCTCCGCCTGTGGGGGTCGTGGGCGCGGGTCGGACCAGATCGGTGGCCGCCATGGCCCGGGGCGCGGCCGAGGCCGGCGCCGCCAGGGTGGCCGGTTGTTCGGGCGGGGCCAGGGGCAGGCGGGACGTCCCCGCGCCGGGCGCGGCGGCGGATGGGCCGGACTCCGAGGACGTCTGAACCGACAGGCCGGGCGCGCCGAGGCCCAGCGTCGGCACCACGACCGGCTCGGTGGCCGGGGAAGCCGGCGCCACCAACGGTAGGGGCGGACCCGGCGCGGCCGCTGCATCGGCAGGCCCGGGAGCGGTCGGCTGGCTCGGCGTGAGCGGGTTGTCCCCGGCGAGGGGAGCGGTGGCGGGGATGGCCGACGCCTCGGGGCTGGTGTTGTCGGAGTCGCCACCGCCGAAAGGCGAGGAAGAGGGCGCAGGCGGGGGGTCCGCTGATGAGGATCCTGGCTCGCCCAGTCGCTGCAGCGAAGGGGATGTGCCGCCCGCTGAGGCCGGCGCCGGTGTGGAGGCCGGCGCCGACGTCGGGGGGGACGAGGCATGTAGCGGGAGCTCACCGGCGCCAGCGGGCGCCGGCTGCGGCGGGGAGGATTCCCCACCAGGGGCGGGATGAAGGAGCTCGGCGGGCTCACCGGAGGCTCCGGTGAAGTCGGTGGCGCCGACGAGGGGCGCCACCGGTTCCGGGCCTCCCGCTTGGCTGGCAGCGGCGGCCGGCGCCGGATCCGGCGGGTCCGTCGAAGCGTCGGTCTCGCCGACCGGCGATGACGTCGCCGCCGGCGGGTCCGGCTCGCCGGTGGAGGAGCTCGGCACGGACGGAGCGGGCGTTTCGGAGAGCGTCTGTGCCACGACCGCAGGTTCGATCGGCGCCGCCGGCTCGCGCAGAACGAGCTCAGGGCCGGGAGGCGGCTGCGAAGGCCCAGCGGGGGCGTCGGGCGGACCGAGCGTGGGGGCGCCCGTCGAAGGGGTCTCCGCAGCAGCGGCGGGCGGGGTCGGCGCCGAAGCGGAGGGGGCGGCGCCGGCGGTGGGCGTCCGCTGGAGGGGGGCGCGGCCCCGATCGGCCCGGCGCTGCAGCGTCCTGGGCTGGATCGGGGGGCCGAGGTCGGCCGGCGCCGGGCGGCGGATCTGTGACTCCGGATCGGGCGCCAGCAGTTGGTCGAGGTTGGCCGCGAACCCCCCGACCCGCTCTTCGCCCAACAGTGGTGCGCCGATGGCCGGCGGATCTCCCTCGGGGGGTGCGGGGTCCACCCCGGTTGGGGTATCGACTTCGGGGCCGCTGCCCTCGGCGGGCGCCGGACCCGAGCCAGCGGCGGCGATCGGTGACGAAGACGGCGCTGCCCCAGATGCCCCGGACCCGGCGTCCACCACCCTTGCCACCGGCAGCGGCGCGCTGATGGGGCTCGAGATCGGGGCGGGGTTGACCAGCACCCGGCTCACCGCCGGCTCGGGTAGGGCCGATGCGGGTGCCGGGGCGGCGAGAGGCTCGGTGGAGCCGGTGGTGGCCAACCGGCGGACGGTGAGCGGTGGAGCCGAGGGGGGTTCGGGAGAGCGGGGCGCGCGGAGCAGCAACTCCCCGTGCCCGGCCACCGCCCGGACCCCCGGATTGGAAACGGCCAACCCTTCCACCGAACCGCTGGGCGCCTCGGGTGAGACGGAGTGGCCGAGGCTGCCGCTCAGGCGGACGCTCTGGTGGCTGGTGAGGATCTCGGGGAGGGTCTGCACCCGGAAGGTCGGCTTGATCGGCTGCACCGTCGCCGCCATGGGCGCCATCGTCATCCAGTCGCCCGTCGGCTGCCGCTCCTGGCGCGCCACGTCAGGATCGCCCGCGACGGCGTCCTCGGCCGACTCCGGGGGCGCGAGCGGTGGATCCTGGCGGCGGCGGAAGAGGCGCACTCAGGCCTCCTGGTCCGCCATCTCGTTCAGGCGCTTGTTGATCTTTGCGATCTCGCGTACGAAGGCGCGACGGCGAAGATGCTCGAGGGAGATGATCTCCTCGTGCGCCCAGTGGAAGTGGTAGGCGACGTACGCGATCTCTTCGAACAACTGCTCGACCGCGTACGTCACGATCCCCCCGGGCGACCACCGGCCACGTCGACCGTGAACTCGTGCTGGCAGTTGGGGCAGTTGACGGCGGCGCGGGTGTGGCCCTCCTGGTTGATCCGCCGGTAGAGGTCCTGCAGGAAGGCGAGGTCGGCGGCGAACAGCTCCTCGATGACGAGATGGTCGACCTCGTTGTCCTGAAGGGTGCCCAACTGGGTGATGACCCTGGCCAGCAGTACGACCGTGAGGTACGCAGGCCGCGCCTGGACCCTGGCGTCCGCCAGCGGCTCGAGCTCGTCGCGGGCGGTGGCCATGCGCATGACCCCCCGCTTGTGCAGGACGCCACGGTGGTCGAGATAGCCCCGGGGCAGCTCGAAGGGGTACTCGGTGCGCATGGAGGGCGCCGGCGCGAACGCCGGCGCCCCCACATGGAACTCCGTCTCTTCGGGCTGCTGGACGATCCCAGGAGTGCCGGGGATCGCCCGGCGCATCAGCCCTTCTCCATCTTCATCTCATAGCCCTGCAGCGTGATCTTCTCGTCCAGGGTGTTGGTGGCGCCGGCGGACACCTGCGTCACCTCGATCGAGCTGGGCTGGCAGTCCATGATCGTGAACCGCTTCACAGCGTCGGAGGAGCCAGGCGTGAACACCGTCACCACGACCTCGCGACGATCGGTGGCACCCTTCTCGATCTTCTTCATCCAGTCGGTGAAGATCGTGTCCGTCGTCAGGGCCCGGGTGATCGTCACCGTCACCGGCTTCTGACGACCCGGGATCTTCCGCAGGAAGTACTTGCCCGTCGAGTCCTGCGTCTTGACCTCGATCATGTCGAACTCCCACTTGAGCCCGGTCACCTCTCGCACGTTCACCGCCGTGCCCCCGACCGTGCAGCCGAAGGAGTTGGCGACCGCGGCGTCACCGAGAGCCCAATCCCATGCAACCATCAGCGTTCTCCTCGTTTCCTCGTTCTCGTTGTGTAGTTACTCGGCGACCAAGCTGACGCCGCCTTCGAGCTGCTGCAGGCGGAAGATGACGAACTCGGCAGGCTTCACCGGCGCCACCCCGATCTCGCAGACCACCTGGCCCAGGGAGATCCCCTCGGCCGGGTTGGTCTCGTCGTCGCACTTCACGTAGTAGGCCTCGTCCGGGGTGGAGCCGAAGAGGGCCCCCTTGCGCCACTCCATGACCAGGAAGCCGGCGATGGTGCGGCGGATCTTGGCCCACAGGTCGCGGTCGTTCGGCTCGAACACGACCCAGTCGGTGTTGATCTGGATCGACTTCTCCAGGTAGTTGAACAGGCGCCGCACGTTGATGTACTTCCACGCCGGGTCGCTGGAGAGCGTGCGGGCGCCCCAGACCCGGATGCCGCGCCCCGGGAAGGCGCGGATGCAGTTGATGCCCTCGGGGTTGAGCAGGTCCTGTTCGTTCTTGGTGATGTTGAGCTCGAGGCTGATCGCACCGCGGATGACGTCGTTGGCCGGCGCCTTGTGCACGCCGCGCTCGGTGTCGGTGCGGGCCCAGAGACCGGCGAGATGGCCGGAGGGGGGCACGAAGATGTTCTGGCCCGACAGCGGGTCGAGCACCTTGATCCGGGGCCAGTAGAGGGCGCCGTACTTGGTGTCGTAGCCGGCGCTGTCGACCCGCCATTCCCTTATCTGCTGGGCGTTCATGTTCGGGGGCGGGTCGAGGATGGCCATCCGATCGCCCATCAGCTCGCAGTGGGCGATCATGGCCAGCTGCACGGCCTGGAAGCCCTCGCCGTTGAGGTGGCCCTGCTCGTAGGCGGCGCTCAGGTCGGGCACGGCCAGCATGGTCACCTCGTCGATGGCCTCGAGGGCGCCGAAGCCCGTCCGGTTGGCGACGTCGCCGACGTAGTCGGCAGCCTCGACCCGGTCCGGGGCAGCCGACGCGTTGCCGCCGGCCAGCGGCACGGTGCCCCGGGCGGGGCGCTCGACCGCCGCTCCTGAGCTCACTTCTTCGAGACGGATCAGCTTCGACTGGGCGTTCACCACGGTGGCCGCGTTCTGCTTGCCCCGCTTGACGGTGAGGTCCGGGAAGGTCTCCTCGACCTTGTTGCCGCGCTTCACGACGATCGTGAACGCGTCGTCGGAGGCACCCTCGCCCTCGGGGTGTTGGATCTCGATGCTGTAGTCGTTGCCGGCCGGGCCGGTCTCGAGGGCCTGCACCCGGTAGGGCAGCTGCTTGCCGTCGCCGGCGCCGAGCTCCGCCCGGGCGCTCGGCTGGGGGCCGTCGTTCTCGGAGCCGATCCGCACGATGTAGGCGATGCCGCCACCGTTCTGGAAGTAGCCGTAGACGGCGTGGGCCAGGTACGAGCCCTCGATGAACTCACCGAAGGTGTTGACGAATTGGGTCCAGTTCGTGACGAGCGTCGGCTCGTTGAACGGACCACGTGCGGCGAGGCCGACGAATGCGGCTACCGCAGTGCCGACGCCCTCAATGGGCCGCGCACCTCCGTCGAGCTCTTCGACATAGACACCAGGGGACAGATACTGAGGCATGCGGCCTCCTCCTCGTCGACCGGGATGATCATCACGACGATGGCCCCTGCATCACCGCACCGCTAGGTCCAAGCGGGCGGTACTGGGGGAAGAGCCGCCTGCCCGAACGGGCAGACGCGTCGATGCCCGCCCCAGGAGGGCGGGCATCGCTCGGGACCGGGACTGCGGGAGCTGAGACAGACTCAGCCCTCCTCCGGCGTCTCCTCCTCCTCCTGTCGTTGGAGGTTCGTCTCGGGGAGTGTCTGGACCTCCTCGTCCTCCCGCTCATCGGGACCCGCCTCCGCCCGTTGCACGTTGGCCTCGGGCAGGGTCTGGACCTCCTCCTCCTGTTCGTCACCGGCCCGCTGCACGTTGGCCTCGCGCAGGGTCTGGACCTCCTCCTCCTGTTCGTCACCGGCCCGCTGGAGGGGCAGGGCCTGCACCGACGCACCACCACCACTGCCGGCGTGATCGTGGCCGGCGTGGTCGCCGCCTCCACCGCCGGCCATCACCGAGTCCGCAGTCGCCTCCGCCTGCTGCTCGGCCCAGTCGCTCGGATCGGAGACCTTGACGCCGCCACCGCGGGATTCGCCGGGGACCTCGCCCTGGCTCTGCTGCACGACGTGGGTGAGCTCGTGGGCGATGGTGCGCTGGCCTTCCGGACTCGAGGGGCTGTACTTGCCCTCGTTGAAGACGACGTCGTTGCCCACCGTGAACGCCTGTGCCTGCACCGACTTGGCCGCGGCCGCGGCGTCGCCGCCGGTGTGCACCCGCACGCCACTGAAGTCGTAGCCGAGGCTGGACTCCATCTTCTTGCGCACGCCGTCGTCGAGGCTGCTGCCGCCGCCCTTGCCGACCACCTTGTGGACGGGCGACTCCTCCTCGCTGCGCTGCACCAGTGCTCCCATCGCCGCGTTCCCGGCTGCCCTCTGGAGGTGCAGCGCGCCCTGCGGCCCGATGGCCTCCGGCCGACCCTGTTCGATGGCTCGGCTCACGGTGGTGTGGTCGGGGCCCGTCGAGGCCTGCTCCTTCACCTCCTTCGGCTTGCGGCCGACGTTGACGTCTTGGACCAGGTCGTACTCCGCCACCGCGCACCTCCACGTGGATGCCCGGGACACAGCGGCCCGGGCCATGGCTCCTGACGGCAGTGTACGGCGCTGGGTGATGCCCAGGAAGGGTGAGCTTCCTGCCCCAAAGGGCAATCAGCTCAGCTGAACACCAGCGAGTACCAGGGCCCGAACTCGGATTCGACGCACATGCGCCCGAGCTTGCGGTACTCCCGTTGGGTCGCCCGCATGAGATCGAGCATGGTCACCTCCCGCCCGGTCTCGGCCGCGAAGTAGGCAGCGGTGACGGCGATCGAGCGGATGTTGCCACCCGACAGCTCGAAGCGGCTGGCGGCGAAGTCGAGGTCGATGTCGGGAGCGAGCGGCATGTCCTTGCCCAGGCAGCGTTCCCAGATCATCCGGCGGAACGTGGTGTCGGGAACCGGGAAGTCGATGACCGCATCCAGGCGGCGGGCGAAGGCATCGTCGAGGTTGGCCCTGAGGTTGGTCGACAAGATGGCCAGCCCGTCGAAGGACTCCATCCGCTGCAGCAGGTACGCCACCTCGATGTTGGCGTAGCGATCGTGGGCGTCGCGCACCTCCGAGCGCTTCCCGAAGATGGCGTCGGCCTCGTCGAACAGCAGGACGCCGTTGATCCCGTCGGCCTCCGAGAAGATCCGCTCGAGGTTCTTCTCGGTCTCGCCCACGTACTTGTCGACCACGGTGGCGAGGTTGATGGCATAGAGGTCCAGGCCGAGCTCACCGGCGATCACCTCGGCCGACATGGTCTTGCCCGTGCCGGAGTCGCCTGCGAACAACCCGGTGATGCCGCGCCCGCGACCGCCACCGGGACGCATGCCCCACTCGTCGATCACCAGGTCGCGGTGACGGGCGCGAGCCGCCAGTTCCTGCAGCCCAGCCATGGTGCCTGCGGGCAGGACGAGGTCCGGCCAACCGACCTTGGGCACGATCCGCTTCGCCAGGTTCTCGAGCCCGGCCGCGTTCTGGGCCCTGGCGCCGGCGCGTAGGTGGTCGAGGCCCAGCTGCGACCCGGCGGCGACGGCCTGCAACCGTGCCGCCCGGGCCGCCCGCCCCACCTGCTCGGGAGTGAGACGGAAGTGCTGGGTGACCTCGCCGGCGTCCACGCCATCGCCCTGGCCGTTGAGCGTGGCCCGCCACAGCGCGGCCCGGTCCCCGGAGGTGGGCGGCTCGACGTCGACGAGCACGGGCACGTCGTGGCTCCACGCCGGCTCCCAGCTGCGCCGGCCGATGAGCAGCACCGGTGCCGCCAGCTCCGGGTCTGCCCCCGACCAGGGTGCCGCCGGATCGGCGAACGCCCTCACCGCGGCGTATCCCCGTTCGCTGAGCGCCTCGACGGGCCCGGCGACGAGGCCGGCGCCCCTCAGGCGGGCGTCGCGCATGGCGGTGCGGGCCACCACGCCAGGATCCTCGGCCGTGCCCAGCCGGCCCAGGTCGATCGCCACGATGGGCCGGCCTGCGGCCGCCAGGGCGGCGGCGGCCAGGCTCCTACCCGAGGAGCCGGGCCTCTCGCGCAGATAACACAGGCGGGCTCCGGCCCGCAGCGCCCGAGCCAGTCCGGACGAGTCGGGCGCGGCGTCGGAGCGGGCCTCGGCCAAGAGGTGGAGCAGGTCGCTGTCGTCGTGGTCGTCGCCGAGAAGATGACCGGTCACCCGGTCGGGCACCTGCAAGGAGCGGGTCAGGAACGGCCGGTCCGGTTCGTCGACGGTGATCAGCCCCGCCGCGACCAGTGGGCCGCTCGGGGTGAGCCGCTGCCGCGCCCGACCGGCCGCCGGCGGCAGGCCCGCCAGTTCCAGGGCCAGACCGATGCTGGCCCGGCGTCGCGTGACGTCGTCGTGCAGGTAGCCATAGAGGCGCTCGAACCGGCTGTCGAGGTCGGGCGCCATGGCCACGAGGAGCAACTCCACGTCGAGCGGCTCCAGCCCGAAGGAGCGGGCCAGGCGGCGCAGGCGCAGGTCGGCGCCGGCAGCCTCGCCGGCGTCGGCCTCGGCCTCGATGGCGGCCAGGAAGCGAGCCGTCTCCTGGTCGGGCGGCGGCGGGGGAGCGGCACCTGCCAGCAGGCGATCCACCTGCTCGTCGCTCAGGTAGAGCCCTCGGAAGGGGTCCTCCGCAGACGGGTCCTCCGCCCGCCGCGTGGCGACCGTGACCCGTACCCGCGCCTCGATCACCCCCAGCCGGGCCAGCAGGTACGAAAGTGAGGGGTCGCCCCCGGTCATTCGCTTCCTGGAGGGGGAACGTGGCTGACCCTGCTGGCACCGTTGCCACCGCCGGAGGGTGCGCTCTGTGTCGACTCCGAGACTCCTCCGAAGTCCCAGTTGAACACCGGGGGCGAGTCGATGAGCGTGGCCGCCGGCGTGAAGCGGTCGGCGTCGATGGGCGTGACGATCACCAGGTCGAGGGAGGGCTTGAGCTCCCCGCCCAGGGCCGACCACACATCCGACAGCGCCCGGTCCTCAGGAGGCGGCAGGGCGATGGTGACGTCGAGAGGCCAACCGTTGTCCTTCAGCGACCCCGCCAGCCATTCCGCCGGGATCCGGTCGTTGCGCAGGAAGCAGCCCAGCATGGCCGAGAGCAGCCGGTGCTCGTCCTCGGGGCGCTGCGTCCAGGCAGTGACCAGATAGGAGAGCTTGAACACCCTGGGCATCGGCCGCCGCCCGGTGATGCGGCCGTCCTCGCCGCGCACGTCGATCTGCCCGCCAGCGCGGCGTTTGACGTCTTCGCGGATGTCATAGAGGTAGATGTCGATGGTGGGGGTGTTGCGGCGCGAGGACCACTCCTTCGTGGGCGCGTCGAACACCACCTCGATGTCCGAGCCGTTGATGACATCGCGACGGACGATGGACCGCAGGGTCTCGTCGACTTCGTGGATCACGTCTCTAGCTTGGCTCCTGGCGTGGGGTCAACCCATGGCCGTCGGGCCGTCCTTGGGGCAGACACCGTTGCCCGTTGGGGCAGGTCACGCCTCTCATTCGGCGGCTCCCGCCGGGTCAGATGAGGCCCTGGCGCACGGCATAGGCCACGGCGTGCGAACGGTTGCGCAGGTTGAGCCGAGCCGTGACGTCGTGGATCACGTTCTTTATGGTGCGCTCGCTGTAGGCCAGTGAGGTGGCGATCTCGGCGGTGTCGTAGCCGTCGGCGACGAGCCGCAGCACTTCGATCTCCCGCTCGGTCAGACCGGACAGGGTGAGGCCCCGGGGGGAGAGCACCTGGCGTTGCAACTGCCCCACGTGCTCGAGCAGCCGGCCGAGCAGGTCGGACGGGACGCTCCCGTCGCCCGTGGCGGCGGCGCGGACCGCGGCCAGGAGCCGCTCGGGAAGCGCCTCGCTCCGTCGCAGCAGCGCGCAGGCGCCGGCCTCCACGCCGGCGAGCATCCCCCCGTCGTCGAGCCGCGTCACCACCAGCACCACCCGGGGGATGCCGTTGTTGCGCTGGATGGCCCGGACCACCCTCGTCGTCTCCTCGTCCACCTCGTCGACCACGACCACGGCCACCTGGGCCTGGTCGACGTCGTCGTCGACCACGTGGAGCTCGGGCCGGACCCGCAGCTGGCTGGCCAGTCCGGCCTGCGAGATCGGGTCATGGGCGTACACGTACACCGCGATGCGATCCGACATGCTCAGGTTTCCTCCCGCCTTCCGGGGGGACCCCGCTGGCCCCCCGCAGCAGCCAGGATGACACGGAGCCCTCATCGGGCACTTCACCACGACTCAACGGGCAGCACCTTTGCCCCTTCGGGTGCCCGCTAGTACTGCGATGGCGTACCCGAGCGTAGTTAGCCTCCGCGGATGGGCTGCTCCGCATCGCTGAACCCCTCCAACCTGGCGGTGATCCCCGGATCTCAGGCCGAAGCGGAGCTGCTGATACGCAACACCGGAACCGTCGTCGATCAGTTCCGGCTGGAGATGCTGGGCGACGCGGCATCTTGGATCACAGCGGTGCCGCCGTCGATCTCGCTCTTCCCCGGCGCGGAGGCGACGGTGCGTCTGTTCTTCCGCCCCGAGGCCGTTCCGGGGGGGCCGGCTGGGACGGTGCCCTTCGGCGTGCGCGTGCGATCCGAGGAGGACCCAGAGGGCTCGGTGGTCGAGGAGGGGGTGCTCGACGTCGCTCCCGTGCTGAGCGTTGCCGCCGAGCTGATCCCCCGCACCTCCCGGGGCCGGCGCAAGGCGGAGCATTCCCTCGCCATCTCCAACACCGGCACCCGGGCGGTGCGGGCCACGATCGCCGCTTCCGACGCCGACCGGAACCTGGCCTTCGCTGTCGAACCGGCCGAGGTGACGGCCGAGCCCGACACCGCCTCGTTCGTGAAGGTCAAGGTCCGGCCGACCAAGCCGTTCCGGAGGGGCGCGCCTCAGACCCGGATGTTCGAGGTCACCGTCGAGGAGGCGGGCCAGCAGGTGGCGACGGTGCAGGGAATGATGATGCAGGAGCCCATCGAGCCCCCGTGGCTCAGGCGGGCCCTGCTCGCGTCTCTGCTCGGGCTGCTGCTTCTCGTCGGGTTGTGGTTGGGGCTGCTGAAGCCGACGGTGCGCTCGGCGGCCAAGGAGGCGGCCCAGGAGGTGGTGACGCCGCCCACCATCGGACCGGGCGGCGGGGGCTCGGCCGGCGGCGGGGCAGGCGGCGGGTCGGGCTCGGGCGCCGGGTCGGGCTCCGGCTCCGGCGACGCCTCCCTTGCCGCTGCTGGTACGGGCACGGCCATCGGCGGCCGCCTGTTCCTGACCGAGAAGGGCACCACCTCATTCGAAGTGCCTGCCGGCTCGACGCTGCAGCTCACCGACGTCGTCCTCCAGAACCCGGCCGGCGACACCGGGCCGCTGCACATCCGGCGCGACGGGACACCGCTGTTGGTGGTCGAGCTGGGCAACTTCCGCGACCTCGACTACCACTTCGTGGCGCCCATCCTCTTCACCGCGGGTCAGAAGCTCGAGCTGTTCGCCGACTGCACCTCCCCCGGTTGCACCCCCGGCGCCTACTTCGCCGGCTTCGTCGTGGGGGGCTGAGGTGCGGCGCCTGCTGCTGGCGCTCGTGACAGTGGGTCTGGCTGTGGCGTCGCTGGCCCTGCCGGCGGCGGGCCAAAGCGTGCCGCCGAACCCGGTTCGCATCACCACCGTTTCACCACCGTGCGCGCCGCTGAACCAGCGGGTTGAAGTGACCGTCGCTGGAACCTCGGCGCCGGGGGCTCGCGGCAGCCTGGTGATCGCCGAGCCCTCGGGAACCGCCATCACCAAGACAACCTGGTCCGACCTGTCCGATGACAACCAAGACGGAAGGTGGTCCGCTGCGCTCCCGACGATCACTCCCACCGTCAACGGCTACTACACCATCACGGCCACCGACGGGTTCGGCAACTCACACCGGGCCCAGTTCAGCGCGCCCTGCCGGAAGCCTCGGGTGGTGCTCGATCCCGGCTGCTCCGTCGCCGGCCGTCCCACCACCCTCACCGTCTCCGCCTTCGACTTCG
>JAHWJU010000030.1 GCA_019348255.1 Actinomycetota bacterium | reverse complement strand
CTGCGCTGGTGCGGGCCATGGAGACGCTGGGCGAGGCGCAAACGGCCATGCGGGACGCCCTCGACCCACGCGTGAGTCTCGAGGTGGCACTGGTGCGGGTGACGGCCCCCGAGGTCGACGCCTCGCCGGCTGCCCTCGTGGAGCGCATCGAACGCCTCGAACGGCGGCTGGCGGCAGGGGGCACGGCCCCCGCGCCCGCGCCCCCGCCCGCCCCGCCGCCTCCGCCTCCGCCCGCCCCGCCGCCTCCCGAAGGCCGCGCCCTCGGGTCGTTCCGCGGCAGCAAGGCGAAACCGGCCGGGCCGCCTCCTGCAGCCGCCCAAGGGCCCGGGCCGCCGGCCAGAGCGGAGTCCCAGCCGCCGCCGGCGCAGGAGACAGGCGCTTCCGCCCGGGCGGCCGATCGGCCCCGGGAGACGAAGTCGCTGCCAAGCCGGGACGAGCTGACCAAGGCCTGGGGCGACCACATCCTGGCCCAGCTCCCCGCCCGGCTCCGGGCCCGCTTCAGCGCGGGGCGCTTCGTGGCGGTGGCCGAAGGTACGGCCGTCTTCGCCCTTCCCAACCCCGCCCATCGGGACCAGTGCGCACCCATGCGGGCCGAGGTGGAGCAGATCCTGGCCGCCCACTTCGGCCGCTCGGTGCCGCTACGGCTCACCGCGGAAGGTCCAGCCGGCGCGGGACGAGCCAACTCCAGCGGCTCGGCCCAAGGGCAGGTCCCGCCGTCGGAGGTCGAGCCCGTCGACGACCACGATGTGGTGATCTCGGAGCTGCGCGAGGCCCCCGGGTCGGCAGTGGCCTCGCCGACTGATCGGGTGAAGAACGTCTTCCCCGGGGCCCAGGAGGTGGAGCCGTGACCCTGACGCCAGAGGAGCCGGAGCCGGTCGAGCCCGATGAGCAGGGTGGCTTCGACCTGGGAGACATTCTCGCTCAGGCCCAGAACCTCCAGCAGCAGTTGCTCGATGCCCAGGCGGCGGTGGCGGCCCGGGTGGTGGAGGCTCAGGCCGGAGGAGGAGCGGTGAAGGTGCGAGTGAGGGGGGACCTCACTTTCGAGTCCGTCGTCATCGACCCCGCCGTGGTGGACCCTGCAGACGTGGAGATGCTGCAGGACCTGGTCCTGGCGGCGGTCCGGGAGGCGGTGGCCAAGGTGAACGAGCTCAACTCGGAGGCGGTCGGTGGTTTTGGCGGCGCCATGGGGGGGCTGTTGCCCTGAGTGCGTATCCCGGCCCGGTTCAGGACCTGATCGACGAGCTGGGACGGCTACCGGGCGTAGGTCCCAAGTCGGCTCAGCGCATCGCCTTCCACCTGCTCAAGCTCCCGGCCGAGGACGTTCTCCGCCTGGCCGGGTCGCTGCGGACGGTCAAGGAGCGGATGACGTTCTGCCGTCGCTGCTGGAACGTGGCCGAGCGGACGGGGGAAGCCTCCGACGACAGCGAGTGCGAGCTGTGCCGCGACCCCCGCCGCGACCCATCGCTGGTATGCGTGGTCGAGGAGCCCCGAGACGTCGTCGCCATCGAGAAGACCCATGAGTACCGGGGCCTGTACCACGTGCTCCAGGGAGCCATAAACCCGATCGAGGGGATCGGGCCCGACCAGCTGCGCATCAAGGAGCTCTTCGCCCGCCTGGGCGCGGAGCCGATCGCCGAGGTGATCGTCTGCACCAACCCGAACCTCGAGGGCGAGGCGACCGCCATGTACCTCGCCCGTCAGCTGCAACCGCTCGGCCTCACCGTCACCCGCCTGGCCAGCGGGCTCCCGGTGGGCGGTGACCTCGAATACGCGGACGAGTTGACGCTGGGTCGCGCCCTCGAGGGGCGCCGGAACATGGAGACCGGCGCCTCGTGATCGTGTCGCGCCGGTAGCTCGCCTACAGGCTGCGCAGGAGCACGGCGTCGCCTTGGCCGCCGCCGCCGCACAGGGCGGCGACGCCGTAGCCTCCGCCCCGGCGCCTCAGTTCGTGGAGCAGGGTGAGGGCGAGCCTGGTGCCCGACATGCCGATGGGGTGACCGAGGGAGATGGCGCCCCCGTTGACGTTGGTGATCTCCTCGGTGATGCCCAGGTCGGCCATCGAGGCCAGCCCCACCGCGGCGAACGCCTCGTTGAACTCGAAGAGGTCCACGTCGCCGACCGACTTGCCTACCTTGTCCAGCGCCCTACGGGCCGCCCGCGACGGCTGGGTCAGAAGCGAGGGGTCCGGCCCTGCCACCTGCCCGTAGCTCACGACCTCCCCCAGTGGCTGCAGCCCGAGCGTCTCGGCACGATTCTTGGACATGACGATCACGGCCGCTCCGCCGTCGGAGATCTGGCTGGCGTTGCCGGCGGTGATGGTCCCGTCCGGATCGAAGGCGGGCCGCAGCTTGGCCAGGGTGGCACCCGTCGTACCCGGACGAACGCCCTCGTCGCTGTCGACCACGATGGCGTCCCCCTTGCGCTGAGGCACCTCCACCGGGACGATCTCTTCGGCCAACCGACCCTCCTTCACGGCCATCGAGGCGCGTTCGTGGGAATTGGCGGCGAAGGCGTCCTGGGTCTCCCGGCCGATGGTGCCTGCCGCTCTGGTGTACCTCTCCGTGCCCGCTCCCATGGCACACACGTCGAAGGCGCAGAACAACCCGTCGTGCATCATGGCGTCCACCAGCGTCGCATCCCCCAGGCGGTAGCCCTCCCTGGCGCCGGGCAGCAGGTGAGGGGCCCTGGTCATCGACTCCATGCCGCCGGCTACCACTATCTCGGCGTCACCCGACGCGATCATCTGGTCGGCCAGGTAGATGGTGTTGAGCCCCGACAGGCACACCTTGTTCACGGTGGTGGCCGGCACCGTCATGGGGATGCCGGCCTTGACGGCCGCCTGTCGCGCCGTGATCTGACCCTGGCCCGCCTGGAGGACGTGGCCCATGAACACGTAGTCCACGTCCTGGGCGCTCACCCCGGCCCGCTGGAGGGCAGCGGCGATGGCGAAGCCCCCGAGCTCCACCGCGGAGAAGGCGGACAACGCCCCGGACAGCTTCCCGATGGGGGTGCGGGCGCCAGCGACGATGACGGAACCGGGCATGGGGCCTCCTCGGGTCGCGATCCGAGCAGTCATTGTACGAACGGCGGCGATTTACGATTCTTCGCATGCAGGAGATCCTCGAAGCCATCCGGTCCGGAGCGTCGGGCGAGGAGATCGCCAACCTGCCCGTCCCCTCCTCCTACCGGGCGGCAGTGGTGCACAAGGAGGAGACCACGATGTTCGAGGGCCTCGCCTCCAACGAGAAGGACCCCCGCAAGTCGCTCCACGTGGAGGGGGTGGCCACGCCCGAGCTGGCGCCCGACGAGGCCTACGTCGCGGTCATGGCCAGCTCGATCAACTTCAACACGGTGTGGACCTCGATCTTCGAACCGGTGTCCACGTTCGTCTTTCTCGAGCGTCTGGGCAACGAGTCGCGCTGGGGCAAGCGGCACGACCTGCCGTACCACGTGGTCGGCTCCGACGCCGCCGGCGTGGTGTTGCGGGTGGGCTCAGCGGTCCGCAACTGGAAGCCAGGCGACCGCGTCACCGTGCACTGCAACTTCGTCGACGACCAGGACCCGAGCGCCCACGACGACTCGATGCTGGCCGCCAACCAGCGCATCTGGGGCTTCGAGTCGAACTTCGGGGGCCTGGCCGACCTGGCCGTGGTCAAGGCCAACCAGCTCATGCCCAAGCCCGCCCACCTGAGCTGGGAGGAGGCGGCGGTCAACGCCCTGTGCAACTCGACGTCCTACCGCATGCTCGTCTCGTCCAACGGCGCCTCGATGAAGCAGGGCGATGTCGTGTTCATCTGGGGGGCGACCGGTGGCATCGGCGGCTATGCCGTGCAGTACGTGCTCAACGGCGGAGGCATCCCCGTGGGCGTGGTCTCGGGCCCGGAGAAGGCCAAGCTGCTCAACCAGATGGGCTGCGAGCACGTCATCGACCGCAAGGAGAGGGCCTACCGGTTCTGGAGGGACGACGGGACCCAGGACGAGCGCGAATGGCGGCGGCTGGGCAAGGACGTGCGGTCGCTGGTGGGGGAGGACCCCCACATCGTGTTCGAGCATCCCGGTCGCCAGACGATGGGTGCATCGGTGTTCATCTGCGCCCGGGGCGGCACGGTCGTCACCTGCGCGGCCACCTCGGGTTACATGATCGAATACGACAACCGCCACCTGTGGATGAAGCTCAAGTCGATCAAGTCGAGCCACTTCGCCAACTACAAGGAGGCCTGGGAGGCCAACCGCCTCCTGGCCAAGGGGATGATCCAGCCGATTCTTTCCAGGACGTTCGCGTTGGAGGACGTAGGGGAGGCCGCGTCGCAGGTCCACCAGAACCGCCACGAGGGCAAGATCGGGGTCCTGTGCCTGGCCCCGGAGGAAGGGCTGGGCATCGACGACCCGGAGCTGAGGGAGAAGGTGGGCGAGGACCGCATCACTCTGTTCCGCCGGGCATGAGCGGCGACCCGGGCGGGGCCGGCCCCGACGGCATCCGCCTCACCGAGATAGACCACGTAGGCATCGCCGTCCACGATCTGGACGCCACAGTGGCGTGGTACCAGCAGATGTTCGGCGCGACGGTGGCCCATCGCGAGCGCATCGAGAGCGACGGGGTGGACGAGGCTCTGATCCGGGTGGCCGACTCCTACATCCAGCTCCTCACCCCCTACACCGACACCTCGCCGCTGGCCAGGTACATGGCCCGCAACGGCGAGGGGCTCCACCACGTGGGCTACCGGGTGGGCGACTGCGCCGAGGTGCTCGAGCACGTGAAGAGCCAGGGTGCCCGGGTGGTCGACGAGCATCCCCGCACCGGCTCACGTGGCACCACCGTCGCGTTCTTGCACCCCAAGACGTCGTTCGGAACGCTCATCGAGCTCGTGGAGGAACAGGGCGTCACGGGAACGTCCGTCTGAGCCAGTCGGCGAAGAGCGGGTCGACGATGGAGACCTTGCCTTCCGGGCTGCGGCCGAGGTGGCCGTCTCGAACCAGGGCGTCCCGGGCCAGGGTGATGGAGCTGTTGGACAGGTCGTGGAACCGCGCCTCGGCTGCCGCGAACGGGGTACCGGTGCGGGCCACGGCTCGCAGCACCCGTCCCTGAGCGGCCGGAAGTTCCTCGTAGAGCGCAACGAGGGGGCCGTCCACGTTGCGGCGGACAGCGGCCAGAGCGTCGGCCCATGTGTCCTCGGTGGCCTCTTCACCCTCGGGAGTGCGTTGCCAGGCGGCATCGGCGAGCAGCATGCAACGCTGCGGGTGCCCACCGGCGAAACCTACGACCCGTAGCGCCACCGGACCGGCCCGTCTGCTGGTCCGGGCGAACCCCTCGTGCACCAGCGCGGTCACCGCCTCCTGGGTCAGTGGCCCCACCTCCAACAGCTCGGCCTGACCGAAGAAGGGCCGGCCCTTGTCGGTGAACAACGTCCTCATCATCGAGGGCCGTGAGCCGGCGAAGACGAGGCCGATGTCGCGGTAGTGGTGCTGGAGGTGCGTGCGCAACAGCGCGTCGAGGCCGGCGACGCCGGTGACGTCAGCGAATTCGTCCAGCGCCAGCACCACCCGCTCACGGCCGGCCGCTCTCACCACCACGTCGAGCAGGTCGTGGGCAGCCGCAGTCGGATCGGGACCTCGGGTGGCGGCGCGGCGCAACTCGACGCTGAGCACCCCGAGGCGCACCGACAGTCCGCCGGCCACCGTGTCCAGGACCTCCCGAAGCGCTCCCCGGGCCGCCGTCAGCGCCTTGTCCAGGCGGACGGCGAAGTCGGCGACGGAGGCCACACCGTAGAGGTCGACCCAGATGGTGGCCAGCGGCTCCACCTGGTCGAGACGCCACAGGGCATGGCGCAACAGGCTGGTCTTGCCGAAGCGCCGGGGCCCGAGCACCGCCACCGGCCGCCGCTCCCGCAGGTGCAGCGCCAACTCCTGGGTCTCCTGGTCCCGACCCGTCACCCGCTCGGGGTCGAGCGGCCCGTGATGGGGGAACGGCGTCTCGTCCACCGGACGACGGTACCAAAGAACCGAAGTAGTTCAATACTAGAACGTGGTGATCGCCCACCGCCTGCGACGATGCAGCCATGGGCGTGACGGTGCATCTGGTGGACGGCACCTACGAGCTGTTCCGCCACCACTTCGGCCTGCCCGAGGATGTGCGCAGCAAGCCGGGGACGAACGGTGCCGTGCGAGGCGCGCTCTGGAGCATCTACTACCTGCTCGAGCAAGGCGCGACCCATGTGGGCGTGGCCACTGACCACGTCATCGAGTCGTTCCGCAACGACCTCTGGCCCGGGTACAAGAGCTCGGCCGGCGTCGACCCCGTTCTGCTCGCTCAGTTCCCACTCCTGGAAGAGGGGCTGCAGGCGATGGGGGTGACCGTGTGGCCGATGGTCGAACTCGAGGCCGACGACGCCCTCGCCTCGGCCGCGGCCGTGGTGGCCGACGATCCCGAGGTCGACCAGGTCATGATCCTCACCCCGGACAAGGACCTCGGGCAGTGCGTGCGGGGCAGCCGGGTCGTCCAGTACGACCGCCGCAAGCGCCTGGTCCTCGACGAGGCGGCCGTGATCGACAAGTTCGGCGTGGCGCCGGCATCGATCCCCGACTACCTGGCGCTGGTGGGGGACTCAGCCGACGGGTTCCCCGGCCTTCCCGGATGGGGGGCCAAGACGGCGGCGGCGGTGCTGCGTCGGTATGGCCACATAGAGGACATCCCGGCCTCGTCGGGTCAGTGGGAGGTCACCGTGCGAGGGGGCATCAAGTTGGCCATGGTGCTGGCGGCGGCGTCGGAGGCGGTCGCCCTGTTCAAGGACCTGGCCACCCTCCGCACCGACCGGTCCCTGCTCCAGTCGACCGAGCAGCTCCGCTGGAAGGGGCCCACCGTCGCCTTCCGGGCGTTCTGCGACGAGATCGACGCCGGCCAGCTGGCGGAGCGGGTCGGCGCTCTCGCCGCGGCCCGAAGCTCCTGACAAAAAGCGTCCGGGCCCTCCTGGCTGCGACCGACCATCGTGTGGCCGGTCGGTCGCCAGAAGGACCCAGACGTTGTCGGCGGGGGGGCGCCGGTAGCGGGGACTACTTGGGAGGGTCGAAGGGGCTGCGGGAGGGCCGGGCCGGCGGGGGAGCCGGGGCCGTAGCCTCGGCGGCCGGGGCCGCCGGAGCGGCCGCCGCCGGTGCAGCCGGCGTCACGGCGGCCGGATCCGGAGCAGGAGCAGGAGCAGGAGCCGACGAGGAGCCGCCGCCGCTGAGGCTCGGCAGCACCATCACGATGAGGACGACCAGGAGCACAGCGCCGAGGACGGCGACCATGACGACCTGCTTCTTCTGGGCGGGCTTGCCGCTCTTGACGGGGGAGGGGGCTACGTCGCTCATCTCACGCACTCGGGGTCGCGGCCACCGCGGGGGCGGTGACGGTGGGGGACAGGAACATCTTTCCGCCGATGCTGGCGCTCATCTCTGCGCCCTCGCCGCCCTTGCTGAGCGAGAAGGTGTCCACCGTCACCAGACGGGGGCCGTCCCGCAACTGCTCCATGAAGCGCAGCACGGCGAAGTAGTCACCGGTCACCTGCATCTGCAGGCCGATGGCAGTGGGAGCGCCCGGTGCCGCGCCCGGAGTGGGTGCGCCGGCGGCCGGCTGCTGCGGGGCCACCGACACGAACGTCACGCCGGCCTTGGCTGCCCGCTCGTTCACCTGGAGGATGAAGGCGTCGAGCTCGTCGGTCGAGGGGATGGCCGTGGCCAGAAGCGCCCTGTCCCGCTCGAGGACCTCGGCGTTGGCCTCCAGCTTCTGCAGGTGGGTGAGGCGGACCTGCAGCTGGCTCTGCCGCTGCTCCGCCGCTGCCTGCTCGGCCTTGGCCTTCTCGAGGTTCTTGCCCTGGGGGGACCAGAGGACGAAGAACCAGATGCCGGTGAGGAGCAGCGATGCTCCCACTCCGATGAGGATCAGTTTGGATTTCACAGTTCCGTCGCCTTGAAGTTGTCGGCCCGGTTGGACTTGGCCTCGGGTGTGATGTTGGCGTTGCTGGTGAAGGTGACGCCGTTGGCGCCGGGGCCGCCGCCCTTGGTGGAGGAGGGCACCCACAGGTCCGACAGGATGCCGAGCTGGCGGAGCTGGGTGATCCAGTGGGCGGTGGAGTCCTGGCTCAGGCCGGTGGCGGAGACGGTCACCGTCCCCATGACGGGGCTGGCGCCGGCTGCCCCGGGTGCCGCGGCACCCGCTTGGCCGAGGCTGAGGCTGAACGCGGTCAGGCCCACGTCGTTGGGCATGGCCGCCGTGATCCTGTCCATGAACACAGGGATGTCGACGTCGTTGGCCAGTGCAGCCTGGGCCGCCGCCCGCCGCGCATTGACCTGGGCCTCGGCTTGCTCCAGGGGAGCGAGCCGCGCCACCTTGCGCTCGAGGTCGTTGGCCTGCTCGGTGGCCGCCTGGGCATCCGAGCGAGCCGCGGTGACCGAGGCCTGACGCATGCCCCAGGCGCCGGTGAGCGCCAGCGCCACGGCGCCCACCGCCACGCCGGTGAACACCCGGGCCCGACGCTCGGCGCCGGCGGCCGCGTACTCGGCCGGGAAGAGGGTGGTGAGCTTGGTGGCCGGGGTGGCCAGAGGGGCCATGGCCAGGCCCACGGGGGCAGCCAGCACGGCGGCGGCAGCGGTGAGCTGCTCGTCGTTGAGGCCGGTCTTGCCCAGCTTCAGGTACTCGAGGGGCGAAGCCATCTCGACGGGCACCCGCAGCTCGGTCGCCAGGCGGGCCCGCAGGCCGGCCATCTTGGCGCCGGCGCCGGTGAGCAGCACCCGGCGGAGCTCGACGTCGTCGTTCTGCGCCGTGAAGTAGTCGAGCGAGCCCTGGATCTCCTGGACCAGCGGGTTGAGCTCGTTGGCGATGACATCAGCCGCCTGGGCGGTCTGAGGATCGGCCACGGCCACTGCGGCGCCCCGCTTCAGCGCCTCGGCCCGCTCGGTGTCGATGCCCAGCGCCCGCGTCAGGTTCTCGGTGACGGCACCGCCGGCCCGAGGGGTCATGCGGACGAGGCGGGGTGTCCCGGCCGTGTGCACGACGACATTGGTGAGGCCGGCGCCCACCGACACGATCGACTCCGACACGCCGGGGGCGGGGGCCGGGGCCAGCGCCCGCACGAGGGCGAAGGGGGTGAGGTCGACGTGGGCCGGGGTGAGCCCGGCCTTGCGGACGGTCTCGAGCGTCATGGAGACCATCTGGCGCTGGGCCGCGACCACCAGGATGCGGAGGAAGTCGCCGCCTTCGGGGCCGGTGAAACGGTCCTGGATGACGAAGTCGACGACTGCGTCCTCCTCGGCGAAGGGAATGACCTCCTGCGCCTCGTAGCGCAGCGACGTCCTCACCTCTTCGGGGGACAGCGCCGGCACTTCGGCTTGGCGGACCTTCACCCACCGGTTGGCGATCCCGACGGTGACCTTCTTCGACTTGAAGTCGCCCCGCTGCCACAGTGCCTTGATGGCCTCGGTGACGGCGAGCGAGTCGACGATCTCGCCGTCGACGACGGCGCCCGGGGGAAGGGTCAGCTGGGAGAATCGGTGCAGGGTCCATGAGCCGGGTTGGCCGGAGATCTCGGCCGCCCGGACAGCGAAGGACCCGATGTCGAGGCCGACATAGTGCTCAGCCATGGTCGGCCCACCTCGTGCTGGTCATGCCTGCATCATCGGCACGTGAATCCAGCGACTTAGGCGAGAAGTTTGTAACTTCGCGAACGGCTGCTTTCCCAGGTGCTCCCCTAGTGGGGCCTCAAGGCAGCAGGGACCGGACGCCGCACCGCGGCCCGGACACGCGCCACGTACTCCCATCGTGGGATCTCGATCGCCCCCAGGCTGGCCAGGTGGTCGGTGCGCCACTGCACGTCGAGCAAGCGATCGACGCCGTCGGACCGGAGCAGATCCACCAGTCCCACCAGGGCGACCTTGGAAGCGTCGGTCCGGCGGTGGAACATCGACTCGCCGGCGAAGAGGCCGCCCACGGCCACGCCATAGAGGCCACCGGCCAGCTCCCCGTCGGCGAGCGACCATGCCTCGACGCTGTGCACCCAGCCGAGCTCGTGGAGGCGCATATAGGCCTGGCGGATGTCGGCCGTGATCCAGTGGCCGTCGCGGGAGGGGTCGGCGCAGCCCTGGAGCACCGCCTCCATGGCGGTGTCCACCCTTATCTCGTAGCTCCGGCACGACTTGCGCAGCGACCGGCTGACCCGGAGCCCGTCCAGGGGCAGGATGGCGCGGGGGTCCGGTGACCACCACCCCAGGTGCCGGTCGTCGAGGGGCATGGGGAAGATGCCCCGGCGGTAGGCCGCCAGCACCGTGCCCGGCTCGAGGTCGGCCCCCACGCCCACCACCTCGCCCTCCACTGCCACGGGGTCGGGGAACTCCCAGCGGGTCGGCAACGGCTCCACCGGCTGGCGCACGAGTGGGCAGGGTACGCGCCGGGCGCGAGACTGGTGCTCGATGCCAGACCATCCGATGACCGAACGGCTGGAGGAGCTCGGGAAGCGCAAGGAGCAGGCGCTGCACGCCGGCTCCGAGGCGGCCGTCCAGCGCCAGCACGACCGGGGAAAGATGACGGCCCGGGAGAGGATCGAGCACCTGCTCGACGAGGGGTCCTTCCAGGAGCTCGACATGCTGGCCCGCCACCGGGCGGGCGAAGCGCTCAAGGACCGGCCCTACACCGACGGCGTCATCACCGGCTTCGGCACTGTCGACGGGCGCAAGGTGTGCATCTTCAGCCAGGACTTCACCGTCTTCGGCGGGGCGCTGGGTGAGGTCTTCGCCGAGAAGATCCACAAGGTCATGGACCTTTCGTCGTCGTTGGGCGTTCCCATCATCGGGCTCAACGACGGCGCCGGCGCCAGGATCCAGGAGGGCGTGGTCTCCCTCGCCATGTACGGCGGCATCTTCCACCGCAACGTGGCCTCCTCGGGAGTGGTACCTCAGATCAGCGTGATCATGGGTCCCTGCGCCGGCGGCGCCGTCTACAGCCCGGCGCTCACCGACTTCATCTTCATGGTGCAGGAGACCTCCTACATGTTCATCACCGGCCCCGACGTGGTGAAGTCGGTGACGGGGGAGGTGGTCACCCAGGAGCAGCTGGGCGGAGCCATGACCCACGCCACCAAGTCAGGCGTCTGCCACTTCGTGGCCCGCGACGACAGGGCCTGCCTGGACGAGGTTCGCTACCTGTTGTCGTTCCTGCCGTCGAACAACCTCGACCTGCCCCCGCACGTCGAGCCGACGGACGAAGCCGGCCGGACCGCCCCCGAGCTGCGCGAGCTGATACCTGCCAGCAGCCGGATGCCCTATGACATGAAGAAGGCCATCGTCGCCGCGGCCGACGACGGCGAGTACTTCGAGTACGCACCCCATTACGCCCAGAACATCACCTGTGGGTTCGCCCGCCTCGACGGCCACGTGGTCGGGATGGTGGGGAACCAGCCCCAGGTGCTGGCGGGAGTGCTCAACATCGACGCCTCCGAAAAGGCGGCCCGGTTCGTCCGCACCTGTGACGCGTTCAACATCCCGCTGGTGACCTTCGTGGACGTCCCCGGGTTCCAGCCCGGGACCGACCAGGAGTACGGCGGCATCATCCGCCACGGCGCCAAGCTGCTCTACGCCTACTGCGAGGCGACGGTGCCCCGGGTGCAGGTCATCACCCGCAAGGCCTACGGCGGCGCCTACGTCGTCATGAACTCCAAGTCGATCGGCGCCGACCTCGCCTACGCCTGGCCGAGCGCCGAGCTGGCGGTGATGGGGGCGGAACAGGCGATCAACGTGCTGCACAAGCGCGAACTGGCCGAGCACCCCGATCCCGAGCAGCGCCGGCTCGAGCTCATAGACGACTACAACGAGCGCCACGCGAACCCCTACGAAGCGGCCGAGCGGGGCTACATCGACGACGTCATCGACCCAGCCGACACCCGGGCCGTGCTCATCCGCTCGCTCGACCTCCTGCGGACCAAGCGCGAGGACCTCCCCCGCCGCAAGCACGCCAACGTCCCCCTGTGAGCTCGCCCCCGCCCCCCGAGGTCGTAGCGGCCATCGTGGCCGCGGTCGAGGTGGCGTGGCCCCGGCCCCCGCAGCCGGCAGAGGACCCGCGTCACACGTCCCGCTGGCGCTTCTCCAACCGGTGGTGGGTGCCCCGGCGGGGCCAGGCGGCACCGCGGCCCCGCCCTTGAGCCGTCGGCCGCTCGTGCCGGCCCGGCCGGGGTTCAGCTCAGCTCGACGGTAGCGACCTCGACAGAGCCGAGCCCGTGACCGGTCTCGGCAGCGAGGGCCCGGATCAGCGCCGCCCTGGCCCGCACCAGCACCTCGGTCCAGTGCAAGCCGTGGGTGGGGTAGCCGGCGACGCCGGCGGCCAGCCCGGCCGCCCCCACCGGGTCCTTGGCCATGGCCACCTGCAACCGCTCCGCGGCCCACACCCCTCCGGCCTCATTGGTGTCCTCCAGGAGCAGGGCGAAGGTCCGAGGGGCGATGCGGCACACGACATCGGCCTCGCGCAGCGTCTGGCGCACGAGGGCCGTGAAGGCGGCGACGGCGACACTCAGGCGCTGGTTGGGGTGCGGGGTGAAATCGATCAGGACCACCGTCACCGGGCACAGGTGCCGCCGGGCCGATGCGATCCGGTTCTCCAGCACCACCTCGAAGAACCGGATGTCCGGAAGCCCAGTCTCCGGATCGAGCACCGTCTTCTGCTCCGCGAAGGCGTTGATCTCCAGCTGGCGGAGGTTGGTCAGCTCCTCGACGGCGATGGCGGCCCTGCGCTCCGCCCGGCAGGCCCGTTGGTACAAGGCGAGGGAGGAGGCGCCGGCCACCAGCGCGCAGGCGGCGGCCACGACCGTGAGCACAGGAGAATCGACCACCGCACCGGTGACTCCGAACGCGCACCCCGCGAGCCCCCCGAAGAGGCCGGGGAGGGCGCGGCTGTCCATATCCACCACCATCGGCAGCCCCTGCCCGTGAGTCAAGTCATTGGCGGGTCTGGCTGACGCGGTAGGCCGAGGCCAGTTCCAACAGGTCGCCCATCAGCCTCGACAGCTCGAAGTCCCGCGGGGTGTACACGGCGGCCACGCCCCGCTCCCGCAGCACCCGCTGATCAGCGGCCGGGATGATCCCGCCCACCACCACCGGCGCCTCCACCCCCTCGTCCCGCAGGAGTCGAACCACCTCCGGCACCAACTCGAGGTGACTGCCCGACAGGATCGAGATGCCGACGACGTCCACGTCCTCGTCCCGGGCGGCCGCCGCGATCTGCTCCGGGCTGAGCCGGATGCCCTGGTAGACGACCTCGAAGCCCGCGTCTCGGGCCGCCACCGCCACCTGCTCGGCGCCGTTGGAGTGGCCGTCCAGCCCAGGCTTGGCCACCAGCAGCCGGGGCGGCCCGCCTTCCAGCGCGGCGGCCCGCCGACGGACCTCGTCCATGGAACCGTCCGATCCAGCGGAGGCCCCCGAGACGCCGGTGGGGGCGCGGTACTCGCCGTACACCTCCCGTAGCACCCCCGCCCACTCCCCGGTGGTGCCCCCGGCGTGGGCCAGGGCGATGGTGGCGGGCATGACGTTCTCCTCCGTCGCCGCCACCCGTCGCAGCTCGTCCACCGCCCTGCGCACCGCCTCGCCGTCGCGGCAGCGGCGCCACTCCTCGACGTCGAGCTGCAGTTCCTGCTCGACCGCCGGGTCGACCCGCAGGATGGAGCCCTCTCCCTCCAGCGGGGACGGCTCGGTCTCGCGGAAGGCGTTGACGCCGACGACGGTGAGCTCACCGGATTCGATACGGCGGCGCCGCTCGGCCTGGCTCTGGACCAGGCGGGCCTTGCAGACGTCGATCGCGCCGAAGGCGCCCCCGAGCGAGAGGATGTCGTCGAGCTCGGCCTCGGCCGCCTCCAACAACTCGGCGGTCTTGCGCTCGATGACGCGGGAGCCGGCGAAGATGTCTTCGTATTCGAGTAGGTCGGTCTCGAAGGCGAGCACCTGTTGCATGCGCAGAGCCCACTGCTGGTCCCAGGGCCGCGGGAGCCCGAGCGCCTCGTTCCAGGCCGGGAGCTGGATCGAACGAGCCCGGGAGTCCTTCGACAGCGTCACCCCCAGCAGCTCGAAGATGATCCGCTGCACGTTGTTCTCGGGCTGAGCCTCGGTGAGCCCGAGGGAGTTGACCTGCACCGCGTAGCGGAAGCGCCGCAGCTTGGAATCGCCCACCCCGTAGCGCTGCGAGCAGATCCGGTCCCACCAGCGGGTGAAGGCGCGCATCTTGCACGTCTCTTCGATGAAGCGGATCCCCGCGTTGACGAAGAAGGAGATGCGGCCCACCACCTGGTCGAAATCGGCGGGAGCGACCTGTCCCGACTCCCGCACGGCGTCGAGCACCCCGATGGCCGTGGCCATGGTGTAGGCCAGCTCCTGCACGGGCGTCGCCCCCGCCTCTTGGAGGTGGTAGCTGCAGACGTTGATCGGGTTCCAGCGGGGGACGTGGCGCACGGCGTAGGCGATCATGTCGACGATCAGGCGCCGGCTCGGTGCGGGCGGGAAGATGAAGGTGCCGCGGCTCAGGTACTCCTTGACGATGTCGTTCTGGGTGGTGCCGCCGAGAGCCGAGGCGGCGATGCCTTGGCCTTCGGCGTGGGCGATGTAGAGACCGAACAGCCAGGCCGCGGTGGCGTTGATCGTCATCGACGTGGTGATGTCGGCGACGGGGATGCCCTCGAGCAGCTGAGCCATGTGGCCGAGATGGGCCACAGGCACGCCCACCTTGCCCACCTCGCCCCTGGCTTCCGGGGCGTCGGGGTCGTAGCCGATCTGGGTCGGGAGGTCGAAGGCGATGGAGAGGCCGGTCTGGCCCTTGGCCAGGTTGGTGCGGTAAAGGGCGTTGGAGGCCAGGGCGGAGCTGTGGCCCGAGTAGGTGCGCATCACCCAGGGGCGATCGGCCATGGCACCATTCTCCTACCGCTCGTAGTCGTAGAACCCTCTGCCGGACTTCCGCCCCAGTTGCCTGGCCGCCACCATGCGCTTGAGCAGCGGCCTAGGTGCGAAGTAGGGGTCCTTGGACTCCTCGTAGAGCGCCTCGAGGATCGAGACGCTGGTGTCGAGACCGACCAGGTCCAGTAGGGCGAAGGGGCCCATCGGGAAGTTGCACCCCCCCTTCATGGCCAGGTCGACATCCTCCTTGGTGGCCACCCCGCTCTCCAGCAGCCGCACGGCGTTGTTGAGATAGGGGAACAGCAGGGCGTTGACGACGAAGCCGGCCCGGTCCTGCACCTCCACCGCCGTCTTGCCCAGCGCTTCCACGAACGAGCGGGCGGCGTCGATGGTCTCGTCGCCGGCGGTCAGCGGCCGCACGATCTCGACCAGCGTCATGACCGGAGCCGGGTTGAAGAAGTGGATGCCGCAGACCCGCTCGGGTCGTCTGGTCGCGACGGCCAGCTCCACCACCGCGAGGGTGGAGGTGTTCGTGGCGAGCAGCGTGCGGTCGCCGCATATGCGGTCGAGGTCTCGGAACAGGGCCTTCTTCGTCGCCATGTCCTCGACCACCGACTCGATCACCAGGTGGCACCCAGCCAGGGCTTCGAGGTCACAGGTGGTGCTCACGCGGCTGATGGCGCCGGCCCGCTCCTCCTCTGACAGCTTGCCCCTCTCGACCTGCTTGGCCAGGGACCTCTCCAGCGCCGCGACCATGGCGTCGGCCGACTCCTGGTGGCGCGAGCGCAGGACGACGTCGTGTCCCGTCTTGGCCGCGCACTCGGCGATGCCCGAACCCATGATCCCCGCCCCGACGATGCCGACCCGCCTGATCACCACCGCCTGATGTTACCGATCAGTAATGTCATTGCTCCGTCGGGTCCGGCGGGGCGCTGAGGGGGCCGTGGCCGCCTAAGTTGGCCCTGCTATGGCTTACCACCCGTTGCACGCGCTGATCTATGACCCCGTGATGGGGCTGGCCGAACGGGCCGGCCTCGCCGCCCGCCGGCAACGTCTCGTGGCCGAGGCCGTCGGGCGGGTGCTGGAGGTCGGCGGCGGTACCGGACGGAACCTCCCCCTGTACCGAGACGTCGAGCAGGTCGTCGTACTGGAGCCCGATGCTGCCATGCGCCGGCGTCTCCTGGAGCGCGTGGCCGCGGCGGCGGTGCCGGTGGAGGTGCACGAGACGGCCCTCGAGGAGTCGGGGCTGCCCGACGCCTCGTTCGACACGGTGGTGGTCAGCCTGGTGCTGTGCTCGGTGGCCGACCAAGGGCGGGCGCTGGCCGAGATCCGGCGGTTGCTCAAGCCCGGCGGGCGGTTGCTGTTCCTCGAGCACCTGCGGGCCCCGGGCTGGCCGGGGAAGCTCCAGGCGGCGGCGACGCCCCTCTGGAAACGACTCGCGGGCGGTTGCCACCTCGACCGGCCCACCCTCGACGCGATGCGCCGGGCAGGCCTGGCGGTCACCGACTGTGACCGGTGGTGGGTACTCGTGCAAGGGGCAGCGCGGCCCTCCTACCGCACCGCCGGAGTGGCGGCATGAGCGGGCCTTTGGCCCTGGTCGGCGGCAACGAGTGGAACGAGGGCTGCACGTTCGATCGCGAGCTGCTCGAGGCCAGCGGTGGCCAGGAGGTGCTGGTGCTGCCTACCGCCGCCGCCTATGAGCACCCGGAGCGTTCCGTGCAGACCGCCACCCGCTGGTTCGCCACCATGGGCGCCGATGTCCGTGGCCTCATGGTGCTGCGCCGGCCGGACGCCGAAGACCCGGCCAACGTGGCGGCCGTGCGCGAGGCCCGCTTCGTCTACCTCGGCGGCGGCTCCCCGCTGCACCTGCGCTCGGTGCTCAAGGACTCGCCGATGTGGCAGGCGCTCCTGCACGCGTGGGACGAGGGGGCGGTGCTGGCGGCTTCGTCGGCCGGCGCCATGGTGCTGTGCGACCCGATGGTCGACCCCCGGGGGGGCGCGTTCACCCTTGGCCTGGGCCTGGTCAACGGCCTCACCGTGATCCCCCACGCCAACAACTGGTCTCCCGAGAAGGCCAAGCGCACCAACCAGCTGGCGCCGGCGGACTGCGCCGTGGTGGCCATCGACGAAGAGACCGCCCTCATCCGCCAGCCCTGGGGCGACGGCACCCCGCCGGCATGGCGCGCCGCCGGCGCCGGCAAGGTCACCGCGTGGCTCGAGGGCGAGGAGGTTCCCCTCGACCGCCTTCCCGTCTGACCGCCTCCTTCCTCGTTCTGGGGATGTCTACGCCCAGAAGGGGGTTGGGGGTTCAGTCGGACTCTTCGATGGTGACGGAGTTGATGGTGACGTCGGTGGCTGGCTTGTCGCCGGCGCCGGTGCGGACCTTTTCGATCTGGTCGACGACGTCCATGCCCTTGACCACCTTGCCGAACAGGGAGTACTGCGGCGGGAGTGACACGCCGTTGGGGCCCGAGATGATGAAGAACTGCGAGCCGTTGGTGTTGGGCCCGGCGTTGGCCATGGCCACCGATCCCAGCTCGTACTGGCCCGGGCGGGGCAGTTCGTCGGCAAAGCGGTAGCCGGGACCGCCGCGGCCGGTGCCGGTGGGGTCGCCGCCCTGGATCATGAAGCCGGAGATGACGCGGTGGAAGATCACGCCGTCGTAGTAGCCCTCCCGGGCCAGGAAGACGAAGTTGTTGACGGTCCCCGGTGCCTGCACGGCGTCGAGGGCTATGACGATGTCGCCCTTCGACGTCGACATGGTGGCCGTGTACCGCTTCTGCGGGTCGATCGCCATCTCGGGGGGGCGGTTCCACTGTTGCGCCATCTCGTTATCCATCCTTCTCGGTGATCGTGACCTTGGTGATCTTGTGGGTGATCCTGGGCTGGCCGCTCTCGGTGCCGTCGGCCTCGATGGCCTTCACGACTTCCATCCCCTCGACGACCGTCCCGAACAGCGAGTACAGCGGCTGGAGCTTGGCCGCCCCGGCTTCGCTCACGACGATGTAGAACTGCGAGCCGTTGGTGTTGGGCCCGGAGTTGGCCATGGCCACCGAGCCGGTCTTGTACTCGCCCGCCTCGGGCAGCTCGTCTTCGAACTTGTACCCGGGCCCGCCGGTGCCGTTCTCCTTCTCGGCGTCGCCGCCCTGCACGACGAAGTCGGGGATCACCCGGTGGAAGGGGACCCCGTCGTAATAGCGGTAGCGCGACAGGAACACGAAGTTGTTCACCGTCCTGGGCGCCCGGCTGGCGTCCAGGTCGATGGTGAATTTGCCGATGTCGGTCTGGACCTCGGCGGAGTACTTCTGGCTCGGATCGATGCACATCTTGGGGGGGCCGTCGAAGCTGGTCCTGCGTTCGTCGCTGCCGCCGACCGGCGGGCACTCGGCCGACCCGACGGCAGCCTCAGGCTTCTTGGCGTCCTCTTCTGTGGCCTTGTCCGTTGTGTCCGAGGCGTCGCTGGTATCGCCGGCATCGGCCGACGCGTTCTTCGTGGCATCGGCCTCGGAGCCGGACCGGCTGATGACGAAGCCAACCCCCGCCACCACGGCGAGCAGGACCAGGATGCTGATGATCTGGCGCCGGCGAGCCGCCCGCTTCTGCGCCTCGCGGGCGGCGGCGCGGCGTGACTCCCGACCGGCGCGCTGGCGCTCTCGTTTCTCGGTGGGCATGCCGCGGACGCTACTCGGGAGGGTCGGGATCCGAACAGCGGGGGGCGCCTCTTAGGATGCAGGCGTGTCCCTGGTCGTGCAGAAGTATGGCGGCACGTCTGTGGCCGACCCCGAACGGATCCGCAGCGTCGCCGACCACGTCGCTCGTACCTCCCGCCAAGGCAACGAGGTGCTGGTGGTGGTCAGCGCCATGGGAAAGGAGACCGACGACCTGATCCGCCTGTCGGGCGAGGTCTCCCGGGTGCGGCCGGGGCGGGAGATGGACATGCTGATCACTGCCGGGGAACGCAAGGCCACGGCGCTGTTGGTGATGGCGCTGCACGACCTCGGCGTGGACGCCGCCAGCTACACCGGCAGCCAGGCGGGCATCATCACCGACTCCACCCACACCAAGGCCAAGATCCTCGAGATCCGCGGCGACCGCCTCAGAGCCGCCCTCACCGCAGGCAAGGTGCCAGTGGTGGGAGGCGCGCAAGGGATGTCGGCTGACGATCGCGATGTCACCTTCCTCGGCCGGGGCGGCTCCGACACCACCGCCGTCGCCCTGGCCCATGCCCTCGGCGGCGACGCCTGCGAGCTCTACACCGACGTCTCCGGTGTCTTCACGGCCGATCCGAGGATCGTGCCCACAGCGCGGCGGCTCCAGCGGGTCTCCTACGAAGAGATGCTCGAGATGTGCGCGAGCGGCTGCCCGAAGCCGGAGATGCGCTCGGTAGAGTTCGCCCGCACCTGGAAGGTGCCGTTGCACGTCCGCTCGAGCTTCACCTGGGAGCCGGGGACGTGGATCCGGGAGGAGGACCCGACCATGGAACAGGCCATCATCTCGGGCGTGGTGGCCGACAGTTCGGAGGCCAAGGTCACCGTGACCGGGGTGCCCGATCGTCCCGGTATCGCGGCGCGGCTGTTCAGGGCGCTCGCCGACAACCACGTGAACGTCGACATGATCGTGCAGAACGTGTCGGTGCACGGATCCACCGACATCTCCTTCACCGTCCCCAAGGACGATCTGGACGCCGGCCTGCGGGTGACCGCCGCCATGCGGGACGAGATCGGAGGGAGCGACGTGCTGGCCGACCGGGAAATCGCCAGGGTCTCCCTCATCGGCGCTGGTATGAAGACACACCCGGGCATCGCCGCGAAGATGTTCGAGACGCTCGCCGACGAAGGTGTCAACATCGACATGATCTCGACCTCCCCCATCCGCATCTCCTGCGTCGTCAGGGCGCACCAGATCGACGAAGCGGTGCAGTCCTTGCACCACGCCTTCGGCCTGGAGCGCTGAGTGAGCCCGATTGCCGCCGCCGGCGGCGGGCTTCGCGTCGGTGTCTTCGGCGCCACGGGCCAGGTGGGCACGGTCATGCGCGCCCTGCTGGCCGAGCGGCGGTTCCCGCTCCGCCAGCTGCGGTTCTTCGCGTCCGCCCGCTCGGCCGGCAAGCGTCTGCCCTGGCTCGACGACGAGATCGAAGTGGAGGACGCATCCTCCGGCGACTACGCCGGCCTCGACATCGCCCTGTTCTCCATAGGCGCTGACGCCTCGGCTGAGCTGGCGCCCCGGGTAGCGGCCGCCGGCGCCGTCGTCATCGACAACTCGAAGGCCTTCCGGATGGACCCGGAGGTGCCGCTGGTGGTGGCCGAGGTGAACCCGCACGCGTTGGCGGCCATGCCCAAGGGCATCGTGGCCAACCCCAACTGCACGACCATGGTGGCCATGCCGGCGCTCAAGCCGTTGCACGACGAGGCACGACTGACCCGGCTGGTGGTGTCGACCTACCAGGCCGTCTCCGGCGCCGGCGTGTCCGGTCCCGGGGAGCTCCTCGACGAGCTGGCCGCGGCCGGCGACAAGGCCGGCGAGCTGGCATTCGACGGCTCGGCCATCGAGTTCCCGCCGCCGTCGGTCTTCCCCGAAACGGTTGCCTTCAACGTGGTGCCCCATGCGGGCGGGTTCAACGGCCCGGAGACGACCGAGGAGGAGAAGTTGCGCAACGAGACCCGCAAGATCCTCGAGATCCCGGACCTCCCGGTCTCCACCACCTGCGTGCGGGTGCCGGTCCTCACCGGGCATTCGCTCGCCGTCACTGCCGAGTTCGCCCGAGCCATGACGCCCCAACGGGCAGTGGAGTTGCTATCCCGGGCTCCCGGGGTTCAGCTGGTCGATGTCCCGACTCCGCTCAAGGCGGCCGGTGCCGACCCCGTCCTCGTCGGGCGCATCAGGCGTGACGAGGGCAGCCCCAACGGGCTGGCCCTGTTCGTGAGCGGTGACAACCTCCGCAAGGGGGCGGCGCTCAACGCCGTGCAGATCGCCGAGGTGCTCCTGGAGGGGGCAGGTCGCAGCTAGCAGCACATGCGGGGTTTGTGGGTGCGGTTCAGTCGAGATGAGCGAACGCTTCGGCCTTCTTGCCCGGCCCCGCCACCACCAGGACAGTTCCTGCTTCGAGGATGGTGTCGGCAGTGGCGTAGGTGAAGCGCTGGCCCGGCGGCTTGACACATACGACGGTCACCCCGTAGCGGGCGCGGATGCCCATCTCGCCGAGTGAGTGGCCCACCAACTCGTTCGGCACCATCGTCTCCACCATGGCGAAGTCGTCGTCGAGTTGGAACCAGTCGATGATCCGGCCTCCGACCTGGTGCGCCACGCGGTGGCCCATGTCGTGTTCGGGGAAGACGACATGGTGGGCCCCCACCCGCTCCAGGATGCGTCCGTGCGACCGGGTGACGGCCTTGGCCCAGATGTTGGGGATGCCCAGGTCGCCCAGGGCCGAAGTCGTCAGGACGCTGGCTTCGATGTCGGTGCCGATGCCCACCACGGCATGCAGGAACTCACCCACCCCGAGCTGACGTAGGGCTTCTTCGTTCGTGGAATCGGCTTGGACCACGTGGGTCAACATGTCCGCGTAGTGCTGGATCTGCGACCCGTCGGTGTCGATCCCGAGCACCTCGAATCCGAGGCGGACCAACTCGGCCGCGACCGCGCCGCCGAAGCGGCCGAGGCCGACGACGACGATCTGGCCCCCCTTGTCCGCCGGATGGACGTGGCGGCGTCGGGATCCACGGCTTCCGGGCTGTCTCTCAACCAATGATGGGCCTTTCGTCGGCGAACCCATACTGCCGATCCCGCTCTCTCAGCACCAGCGCGGCGAACAGCGTGGGGGGCCCGACGCGGCCGAGGATCATGAGACCGATGACGATGATCTGGGAGGAGCTCGACAGCAGCGCGGTGGCGCCGGTCGAAAGCCCGACAGTTCCTACCGCCGAGATGGCTTCGAACTGCAGGTCGGCCCGGGGCAGTTCCGTCGTTGCCAGCAGCGCCATGGTGGCCACGATCACCAGGCCGATGGCGCTCAGGGCAACGGTGACGGCTTGGCGCTGGGCCTCTTCGGGCACCCGCCGCTCGAAGGCGACCACATCGGGATCGCCCCGCACCTCGGCCCACATGACCCAGCCGAGCAGGGCGAAGGTGGTGACCTTGATGCCGCCGGCGGTCGACGCGCTTCCTCCGCCGATGAACATGAGGATCTCGGTCAGGAGGCGGGACGGCTCACGCATGGCGGCGACGTCGACGGAGTTGAACCCTGCAGTCCGGGGCATGACGCTGTGGAACAGCGCGTTCCCCAGCGAGTCGGGGATGGACATCCGCCCGAGGGTGCGGGGGTTCGTCCACTCGAACCATGCGAACAGCGCCCACCCGGTGGTGACCAGTACCGCGGTCGTGACCACCGTCAGCTTGGCGTGAAGGTTCCAGCGCTGTGGCCGGCGGGGGTTCCTGGCGATCTGGGCCCACACCAGGAGGCCCAGGCCCCCGATCACGACGGTGGCGGACAGCACCAGGAGCACGAACGGGTCGCGGTTGAGGCCGATCATGCTGTCGCTGAACACCGAGAAGCCGGCGTTGTTGAAGGCGGAGACGGCATGGAAGACGCCTAGGAACGCCGCTCGCCCCGGCGCCTCGCCATGACTGATCCAGAATCGCAGGAAGAGCAGTGTCGCCACGACGGCCTCGACGCCGAAGCTCAGTTGCGCGACACCGATGAGGAGCTGGCGGACGTCCCCGAGGTTCATCGAGCCCGTCTCGGCGGCGGCGATGAGACGTCGGCGCAGGCCCAGGCGCCGCGCCACCACGAACACGATGAGAGAGGTCAGCGTCATGATCCCGAAGCCGCCCACCTGGATGAGGGCGAGGATGATCCACTGCCCGAAGGTGGTCCAGTACCCACCCGTGTCGACGACCACGAGCCCGGTGACGCAGACGGCCGAGGTGGCTGTGAACAGCGCGGTTAGCGCCGGCGCCCGCCCTGGCGCCTGGGACGCGGCCGGGATCGACAGCAGCAGCGCGCCGACCAGACTGGCGGCGACGAACGCCGCCACGACGTACTGCGCCGGGTGCCGCAGCGCCAGGATCGACCTACCGGAGCGCCCGTTCGGCACGGGACTACACGTTAGGCGGCCGACCCCCGGCCCCATGGAGGAGACGAAGTGGCCCCGCGCCGCGTCAGGTCCAGGACGCTTGAGACTACGGCGCCCCGAGCGGTTGATCGCCGGCTGCCCGGGTGGTGGAATCGGGCGACGGATCCGGGCGGAAGGAGAGACGATGCCGGAAGCGAAGAGAGCAGCCGATCTGGTGGCCGAGGCCAAAGCCAGCGT
>JAHWJU010000115.1 GCA_019348255.1 Actinomycetota bacterium | reverse complement strand
GCGCAGCGGTCTTTTAAATCGTTGGTTGAGGGATCGAGGCCCTCCGCCCCCACTCTCGGCTCCGGCACTCACTGCAGCGGCAGGGCCTCTTCGTTCTCCAAGGGGACCGGGTCGATCTCGTCGCTGGGCGAGAAGCCGAGAATACGGCCGTAGAACCACACTTCGGCTTCGGCCACCCGTTTGATGGTCTCGGCCCGGCGGAACCCGTGTTGTTCTCCTTCGAAGGCGAGGTAGGCGAAGGGGATGCCTTTCGCCCGCAGCGCGGCGGCCATCATCTCCGCCTGCTCCGGCGGCACCACCTCGTCCTCCACGCCCTGGAACAGGATCATGGGCCGCTGCAACCGGTGGGTGTGGTGGATCGGCGACCGCTCCACGTAGAGCGCGCGGGAGGCGGGGTAGGGCCCGATGAGGCCGTCGAGGTACCGGGATTCGAACTTGTGGGTGTCCTTGGCCAGCGCCTCTACATCGGCTACTCCGTAGTGGCTGGCGCCGGCTGTGAACGTGTCGCGGAACGTGAGGGCAGCCAGTGTGGTGTAGCCGCCGGCGCTGGCGCCCCGGATGACCAGGCGGTTTCGATCGACCAGGCCGTGGTCGGCGAGGTGGAGGGCGGCGTTGACACAGTCGTCGACATCGACGACCCCCCATCGGCCGCGGAGCCGCTCCCGGTACTCGCGGCCGTACCCCGTGCTGCCGCCGTAGTTCACGTCCACCACGGCCATGCCGCGGCTGGTGAAGTACTGCACGGCCAGGTTCAGGACCGAAGATGTGGCGCTGGTGGGTCCGCCATGGCTCATGACCACGAGTGGTGGTTTCTCCTCGACGGGAGCCTCGAAGTCGCGGTTGCGGGGCGGGTAGTAGAGCGCGAAGGCGGTGAGGCCGCCTTCGGTCGGGAACTCCAGGGCCTCCGGCTCCGACAGGTAGTCACCGTCGATCCGGTCCTCTCGGGACCGCCGCAGGACTTCGGTGTCCCCCGACGGAAGGCTGACGCGCACCACCGCCGGCGCCTGGCTGGGCGAGCCGGCGATGACCACGACGCCACCGGGGACCGGCTGAACCGACTCCACCGAGCTGTACGGGACCGGCACCTCCTGCAGCCATTCGGGCCCGACGGTGCCGAAGCGACCGCTCCCCGCCTCCGACCAGGACGCAACGATGAGGTCATGGTCGAAGAACGCATAGGTGGACTGCCCGAATACCCAGTCCGGCCCGCTGAACTCGGCTTCCCGCTGGACGAGGGGCGTGGGCTTCGCGCCGGGCTCCCCATCTGCGGCGTAGAGGTTCCACCAGCCGGTGGCGTCCGACACGTAGTGCAGCCGTCCGTCGGGAGACCACCGCGGCTGGCTGATCGACTCCGTAGTGCCCCCGGCCACCCTGTGGGCCTCGCCGGCGAGGCGGCCGTCGGCCAGGGGCGCGGCCCAGAGCTCGGTTCCGTCCCAGGGCATGTTGGGGTGGTCCCAGCTCAGCCAGCACAGCTTCGAGCCATCCGCTGAGAGCCGGGGAGCGGCGAAGAAGTCGTGCCCTTCGGCCAACACCACGGCCCCGCCGCCCTCGGTCGGCACCGCCACCACGTCGTTCACCACCTCGCCGGCGAGGTGCCGCTCACGCACGCACACCAACCAACTCCCGTCGGGAGTGACGACCGGATCGGCGTACCGCTCCGAACGGGGGGTCGTCGGCTCGGCGGTGAGGGGGCGGACGTCGCCGTCGCCGGCGGTGATGCGGTACAACCTCTGGTCGTCGAAGTTGGAGAAGAAGACGGTCCCTCGCCAGACGGCGAAGGACTGGCCGCCGTACTCGTGCACCAAGGTGCGAGCCGAGAACCCCGCCGGGAGCACGTCGGCGAGCGCCCCGGAGGGAGTGCGACGCACGACCACCTGGCGCCCCCCCTCGGCAGGACGCGACTCGTTCCAGTACACGTCCTCCCCGTCCACCAGCACCTGACTCAGCCGCACCACCTTCTCGACCAGGAGATCGGATGTGATCGGCGAGCTCCATGACCCGAACGATGCGGTGGTGGCCATCGCCAGATCCTACGGAGCACCCCCGGCCTACCGTCGAGTGCATGATCAACCACGTCGTCACCTTCAAACTCAGCGACGCCAGCCCCGACCACCTCGGCCGGTGCCAGGACCGCGTGGAGGCTCTGGTGGGGAGGGTCCCCTCCGTCAGCTGACGGTCAGACGCAGAATCCGCCCCAGCGCAGGTTGAACAGGGCGCAGCGCTCCTCGACGTCGACGTGGTCGTACATCTCACGCAGCTGCGCCAGGTCGAGTCGGTCCGGGCCGTCGCCGGACCCGGTCGGGAACATCACCGATGTCGGTCTCAGGGAGTGACTGAGGCCGAGGGCGTGGCCCATCTCGTGGGCCGCCACGACGCGGCGGCGCTGGCCGTCGAGCCGGCAGTCCCCACAGACGACGAGCACGGCGGCGCTGCTGTGACCGCGGGTGAAGCCGACGTTGGCCACTCCCTCCCGTCCTTGGTTGTGGACGTCGCCCAGCCCGGAGTGCGGTGCCTCGCAGATGGCGATGCGGGTGCCGTCGGGGGTGCACTCGCCCTCTCCCTGCTCCCAGGAGATCCGGACGTCGGTCGGCGCCAGCGCCGCCCGCCACACCTCGACGGCGTGGCGCGTGGCCTGGTGCCACTCCGGATCGCCGGTCTTGTCGACGACGACCAGGTTCCGGTGGCCCGTCTCCCAGTGTGGAGTGGCGATCAGCGGGCCCCGGGCCGCGGCTGCACTGTGGTCCAGGACCAGCGCCATGGCCACTGAGAACACCAGGGTGTTGGCAACCCGGAGTGAGCGGTAAAGCTTCGAGCGTGCGGGCATCTCTACATTCCCTGATCCGGTGCCGGGGCGCGGCCGACGCCGTCACCTACCGCCGCGGGGGCCGGCCGGCATGGAGGCGCATGCGTCAACGACGGTTCCGTACCATCCCGACCCGGACTCGAAACTCGCTTCACTCCGTTTGCCACCTCCTTTCTACGGCACGCTTCGTCCTCCGGATCAGCTTCTGGCGGGCGCGTCCCTGGTCATGAACGAAGGATCTCGATGACCATCGAGGTATCGGACAGATCTTCGAGCACCGCATCGGCACCCAGCCCCTCGAGGTCACTGCGGGCGAAGCGCCCGGTGGCCACGAGCAAGCAGTGGGCACCGCCGGCTCGGGCGCAGGCCAGATCGGCCGGCGTGTCCCCCACGACCCAGACCGAGTCCGGCGGGAACGCCACGCCGTGCCGCTGGGCCGCCCGGCCACGGGCCACCGGAACCAGCTGGGTACGGTCGGCGTCGTCACTGCCGTAGGCGCCGATGGACAGGTCCAGCCACCGGTCGAGGCCGAACGCGCCCAGCTTCACGGCCGCGTTCGCCGCCAGATTGCCGGTGAGCACCGACTGCACGACCAGAGGGTCGGCGTCCAGTCCGCCCAACAGCTCCGCGACCCCAGGAAGGACGCGGCCGTCCTCCGGCATCCGGTCGGCCAGCGCGGCGAGCTCTGCCTCCAGGTGCTCGAGCACGGCCGCGGTCTCCTCGCCCACCTGGTGCTCCGCCACCTCGGCCAGGAGGAGCAGCTCCCGGGCGATCTGGGGGTCGGTCTTGCCCGACATCTCCACCCGCTCGTGGAACTGCTCTTCGAGCTCCCGGCCCAAGACGTGGGTGAGGGCGACCTGGAACGGGTGCCGGCTGGCCTGGCCGAGCCGCACAAGGGTGCCGTCGACGTCCCACAGCACCAGGCGCTTCACACCCAGACGCTAGGCCCTGGCCCTCCCGGGGTGACCGCGAGCTCCCGGCCGGCGGTGCGTGGAACCCGGCCTCGACCTCTAGCCTGGTGTGACTGCGGCCTCGCCTGAACCCGCACACCGGAGTGCATGAGCGCAGATCCAGTCCTGCTCCTCGACCACGTGGCCGTCTCCTTCGCCGGCGTGGTCGGTCTTGCCGACCTGAGCCTCCACGCGCCGGCCGGTGCCGTCACTGTCCTGCTCGGACCGAACGGGGCGGGCAAGACGACCGCCGTGCGGGTGGCGACGGGGGCGCTGCACCCGCAACAGGGCCGGGTTCGGATCTTCGGGCTCGACCCGCTCGACCCCGCGCAGGGGCAGGAGGTCAGGCGGCGCTGCGGCGTCGTGGCCGCCAAGCCTGCCCTGTACGACCGCCTCTCCGGCATCGACAACCTCCGGTACGCGGCCCGCCTCTACGGACTGCAAGGCGGTCGTAGCGGCGCCGGTACGGACCAGCGACTGCGGGAGGCGGCGGCGCTCTTCGGGATCGGCAGTGCCTTGGATCTGCGGGTGGGTGGCTACTCCACCGGGATGAAGACCCGACTGGCCCTGGCCCGGGCGGTACTGCACGACCCGGACCTGCTCCTGCTGGACGAGCCCACCTCGGGCCTGGACCCGGAGTCGGGACAGGCCGTGTTGCGGCTCATCGACGAGATGGCGGCTACCGGCAAGACCGTCGTCCTCTGCACCCATCTGCTCCTCGAGGCCGAAGGGCTGGCCGACCAGGTGGTCATCCTCGACGCCGGCCGGGACCTGATCACCGGGCCGCCCGAGGAGCTGGTGGCGCGGTACTGGCCCCATCCGGTCGTGATGCTGGAAGCCGAACGGCCCGAAGCTCTCGACCGGGTGGCGGCGATGGAAGGGGTCCGCTCCTATGAGCGCAACGGGGGGCCCGCCATCGTGGAGCTCGATCGCCTGGAACGAGTTCCCGACGTGGTCGCCGCCCTTGCCGCCGGCGGCGCCCGCCTCACCGGCGTGGTCCCCCGCAAGCCGACGCTGGAGGAGTTGTACTTCGCCGTCCGGCGCCGCGGCCCCTCGGAGCAGGCGGCACAGGGGACAGGGCCGTGAACGGGCGGTGGTTCTCCAGTCGAACCCTGGTCATCGCGGCCACCGACCTGCGCCAACTGCGTCAGAGCCCCGACTTCTGGCTACCGATGCTCTTCCTCGCCGTTTTGTTCTTCGTCGTCGCGCCGGCGTCCCTGCTTCTGGCCGTGGGCGGGGCCAAGGACGCCGCGGTGGTGCAGAAGGTGGCGGCGACCCTCGACGTCCTGCCTCAGCGGGCCCGAGCCGAGGTGCGGGGGGACGATCCCGCGGCGCGGACCTCCCACGCTCTTGCCGTCTACCTGTTCGCCCCGCTGGCGGTGATCGTCCCCATCACCATCTCCACCGCAGTGGGCGCAAACACGATCGTCGGGGAGAGGGAACGAGGAACCGGCGAGTTCCTCGCGCACTCCCCTGCCACGGAGCGGGAGATCTACTTCGGCAAGCTGATCGCAAGCCTGCTCCCGGGGTACCTCACCACCCTCGCCGGCTTCGCCGCGTACTCCCTGGTGGTCAACCTGATCGTCGGACCGAAGGTCGGCGGCTGGTTCTTCCCGACGGGCGACTGGTGGCTGCTCATGTTCTGGGTGGTGCCGCCGTTCCTGGCCCTCACCTTGTCGGTGGTGCTCAGGCTCTCGGCCAGGGTCACGAGCGCTGCCGCCGCGCAGCAGTCCTCCGGCCTCGTCACCCTGCCGCTCATCCTGGTGTCGTACGCACAGTCGAGCGGGCTGCTCCTGGGTGAGGCCCGCTCCGGCATCGTCGTCGGCGCCCTCGCGTGGCTCTTCGCCCTGGTCGGGTTGCGCCGCGGGTTCCGCGCCGTCACCCGCCAACGGCTGTTGGGCGTCGGCGGGTGAGCGTTTCCGGCCTGCGGCGGGGGGAAGGTACGCGCCATGAACGTGTTGACCCTTCTCAAGCAGGACCACAACAACGTCGAGGAGCTGTTCAGGCGGTTCGAGACGGCCCGTCCCGATGACGCTTCTGAGCTTGGCCGGGTCAGGGACCTCGTCGTCGAACAGCTCTCGAAGCACGCAACGGTTGAAGAGCAGGTCTTCTATCCGGCGATCAGAGCCCGCCTCGGCAAGGACGAGGAGTTCGACGTGCTGGAGGCGCTGGAAGAGCACCACCTGGTGAAGTTGGCCATGTCGGAGCTGCAGAAGCTGGCTCCCACCAATGACCGGTTCCGGGCCAAGATGACGGTGCTGATCGAAAACGTGCGCCACCACGTGGAGGAGGAGGAGAACGACCTCTTCAAGCAGGTGCGCGACATCTTCAGCGTCGAAGAGCTCAACCAACTGGGCGAGCGGGTGGACCAGGCGAAGGAGGCGGCTCCCACCCGGCCGCATCCCTTTGTGCCGGACACGCCCCCGTTCAACATCCTCGTGGGGGTCCCGGCGGCCCTCTTCGACCGCATCCTGACCGTTGGGCGTCAGGTCATCGGGCGGCTGGTGAAAGCCCGCTCCTGAGAGCAGCCGGCTACCGCGACCGCGCCGAGGCCGGGCACCGGCTGGCCGCGGCTACCGAGGGGGTCGTGCACCCAGAGCTGGTGCTGGGACTGCCCCGCGGGGGGGTACCGGTGGCCGCGGAGATCGCCCGCCACACCGGCTCGGAGCTCGACCTGATGCTGGTGCGAAAGCTGGGGGTGCCGGGACACCGGGAGCTGGCCATGGGGGCCATCGCCTCGGGCGGGATCCAGGTCATCAACAGCGACGTGCTGGCTGTAGCCGGGATAGCACCCGACGCCGTCGCCGGCGTGGTGGCGGAGGAGCAGGCCGAGCTCGAGCGCCGGGCCCAGGCGTACCGCGGCGATCGGCCGGCGCCGGTCGTGGCGGACCGCCGGGTGCTTCTGGTGGACGACGGCATCGCAACCGGAGCAACCATGCTGGCCGCCGTCGAGGCCGCCCGCGCCGGCGGAGCGGCCCAGGTGGGGGTCGCGGCGCCGGTGGGCTCGGCGCCGGCCGTCGAGCGTCTCGCCGCGGCCGCCGACGCCGTCGTCTGTCCACTGGTGCCGGATCAGTTCGTTGCCGTCGGGTGGTGGTATGCCGATTTCGGCGAGGTCGAGGACGGCAGCATCCGAGACATCCTGGCTACATTCCGGCCATGACAAACGACGAGGACTCCGAGCCCACGCAGGAACCCACCACGCAAGGCCCGGACGACGCCACGTCCGAGCAGGTGGCGGGGCCGACGGAGGCGGACTCGGCGCCGGAGACCGACGCAGTTCCGGACGAGGAGGGGCGCTCGACGGACAAGCCTGCCGACGCTGAAGCCGAGCCCGCCTCGGAGGACGAAGTCGAGGCCGGGGCCGAGTCGGACGCCGATGGGAAGGCCGAGTCGGACGCCG
>JAHWJU010000114.1 GCA_019348255.1 Actinomycetota bacterium | reverse complement strand
CGAGCACGTCGTCGTTGGCGATGATCTCCTCGGCCACCCGCAGGTCACCCTGGAGAAGGGCCGCCGTCGCCCGCCCCAGGGCCTCGGTGACCATGCCGGCGAGCCGCACGATGTCGTCGCGGATCTCGTCGAGCGCCTGATGGAAATTCCTGCGGATCTCGGTCGGCATCGTCAGCGGACCTCCGAAGCGAGGTAGGCAAGGTCGGCGGTGAGAAGGTACCGGAGCCGCTCACCGATGATGACGGTGTGGTCGGCGATGCGTTCGAGGGCCCGTCCCACCAGGACGGCCGTCACCGCCACCTGGGCCGCCCCTGGACCGTCGAGGGCCAGTATCCGGTCGAGCAGAGCCGCATAGTCGCCGTCCATGACCCGGTTCCGCACGGCCAGGGTCCGGGCGGCGTCCAGATCCTGGGCCGACCAGGCGCCGAGAGCGGTGCGGTACAGCTCGTGCGCCTCGTCGGCCATGTCCAGCAGCGTACGGAACATCGAAGGATGCTCCATGACCAACGGCAGGTCGGGCGCCTGCTTCACCACCCGCAGCGACAGGTCGCCGATGCGTTCCAGCTCCTCGAGCATCCGCAGCACCGAGACCAGGAAGCGCAGGTCCGACGCCACCGGGGCCTCTCGGCAGATCAGGTCGTAGCAGCGAGCGGTGAGCGACACCATCATGGCGTCGACCTCGTCGTCAGCCGCCAGCGCCGCCTCGGCCAGGACAGGATCCGCCGTGCGCAGCACTCGGCCCATCCGCTCCAGGGCGTCACCCACCCGCACGGCCATGACCTCGACCTGGAGGCGCAGCTGATCGAGCTCGGCGCTGAAGTTCGACCGAGAGCGGTGGCCGCCGCCACCACCCGACCCGGCCGGCACGGTCACAGCGCAGCCGTTGTGATCAGCGCGCTCATCCGAACCTTCCGGTGACGTAGTTCTCGGTGCGCTCGTCGGAGGGGTTCGAGAACATCTGCTCGGTGCGGTCGAACTCGATCAGCAGGCCGGTGCGAGTGTCACTCTTCTCGTTGACCTCGGTGGTGAAGAAGGCGCACATGTCGCTGACCCGGGCCGCCTGCTGCATGTTGTGGGTCACGATGATGATGGTGTACTCGGTCTTGATCTCCTCCATGAGGTCCTCGATGCGCCCGGTGGCGATGGGGTCGAGCGCCGAACACGGCTCGTCCATGAGGATCACCTCCGGGTCGACGGCCAGCGCCCTGGCGATGCACAGGCGCTGTTGCTGGCCCCCCGAGAGCCCGAGCGCCGAGCTCTTCAGCCGGTCCTTCACCTCGTCCCACAGCGCGCCGCGTCGCAGTGAGCGCTCGACGATCTCGTCCATGTCGCCCTTCATGCGGGCGACGCGAGGGCCGTAGGCGACGTTGTCGTAGATCGACTTGGGGAACGGATTCGGCTTCTGGAACACCATGCCGATCCGGCGCCGCACCTCCACTGGGTTGACCCCCGGCTCGTAGAGGTTGACACCGTGGTACGCGACGCAGCCCTCGACCCTGGCCGTCTCGATGAGGTCGTTCATGCGGTTGAAGCAGCGGAGCATCGTGGTCTTCCCGCAACCCGATGGACCGATGAAGGCGGTGATCTGCTGTTGCTCGACCTGCAGCGTCACGTTCCGTATGGCGCGGAAGCTCCCGTAATACACGCTGAGGTCGTCCACTTGGAAGACCGGCGCCCGAGCGTCCTCATTGCCCGCGTCGCTCCTGGTTGTGCTGTCGTCGCGCAGATCACCCACATCCATCGAGACGGTGGCGCCGGTTCGGTTGGCCATGGATCAACCTCGCTTGGACTCGAAACGGTTACGGAGAATGATGGCCGCGGCATTGGCCAGCAGCACGATCGCCAGGATCACGACGATGGCGGCGGCGGTCAGGGCCCGGAAGTCAGCCTGGGGCAGACCGGCCCAGTAGGTGATGACGATGGGAAGGGCAGTGAACCGCTGGTCGAGCGATCCGAGGTCCAACAGGCCCGGGTTGGAGCCGAGCCGGCCCACCACCGCGCCGACCAGGATGAGTGGAGCCGCCTCTCCGAGGGCCCGGGCGAGGGACAGGACGGTACCGGTGAGGATGCCAGGGGCGGCGTAGGGCAGCACCTGGGTGCGGCTGACCTCCCACCGGGTGGCCCCGAGCCCGAACCCAGCCAGGCGGAGCTCGTCGGGAACCGCTCGAATCGCCTCCGCCGACGTGATGATGACCAGGGGCAGCACCAAGATGGCCAGGGTGAGCCCACCGGCGATCACGCTACGCCCGCCGGTGAGACCGCTCAGGGACTTCACGAAGATGGTGAAGCCCAGGATGCCGTAGACGATCGAGGGAACGCCGGCCAGGTTGCGGATGTTGACGTCGATGAACCGGGTCAGGCGATTGTCGGCGGCGTACTCCTCGAGATACAACGCCGCGGCGATACCCAGGGGGAACGCCAACAGCACCACGAACACGCCGATCCACAGGGTGCCGCGAAGCGCCTGGGCGATGCCGGACTCGCCGGCAGAGAAGCGCAAGGTGCCGGACATGAAGCTCTGGAACCGGGAGGCGAAGACCTCCCAGCCACCGGTCACCACGTCGTAGAGCAGGACGGCGAGCACGAGCAGCGAGAAGGCGAGCGAGAACAGCAGGGCGACGCGAAGTACCACGCCGGCGAGGTCGACGCGCCGCCCTCGCAGGCGCCGGCGAACAGCCTCTGGGGAGGTACCGGCGGACAACGGGGTGGTGATGGCCACGGGCGCGTCTCCTCCGATCATCAGTACTTGTGGCGGACCCGCCGGACAAACCGGTCGGCGACCATGTTGAGCGACAGGGTGATCACGAACAGGAGCATCCCCACGAAGAACAGGCTCTGGAACGTGAGTGCCTCGCCGACGACGCTGTCGGTGCCCGAGGCGATCGACGCCATGGCTGCGGTCATGGTGAGCCCGGGTTCGAACGGGTTGGTCTCGAACAGCGCGCCACCGGACTTGCCGGCGGCGATGAACACCACCATGGTCTCGCCGATGGCCCGGCTGACGGCGACGATGAAGGCCGCCACCAAGCCGGAGACGGCCGCCGGCAGCACCACCTTGGTGACCGTCGTCGCCTTCTTGGCGCCCATGCCGTAGGAAGCCTCCCGTAACGAGCGGGGCACCGAGCGCATGGCGTCCTCGCTGATCGACGCCACGAGCGGGATGATCAGCACGCCGACGCCGATGCCGGCGGCGAACATCGTCTGCTGGGGCGTGCCCTCCCGGAACCGCTGGATCAACTCGGGCGAGATGAAGGTGAGAGCGAAGAACCCCACCACCACGCTGGGTACGCCCGCCAGGATCTCGATGGTGGGCTTCACGAACCGCCGGACACGCCGGGAGGCGTACTCCGACAGGTAGATGGCCGCCCCCACCCCGATGGGGCCGGCGACGGCGATCCCGACCACGGTGACGATCAGGCTCCCCACCACCAGCGTCTTGATGTCGTACATGGCTCGCCGGGGGAACCACCCGTCGCCCCACACCAGGCTCCAGTCCACCTGGGTGACGAAGGTCCACGTCTCGCGGACGAGCGAGTACACGATGAGGACGCTGATCAGGATGGAGAAGCCGCCGGCCGCGGACAACAGGCCGCGAGCGACGGCTTCCTTGCGGGTCCGGCCGCGATCGCCGCGCAGGTCGTCGATCGTCAACGTCGACCCGGCTCGGTCGATGCTCGCCTGGGCCATCGTCAACTCCTCGTCACCTTGCGACCACCTGGGGACGGAGGCCCGGACCTTGGGATCCGAGCCTCCGACACCCTAGGGGGGGCCTCGGATGGGAGCTCACTCGGAGGCGAAGTTGGCTCCGGTGGTGCGGTCCTCCCAGGTCTGGCGGGTGGCCTCCAGGTCCTCCTCGGGGATGTCGACGTAGCCGGCCTCGGCCACGGCGGCCATGCCCTCCTCCGAGAGGTAGAAGTCCACGAACGGGGCCAGGGCCGGGTTCGACTCCGCCTTCTCGGCGTTGACGTAGATGAACAGCGGACGCGAGATGGGGTAGTCCCCGCTGGCGATGGTCTCCGGTGTCGGGGCCACGCACTCGCCACCGGGCTCCTCGGCCACCTCGAACGCCTTCACCGCGCCCTCGTTCTCGGCGAAGTAGGCATACCCCACCCAGCCGTAGCTGCTCGGGGAGCCCTGGATGCCCTGCAGGATGATGTTGTCGTCACCCGAGGACTGGTAATCCGGCCGGGTCTGAGCCTCCTGGCCCCGCTCCTCGGCGATGTCCTCGAGCACGATCTCCACGTAGCTGTCGTAGGTGCCGGACTCCTCGCCCGGTGCGCTGATGTTCAGCGGGGCGTCGGGGAACTCGGTGTCCGAGCCGAGCTCCTCGGCGATGGCCTGGGCGTCGGTCCAGTTGTCGAAGCCCTGTGACTCGGGGCCGGACAGGGCGTACATGTCGGCGAAGCTCAGGCACTCGACGGCGTCGAAGTCGGCGTTGGAGATGACCGACAGCCCGTCGATGGCGATGTAGAGCTCGACGAACTCGATGCCGTTCTCCTCACAGGTGGCGACCTCCGCTTCCTTGATCGGCCGGGAGGCGTCGGAGATGTCGGTCTCGCCCTGGCAGAACAGCTGGAAGCCGTCACCGGTCCCCGGTCCGTCGACGTTGACGTTGGCGTCGTTGCCGGCGTCGGCGTAGGACTCGGCCACCAGCTGGCTCACGGGGAGGACGGTCGACGAGCCGGAGATGTTCACCGTGCCGCCGGTGGCGGCGCCGGACCCGGACCCTGTCGTCGTCTCGGTGCCGGTCCCGGCCGAGTCCTCACCGCCGGCACAGGCGGCGGTGAGCACGGACAGGGCGACGAACATGACCAACAGTCGCGCCCGGGGGCGCTTGGCGATGTGCAACAAAGGTTCCTCCTGTAGGGAATGCGGGCGGCTCGCGAACGGGCCTCAGAGGGCACGCTAGGGACCGGTGGTAACGCCGACCGAGCGCAAAGGTGAACGGGGGGTGAACGAGCCGGAAATTCTGCGGAGCCCGTAGCGAGCCCTAGGGACAACGGCGGGTGAACGGGGGTCCTCCTCAGCGCCACACCCGGAGCAGGCCCGGCGCCAGCCATCCGCCCACCCGGTCTGGATGTCCACGTGCTATTGGCCACCGGTTCACCTGGTCGTGGGAGGCCGGAAACCCGGCCTCCCTAGGTTCCGCCTCGTCGCGGGCGTGCCCACGTCCGCCCAACGATGAGGAGGAACTCTCGATGGCGCTCCACGACGACGACGCCGTGCTCAACACCGCCGGTGAGCGATCCTTCAGCGAGCTGGTGGCGAGTCGGCTCTCCCGGCGCAACGTCCTCGGCGGGGGGATGGCCTCGGCGGCGGCGTTCCTCGCCGGCGGCCGCCTTCTCGAAGGACTGGCGGGCGCCGCGCCCGGCGCGCCGGGCCGGGCCCGGGGCGACGGCAGGGGCCGGCGGCCAGGTGACCTGCTCGGCTTCAGCGCCATCCCCCTCGGCTACGACGACGAGGTCCACGTGCCCCCCGGCTACGCCACCACCCCCTTCATCCCCTGGGGCACGCCCATCCTGGGCAGCTTCCCCGAGTTCGTGCCGGGCACGCCGCCGCTGGTGCCGGGCGGCAACACCGCCGCCGAGCAGGCCGAGCAGACCGGGATGCACCACGACGGCATGCACTACTTCCCCCTCGGGCGGGGACCGGCGGGCAGCGAGCGGGGCCTGTTGGTGGTCAACCACGAGTACACCGACGAGGGCTATCTCCACACCGGGACGGCGTCCCGGCCGGACAAGGCGGCCTGGACCCTCGAGATGGTGCACAAGTCCCAGAACGCCCACGGGGTCAGCGTGGTCGAGATCGCCCGTGACCGGGCCCGGCGGTGGGAGGTGGTGCGCTCCCGGTTGAACCGCCGCATCACCGCCAACACGGCCATGAGCTTCTCGGGCCCCGCCGCCGGCCACCGCCTGGTGAGGACCTCGGCCGATCCCGTCGGGCGCACGCCGCTCGGCACGGTCAACAACTGCGCCCACGGCTTCACCCCGTGGGGCACCTACCTCACCTGCGAGGAGAACTTCAACGGGTACTTCCGCCTCGACCCCGGCCCCTACGACGCCGAGCACGCCGCCCTCAACAGCCGCTACGGCGTGGGCGGTGACCGCTTCAACTGGGCGACCCACGACGACCGCTTCGTGGTCACCGCCACCGACCCCAACGAGGCCCACCGCTTCGGGTGGGTGGTCGAGATCGACCCGTTCGCCCCGACCTCGACGCCGGTCAAGCGCACCGCCCTCGGCCGCCTCAAGCACGAGGGCGCCTTCGTGCACGTGGGCAAGGGGGGCCGGGTGACGGTCTACATGGGCGATGACCAGGCCAACGAGTACGCCTACAAGTTCGTGAGCGCCGGCAATGCCCGCTCGCTGCAGGCCCGGGGGCGCAGCCCGCTCGACGAGGGCACCCTCTACGTGGCCCGGTTCAACGACGACGGCAGCGGCGAGTGGCTGCCGCTGGTGCACGGCCAGGGCCCGCTCACCGCCGCCAACGGCTTCGCCGACCAGGGCGACGTGCTGGTCAAGGCCCGCCTGGCCGCCACCGCCCTCGGCGCCACGCCCATGGACCGCCCGGAGTGGACCTCGGTCGACCCCCGCACCGGCCTGGTCTACCTCACCCTGACCAACAACAGGAGCAGCGCCAAGGTGGAGAACGCCGCCAACCCCCGCACGCCCAACCCGTGGGGCCACATCGTCCGCTGGGAGGAGGCAGGCGGCGACCACGCCGCCACCACCTTCTCCTGGGACCTGTTCGTGCTGGCCGGGCAGGGCCGGAACAGTGGCGACGGCTCCACCGTGCAGGAGGAGGACGCCTTCGGGTCTCCGGACGGGCTGTGGGTCGACCCCGACGGCCGGGTGTGGATCCAGACCGACGGCAGGCAGCCCGCCGGCGCCAACGACCAGATGCTGGCCGCCAACCCCTACGTCACCGACGCCCACGGCGCCCCGGAGATCAAGCGGTTCTTCACCGGGGTGGTGGGATGCGAGGTCACCGGCGTCATCACCACACCCGACCAGCGCACCATGTTCGTCAACATCCAGCACCCCGATGACGGCAGCACCTGGCCCCACGACGACGCCTTCGACACCCCCCGCTCGGGCACTGTCGTGGTCACCCGGACCGACGGCGGCGTCATCGGCACCTGAGCGCCGGCCGCACGAG
>JAHWJU010000113.1 GCA_019348255.1 Actinomycetota bacterium | reverse complement strand
GTTCAAGTCCCCCCTCGCCCACCCCGAGCGCCGGCCTAGGCCGGGCCCATGCCCACGATCGGCTGGTTGAGCTTGATGGCGCCGGTGGAGCCGTGGAAGGCGGCGTCGAAGGCGAAGATCCCGCCGTCGGCGGCAACCAGCCAGTAGCCGTCGCGGTCACGGTCGGCGGCCATGCCCACGATGGGCTGGTTGAGCTTGATGGCACCGGTGGAGCCGTGGAAGCCGGCGTCGAAGGCGAAGATCCCGCCGTCGGAGGCCACCAGCCAGTAGCCGGTGCCGTCCAGATCAGCGGCTCCTCCGACGATCGGCTGGTTCAACCGCAGGCTGCCTGCTGATCCGGCAAAGGCTGCATCGAAGGAGAAGACGCCCCCGTCGGAGGCGAACAGCCAGTAGCCCTGCTCGTCACGATCGGCGGCCATGCCCACGATCGGCTTGTTGAGCTTGATGGCACCGGTGGAGCCGGCGAAGCGGGCAGTGGCACCGAACGCGAAGACGCCACCGTCGGCCGCCACGAGGTAGTAGCCGCCACCGCCGGGGACGGCTGCGATACCTACGATCGGGCTGTTCAACCGCAGGTTGCCGGTGGAGCCGTAGAAGGGGGCGTCGAAGGCGAAGACGCCACCGTCCGCGGCCACCAGCCAGTACCCCTTGCCGTCGGGGTCCGGCGCCATGCCCACGACTGGGCTGTTGAGCCGAATGTCACCAGTCGAACCGGAGAACTCGGCGCCCGGGCCGAAGGCGAAGATCCCGCCGTCGGAAGCTCCCAGCCAGTAGCCGGCCGGCTGTCTCTTGGAGAGGAAGCGGTAGACACGCCCCTGGTCCTGCCTGCCCGCTACGTCGACCCGCGGAGCGCTGGCGAGGTAGTCCGGCTCGTCGTCGCCGTTCACGTCACCGGGGGCCACGACAGCCCGGCCGAAGTTGGGCCCTCGGTTGGTACCGACGCCCGGCTGCTTGTCGGACTCCGGGATGAGGAAGGAGCGCAGGAGCGACCCGTCGCGGCCGTCGAAGACGTGGGTGCTGCCGGTTTGGAGGGTGTTGGGGACATGGTGGGGCGAGGAGCCGACGTAGAGATCCGGCACGCCGTCCTTGTTGTGGTTCGTCCTGGACAGGGAGTAGCCGAACTGCCCGCCGTTCTCGGGCCTGGGGTCGTCCAGGGTGTACAGGAGAGCTCCGGTCCTGCCGTTGAAGACCCATGCCCGGCCCTGCGCTGCGCCGGCTGGACCGTTCTGCGCGAAGCCGTTGCCGTAGATGTCGGCCGTGCCGTCGCCGTCGACGTCGCCGGGGGCCAGGGGCTCTACGAGCTGGAGGCCGAAGCGGGCTCCGGCCTGGGGCTCCGGGTTGTCGATCTTGAGGAGGAGCTTGCCGGTCTGGCCGCTGAACACGTACATCCGGCCCTGCTGCTCGTTGCAACCGTTCGGCTCCGGATCGCCACAGGGCGCACCCGAACCGGTGTACGCGCTGTAGAACCAGGCGTCGATCAGGTGGTCGTTCACGCCGTCCCCGTCGGTGTCGCCCGGCGTCTGGACGATCATCCCGAACTCGCCGCAATTGATGAAACACGACTCGCCCGCCGGGTAGAGGTCGTCGCTCGGCATGTCGAGCGTGCGTACGAGAGCGCCGGTCGCCCCGTTGAAGATGAAGGCCTGACCTTGATCCACGCGGCAGTCGCTCGGGCGGGGGTCGAGGTCCCCGCAGGCGATTGGGACGTCGTTCTTCGACGCCCCCACCAGTACCTCGGAGCGGCCGTCACCGGTCACGTCCCCGGCGGTCCCGACCCAGCCGAAGTGAGCGGGGTTGTCGTTGTTGCCCTGGGGGCTGGGATTGTCCAGGGTGTGCAGCAGCTGGCCCGTCGCGCCGCTGAAGATCCACGCCCGCCCCTGTTGCTCGTTGCAGCCGTTGGGCTCGGCAGCCCCGCAGGGCGCACCTGAGCCGGTGTGGACGGACTGGGTGACGGTGCCCGCGGCCAGGTCCTCTTTTCCGTCGCCGTCCACGTCGCCGAGCGGGCTGAGGGACCACCCGAAGCCGGAGAAGGGATGCAGGCTCGTCTGCGGCTCCGGCGGGTCGATGGCATAGATGACGGAGCCAGTGCGGCCGCTAAGCAGGTACACCCGCCCGGCGTTGGCGACACCGCCCACCGTCTCCTTGAGAGCGGTCACGAAGACGTCCTTCGCGCCATCGCCGTCGATGTCGGCGACCGGCACCATCCTCTCGCCCCAGAGAGCCCCGGCCTGAGGGCGCGGGCTCTCGACCGTCTGCACGTCGTAAGGCAGGTCGGCGTCGGCTCCGAAGCCGGGCGTGGGAACCACGACGAGGACGACTACTGACACCAACGCGCCAACCAACAGAGACCGGTTATTGCTCATCCGACAACTCTTCCACATCGGCCTAGCAGCGGCTCGTGGGGTATCATGCTTCGGTGAAGGCAACCGACATGTGCGACGTCTGTGGGGCTGAGGTTCCCCCCGACGAGGGACACCGGGCCGAGCTGGCCGTGTCGGGGGCGATGTGCCCGACCCCCATGGCTTTCCACGACCAATGTTGGGAACAGGCTTCCCATCTGTGGCAGCCCGACCCCGACTCGTCGTGCACCGTCGACCCCTTGTTCCCCGAGACGGGGCAGTGGACCCTGCCGGAGAGCCAGTCCCACTGAACCCGGTCCGGTACCCGCCGGCGGGTGAGGGACACGTCGGCTGGAGGTACTGGCTGCTCCAGCCGGAGACGGGGCGGATGGGATCGGTGAGTCACCGCCGCATCGAGTGGCATCCCGGCCAGCCGCTGCAGGCCGTCTGCCTCACCGGCGGCCATCCCGCACCATCAGCGGGCTGTGCCTGCGGCATCCACGCGAGTCCGGACCGGCGACAACTGCTCGACCACGGACTGTGCCTGGTCCCCGGCTTGCCTTTGGTCCTCGGGCGGGTCGCGGTTTGGGGAGCGGTGGTGCGCGACGACCATGGCTGGCGGGGCCAGTACGCCTACCCGGTCGAACTGTCGCTGGTGGAGGGCACCGCGGGCGACGACGGGACCGACCGCCTCCTGGCCCTGCTGGCCCGGTACGGGGTTCCCGTCGACACCGTGCCGCTGGCTGAAGCGGTGGGCGACGTCTCCGCGGCCATCCTCACGTTCCAGGCGATGTCGTCGCGAAACCCGCCTTCCTGAACGGTCTGGTCACGAAGACGGCAGGGCCTGCGCGGCGATGGCGGCCGACGCTGTCGGACTGACGGGATCAGCCGCCAGCGCCGGCCAGTGAAGGCCCCCGCTCCGGATCGTGGCCAGCACCCGCTCCACCCGGTGGGCCGGCTCCGGCCGCCCCAGGAGGTAGCCCTGTACCGCCTCGCAGCCCAGGCGGCGCAGTTCCTCGAGTTGCGCCGGCGTCTCCACTCCTTCAGCCACGACCGAGAGCCCCAGGGCATGGGCCAGCGTGACGATGGCGGTGACGATGGCGGAGTCCTCGACGTCGATTCCGAGGCCACGGACGAAGGAGCGGTCGACCTTCAGCGCATCCACCGGGAAACGCCTGAGGTAGCTGAGCGAGGAGTAGCCGGTGCCGAAGTCGTCTATCGACAGGGAGACGCCGAGGTCCTTCAGGGCCGCCAACGTCTCAGGCATGGCCAGCACCTCGTCCATCAACACGCTTTCGGTGATCTCGAGCGACAAGCTGCCCGGGCCCAGGGCGGCCTCCTCCATCGCCTCGGCCACCGCGGCCACGATGCCCGCGCCGGCGAACTGCCGGGCTGACAGGTTGACGCTCATGCGGAGGTTGTCGGGTGCCAGACCTGCGGCTCGCCATCGGCCGAGCTGGCGGCAGGCCTCTCGGAGGACCCAGCGCCCGATGGGGATGATCAGACCGGTCTCCTCGGCCAGAGGGATGAAATCACTGGGAGGTACCAGCCCCCGTTCGGGGTCCTCCCACCGCACAAGCGCCTCGAAGCCGAGCAGCCGCCCGCTGCCGGTGGCGAGGATGGGTTGGTAGTGCAGGACGAACCCGTCCCGCGTCAGGGCCCGCCGCAGGGAGAGCTCGGTCTCCAGGCGCTGGAGGAGGCGTTGGCGGAACGACCGGTCGAACAGCTCGATCCGCGACCGGCCCCGCTCCTTGGCGCGGTACATGGCCACGTCAGCGTCCCGCAGGAGATCCTCGGCGCGGGTCCCACCGCAGGAGTGGGCGAGGCCGACGCTGGCGGTGATGACCGCGTCCCGCCCGTAGAGGGGGAGCGGGACGGCCACCTCCTCAGCCACCCTCTCGGCCACCCGGAGCAGCTCCGGGACCTCAGCGTTCTCACAGATCACGACGAACTCGTCCCCCGCCAGCCGCCCGATCGTGTCCTGCGGGCGCACCGCGGCCCGCAGACGCTCTCCCATCCGGATCAGGACCTCGTCACCGATGGAGTGACCAAGGGTGTCGTTGACCATCTTGAACCGGTCGAGGTCGACGAGCAGCACGCCGATCCGCCGGCCCCGATCCCTCCGCAGGAGCGCCTCGGTGAGCAGCTCGAGCACGAGCGTCCGGTTCGGCAGCCCCGTGAGACTGTCGTGTCGGGCCGAGTGGAGCGCTTCGTCGACGGATCTGCGCATCGTCTCGACGGCGCCGGCGGCGTTCATGGCCAGCGACGCGTGCTCCGCCAAAGCCAAGAAGATGTCCTGTTCAGTCTGGCTGTAGCGGCGGTGCGGGTCGCGTGACTCGGCCACCAGCGCCGCGATCGCCTGGCCGTCCTGGAACACGGGTGCGGCCATGGCACCGACGCCCTGGTGGATCGGCCCTTCGCGCCCGGCCTCGGTGAGGAGCTGGCGCGATCCGAGCGACCACGACCCAACTGTGCCCGCGGTGCCGCCGGCCTCGTCGATGGCCACAACCAACACCTCGTCCCCCAGCAGTTCGGCTGCAGCCTCCGTGACCGTTTGGAGCACCTCGGCGATCGGGGTTCGGCGGGTGATCGAGCGCTGGATCCTGAACATCGCTTCGATCAGGGTCTCGCATTGCCGCAACGATGCGAGCAACGCTGCAGTCTCAGGCGAGGGCTGCTCCGTCTCAGCACCCACAGGACCACACCGCAACGACGACAAGCCTCTGGTTGTGGAACATCCGATCTCCCGGCCGGCATCGTGGGCGAGTGAGAGCTGCGGTCCTTGATCGGCCGGCTGGCCCCGTAGTTGAGACTCCCAGGCGCGGCACCGCCCGCCCCATCGGGGCGGGCGGTTACCGGCGGCTGTTCCCCCGCCGGTGGCTGGCGTGGGAATGCGGCGGATCAGGCCGGGCTGGCCGCCTTGTCCGTCTTCTGGAAGACGTCGGGAACGGGATACATCCCAAGGGCGAAGTTCAGGATGGCGACGTGCTGCTGATCGACCGCCTGGATGGAGCCGGCCAGCTTGATGGCGTCCTTGCTCTGCAGCGAGGGGATCGCCTTGAGGTAGGTCTGGGCAGCGATCTCCTCCAGCGTGAGCGCGAGCTTGGCCGCTCCGGCGACGTCCTTGACCTTCGCGAACTCTGCGTCCACAACCGGCTTGAGCTTGGCATCGGGTGTCGTGACCTCGGCGGCGCCGGCACTCTTCAGCACCTTGTTCCACGCGTCGAGGTGCTCCTGGTGGTGGGCCATGGCCGTCTTCACGTACTCGGCCACCGCCGGCGGCACCGGCCCCAGCTTGTTGGCAGTCGCCGCATCGAGTACCGCCTTGTAGGTACCGACCGCGAGAACCTCCAGGCCTGCTGCGAACTGGGCCACGGCAGCGTCGCCGCTGGCGGCCTCGTCGCCGCCTTCGCCGGCGCCGGTTTGGCCGGTGTCGCCGGTTGCGTCGCCGCCGTCGTCGCCGCCGCCGCAGGCAGCCGCGACCAGGGCCAGGCCGGTCACCGAGGAGGCGACCAGGAACTTGCGTCGCGACAGCGAGATGGAGGGTGCCTCGAACGCCATGGGTTCGACCGGCTCGGGCATGGTGTCGGTGGTTTGGTTGTTCACTTCACGGCTCCGGTGTCGGGGGTGGCGATGGTCTCGGCGGTGGGCTTGAGGAATGCGCCGTCCTTGAAGCCGACGCTGCCTGCAGCCGCCGGCAACTCGGCCAGGTCGGTGGGGATCTTGATGAGCGACTCGCCGCCGCCCATCAGCAGGGCTTCCACGGCCTTGAGCGTGGCCAGGTGCTGCACCTCGACGCCCATGACGGAGCCCATGAGGCCCTTGGCCTTGGCATCCGCGAACTGGGTGAGGTTGTTGAGGTAGGTGTCGCTGGCGACCTCTTCGAGGGCCGCTGCCAGCTGCACGACGTCGAGCGGGCTCTTCAGCTTCGGCTTGGCGTCCTCGACCACCTTGAGGAACTTCGCGTTGGGCTGGGTCTGCTCCTTGCCGCCCAGGGCCTTGGCCTGGCCGTTGAAGGCAGATCCGTGCTCGGCGTGCTGCTTCATGGTCGTCTGGGCGAAGGCAACGATGGTCTTGTTGCCGTTCTTGATGAAGGGCAGTCCCAGAGCGGCCTCGTAGGTGGCCACTGCCAGGTTCTCCAGCGATGACGCCGTGTTGAGGATCTGCACGTCGAGGGCCTGGTCGGCTGCTGCCGGTCGACCGAGGATCGACACGAGAGCGGCGCCGATGCCGGTGGCCGCGAAGCCGCGGGCGGCGAAGCCGCCACCGGTGAGGCCGAGCCTCTGCAGCAGGCCGCGGCGGCTCACGTCATAGGCCTGGAGCTGCTGGGGCTCCGGGCGGGCGTCACCGCGATCAGCTCGCAGATCGGCCAGGTCGGCTCGCACTGCTCGCGCATCTCGGAGCGCGTCGGTTTGAAGGTCCTGGGAGCGTTCGGTCAGCTCCTGAAGCATGGTGTCGTCGACTCGCACAAGAGTCCTTTCAAGTGGTGTTGCCCGCCTCCGGCCTCGCCGGCACACCGTTCATCCGTCACGCCGGGGCGGATCGGATGACGATCCGGCACTTTTCGCGCCCGGCGTGGTGCCGTCCGGCCTCTTCTGGCCGCGCCGGCTCAGCCAACACCCACCATCCAGTTGTCTTCCACCACTTGTTTCCCGCCGCGTTGCTCCGGGCGCGGAGCAACCGGTTACAACCCCATCGCCTCCTTGAGCTCCTTGCACTCGGGGCACACGGGGAATCGCTCGGGGTCCCGGGACGGCACCCACACCTTGCCGCACAGCGCAGTGACCGGCTCTCCGGTCACCATGCTGTGCAGGATGGCTTCGC
>JAHWJU010000295.1 GCA_019348255.1 Actinomycetota bacterium | reverse complement strand
CGGTCGGAGACGAGCTGACTCCCCACCTCATCGAAGCGCCGATCCGAAGTCGGAGGCCGTGAGGCGCTCAGCGCTGGGCGAGTGTCTGGGCCAGTCGCGAGGCGTTCAGGTGGGCGATGGCCTCGATGGTGATCATGGGATTGACCCCCGATGCGGTCGGGAACGTCGATCCGTCGCAGACGTAGATGCCCTGGGCGTCCCAGGTCTCGCCATCGGGGTTGCACGCCGAGTTGTCGGGGGAGCCACCCATGCGAGCCGAGCCCATGATGTGGAACGAGGTGAAGACGCACTGTCCCGCTCGCCACCCGCACCGGTCGGCCTCGTCCAGGAAGCCCTGGCGGCCTCGGCCTCGGCCCGGCTCGTAGCGGACCCAGTCCTTGTGCGCCGAGAAGATGCGCTTGGCACCGGCGGCCTCGAGCACCCGAGCTGCCCCGTCCACGCCGGTGCGGATGTGGCCGATGTCGAAGTCGTTGAGCCGGTAGTGGAGCACCGGCTGGCCGTGGCGGTCGACCCGAACCTCGCCCTCGCTGCTGTCCCGCAACAGCACGCCGATGGGGGCCAGATGGGGCAGCTGCCGCATCAGGTCGTGGTGCTGACGAGCCGCCCTCCAGGGCGCGTACATGGCCAGGACGCTGGGGTGGAACGGCGCCGACTCCAACTTCATGCCGTAGCCGGCGTGGAGGTCGGCCATCTCGTCGGAGTAGACGGCCTGCATCACGCCCGCCCACGGGCGGATCTCCTCGTCGAACACCCCGGCCACGCCGGTCACCGGATGGAGCCGGAGGTGGCGGCCGATGTTGTGGTTGTCGAGCCCCGAACGCCGCAGGAGGGCGGGGGTGTGGACCGCCCCGGCCGCCATCACCACGGCTCGCGCTCGGACCGTCACCTCGTGGCCGTCGCTGGTGCGAGCCTCGACCCCTTGGGCCCGGCCGTGCTCGACGGTCACCCGCTCGGCGCGCGTGCGCACCAGGATGCGAGCCCCCCGCCGCCACGCGTCGGCCAGCCACGTCTTGGTGGTCGACTGCTTGGCTCCGGCCAGGCAGCCGAAGGGGCTGTAGCCGCACACCGCCTCGTCGCAGCCCCGCACGTTGCGGGGCATGTGGTCGACGTGCCATCCGAGTGCCTCCAGGCCCTGCTGCATCACCTGCTCGCGCCGAGAGGGCTGGCTGTGGTCGGTCGTGACGCCGAGGCGGTCCCACACCGCGTCCAGGCTGCGGGTGTAGTCGCTCGAGGCCATGGCCCGGACGCCGAACCCGGCCCATTCCGCCCGGACCTCGTCCGTGGTGCGGAACGAGGTGGAGAAGTTGACCACCGTCCCACCGCCCAGGCACGCCCCGGCGAACAGCCCGACGCTCTGGTCGGCGGTGGAGAGTGTCCCGGCGTTCAGGTACAGGCGCGAGTACCCGTCGAGCTCGCCACCGTCGAAGTCTTCGTCGTCGAGGTAGTCGCCGGCCTCGAGCACGACCACGTCGAGGCCGGCGCCGGCCAGCACCGCCGCTGCCGTCCCCCCGCCGGCGCCCGACCCGACCACGCACACGTCGCAGTCGAGCGTGGTCTGCCGGTCGACGGCGTGCGGCTGGATCTCCTTGGCCGGAGGGTTCGGCACTCGCCCGCACGGGCCCGGATAGCCCATCGAGTCCCACGCCGGGTTCCGGCCGTCCTCGCCCGGCAGCATGGAGGAGAGGGTCGTGGCCGCCTTGCGCAGCGCCTGGAAGGCGGTCCGTCGCTTGGGCAGGCGGCTGTCACACCACGAGAGCAGGACCCGCTCTCGCTCCTCGTGGGACAGGTCACGGAAGCGCCGGAAGCCGCCGCCGCCGACCAGCGTGGTGCCCCGGCCGTTCCAGAGCGCGAGCAGGGCGTCGAGCTCCCGCAGCTCGCCGGCGCGGAGGTTGGCCTCGGCGATGGTGCGGAAGGCCTCGGGCACGCCGAGACGGCTGGCCGAGGGACACCCGTCGACGCCGGGCACGAACGTGTCGCAGATGTCGGCCAGGGCCCGCTGGCGCCGGCTGGCGAGCTCGCTCAGGAGGGGGGCCACGGACGATGCACCGTAGTGGCCCGCCGCGGGTCAGGCGCCGGCTGACGCCTGTCCGGCGTGCGGCGCGCGGCGGGCCTTGGTCACACGTAGTCACGGAGAAGCTGACGCAGGGCATCGGCGTCTGCCGCCACCGCCGCCTCGGGCGCCGCGGCCGCCACCTCAGCGGCGAGCGTGGACC
>JAHWJU010000112.1 GCA_019348255.1 Actinomycetota bacterium | reverse complement strand
GGCGGTCGGGGAAGATGCCAACGACGTCGGTCCGGCGGCGGAGCTCTTTGTTGAGTCGCTCCTGGGGATTGTCGCTCCAGATCTGGCGCCAGTGCTCCTTGGGGAAGCCGGTGAAGGCCAACACGTCGCCAGCGGCCTCGGCCAGGTGCTCGGCGGCGGCGGGGAAGCGCTCGGCGAGCTGGTCGACGACGCGGGCGTGTTGGGCCCACACCGAGGAGGCGTCGGGCTGGGCGAAGATCGTCCGCACCAGAGTGGCGACCATGGCCTGGGCGGACTTGGGAACCTTGGTGAGCAGGTTGCGCATGTAATGGGTCCGGCATCGTTGCCAGCTCGCCCCGGTCAGGGTGGCGGCGATGGCATCGACGAGGCCGGGATGTGCGTCGGAGATGACCAACGACACTCCGGTGAGGCCCCGGGCTACCAGCCCGCGCAGGAACGCCAGCCACCCGGCGCCGTCTTCGGCGGTGATCACGTCGAGCCCGAGGATCTCCCGGTGTCCCTCGGCGTTGACCCCCACGGCGATGACCACGGCGACGTTGACGATCCGTCCGCCCTCGCGGACCTTCTGGGTGAGGGCGTCCATCCACACGTAGGTGTAGGGGCCGGCGTCGAGGGGTCGGTTGCGGAACTCGGTGACCATCTTGTCGAGCTCGCCGGCCATGCGCGACACCTGGGACTTCGACAGCGACTCGATGCCGAGCGTCTTGACCAACTCCTTGACACGCCGGGTGCTGACCCCGCGGACGTAGCACTCGGCCACCACCACCACGAGCGCCTTCTCGGCACGGCGTCGTGGGGCCAGGAGCCAGTCCGGGAGTAGCTGCCCCGGCGAAGCTTGGGGATGGCCAGCTCGATGCTGCCCACCCGGGTGTCGAAGGGCCGGGCCCGGTAGCCGTTGCGGTGATTGACCCGCTCCGGGCTGACCTCGCCCCAACTCGCTCCGTTGAGTGCGTCGACCTCCGCGGCCATGAGCCGCTGGGCGAACTCGCGCACCATCTCCCGCAACAGATCGTCCCCGTCGCCGTCGAGCTGCTTGCGCAACCACTCGAGCGCGTCCATGTTGTTGTTGACCACCGCGTCGTTCCTCTCGCTCGTCTTTCGCAGGACTGCGAGAGACTGACGCGGTGGTCGTCGCGTCCGGGGGACCTTCGCCCGCTACACCACTACCTGGGACTCATCTGTCGCCAGACCCATAGCGAGAGACGCCCAGATCTAACGCGGTGGTCGTCGTCGCTGGGGGATGGGTCAGCGCCCGGGCGCTCTCTCACCCGCCGTGAAGCGGTGCGTAACCGGCGAGGACTCGCTCGGGGGCGGAGAAGGAGAGCAGATCGATCCTGCGAGGGGAGCGCTCCGCGAGGCACAAGCGCGGCAGGGCTGCCGCCGTCGCGTGCACGACGACACGGGCCTGGAGCCGTGCCAGTCCTGCGCCGAGGCAGCGGTGAACCCCTGCGCCGAACGCGATGTCCGGGCTTCCCCCGTTACCGGTCAAGGTCAGAAGGAGATCCGCTCCCGCGGGAATCGACTTTCCGGCAAGCTCCGTCGATTCCCGGATGGTGCGGCGCCACGTGGGCACGGAGGACTCTTGTTGCAAGGCGGTTTCGACGGCGCGGGCGACGAACGCGGGGTCATTCGCTGCCCGCCGCCAGGTCGCGGGCCGGGCGATCAGGCGCAGGAAGATGGTCGAGATCAGCATGCTCGTTGTCTCCTGCCCGGCGACAAGGAGGAAGTAGCCGGCGGCGCACACCCGGTCGTCGTCGAGGCCGAGCTCGATCAACGAACCGAGAAGATCATCTGTCGGAGAGGCGCGGGCGCGGCGGACCCGGGCTCGCAGCCAGGCGTAGTACTCCGCGGCACTGTGCGCCAGCTCCTCCTGGCTTTGCGCGCACGGTGTCCCCCAGAACAGTTCGAGGGAGTCACGGCTCCACCTCTTCAGGTGGGGCAGGTGGACGTCGTGAATGCCGGTCAGGTGGAGCAGCGCACGGGCGGGGACGTCGGCTGCGATCAGCTCGACGAGGTCTGCTTGGCCGCGGTGCACAAGCGCCGAGTGGACGGCCGGCAGGCGATCCTCCACCAGCTGACGCACCAGCGGCTCCACGGCCGCCACCTTGGCGGGGCTGAAGAACCGTGCAACCGTCCGCCGGATCGGCCGGTGCGATGGACTGGAGTTGCTGGCCAACGTCGGCGGAAGCGTGAAGCCGACCTCGGCGAGGATTCGCAGGCTGCGACCGCTCAGCGGTGAGTATGCGGTGAGCGCGTTGTCGGGTAGAAAGGTCTCGCAGCCAAGGAGGACGTCTCTGACCGCATCTGGGTCGGTGATCACCCACATCCGGCGGTCCTGGTCAAAGGTGACCGGGCAGCCTCCTGGTGTGGTCACCATGGCGGCACGGCCTCAGATGAGAACCAGTCACCGGCCCGCGCCTGGAACACCGCGGGGTCCAATTCCGCCGCCGCCGCTGGGATCTTCCCGATGATTGGCCGGCCCGTCACGGTCGGCAGGTCGACGAGGTTGTGGCGCATGGCCGCGTCGGGGTGTGCCGGCCAACTGCCGATGACCAGTCCACGGCAGCTCAGGCCACGATGTCGCAGGGCTTCGACGGTGAGGGCGCTGTGGTTGAGAGTCCCGAGCCCGGCCCGGGCGACGACGATGGTCTGCACGGCGGCACCGGACGCCTGCACGTGGGCGGCGAGGTCGGCGATCGTGCCCCCGTGAGCATCGAAGGGCACCAGGACACCACCGGCGCCCTCTACGATCACGATGTCGAAATCGCCCGCGACGGTGACAAGGCGACGAGCGTGCTCGGCCACGCATGCCATCGGCGTTCTCGCAGCCCGTCCCGCGGCGGCCGGCGCCAGCGGGTCGGGAAGCCGGACGAACTCACGCGTTGCAATGGGTCCGGCGAGCCGTCGTACCTCCTCGACGTCGCCCACCTCGTCGGCGGTGACGCCGGTCTGCGCCGGCTTAACCACACAGACGCGCTGACCCGAGGCACGGATCACGGCAGCCAACGCGGCGGTCATTACCGTCTTGCCGACTCCGGTGTCCGTGCCGGTCACAACCAGGACACTCATGCGGTGACCACCTCGCGCAGCACCTTCGCCGCGAAGCCCAGTTCCTCGTCGCTGTGGTGGCCGTGCGCCGTGAAACGCAGCCGCGAGATCCGGTCAGGAGTCGATGGCGGCCGGAAGCAGCCGATTCGCACGCCGCGGGACGCCGCGGCAGCAACCGCGGCGACGGCCTGGCGTGGGCCGGGCATGGACATCGACAGGACGGCACCCGCAGGCGGGTCGACACCGCAGGCTTCGGCCAGTACGGCGGCCGCGAAGCGCACTCGCTCCACCCGCACCGGTTCGGACTCGATGAGCTCTAGTGCGGCGAGCGCGCCGCCTGTCGCGGCGGGCGCAAGTCCGGTGTCATAGATGAACGTTCGGGCCCGGTTGATCAGATGCTCTCGCAACGACGCGCTTCCGACAACGGCCCCGCCTTGCGAGCCCAAAGACTTCGATAGGGTCATCGTCGCGATCACGTCGGTGCGCCCTGCGAGGCCGAATTCCGCCAGCAGGCCGCGGCCGTGGCGACCAGCGACCCCGATCGCGTGGGCCTCGTCGGCGACTAGCACGGCGCCGTGTCGGCGACAGACCTCGGCCAGGTCGGCCACCGGAGCGGCGTCGCCGAGCACCGAGTAGATCGTCTCGATCAGGACCAAGGCCCGCTGCTGGGTGCGGGCGGCGAGCAGCCGCTCGATCGCGGCGACGTCGTTGTGCGGAGCGACCGCGACGGTGCCCCTGGCCAGGCGGCACCCGTCGATCAGCGAGGCATGGACGTGGGCGTCCGAGACGATGAGCGTGCCGGGGCTTGACAGGCCGGACACGACCCCGAGGTTGGCGTGGTAGCCCGTCGAGAACACCAGAGCGGCCTGGGAGCCGCAGAACCGCGCGAGCGCCGACTCGAGCTCCCCATGCAGGGAGACGGTGCCCGACACCAGACGGGAAGCACCTGCCCCCGCACCGAACCGGCGGGTCGCAGCCACGGCAGCCTCGACCACCGCCGGGTGCGTCGACAAGCCATGGTAGTCGTTGCCGGCAAGGTCGAGCAGCGGACGGCCGTGATCGCGGGCTGACAGCCTTCGGGTCATGCCCGCCTTCTCGCGGTGTTGTGCTGCCTTGTCCAGCCACGTGTCGAAGCTCGTCACCCGTGCACCCTCTCGACTGCGGTGACAAGAGCCGAGGTGATCGAGGCGATCTCCTCGCTGGTACAGACATAGGGCGGCATCGTGTACACGAAGTTCTGGAACGGACGCACCCACACGCCGGCGTCCAGGGCTGCCTCTGTCACCTCGGCGACCCGTACAGGCTTGTTCAGTTCAATGACGCCGACCGCGCCCAGCACGCGGACATCAGCCACGCTGTCCACCTTCGTCGCCGGTGCCAGGCCAGCGGCGAGCTCCTCGCCGATCCGGGCCACTCGCCCGGCGGTGTCGTTGTCCGCCAGAAGCCGCAGGCTGGCCGACGCCACCGAACAGGCCAGCGGGTTGGCCATAAATGTGGGGCCATGCATCATCGCACCGGCCGGGCTCGCGCTGACCCGGTGCGCGACGTCTGTCGTACACAGCACGGCCGCCAGCGAGACGTAGCCGCCGGTCAGTGCCTTGCCGACGCAGAGAATGTCGGGCACCACCTGGCACCGGTCCGCAGCCCAGCGGCTGCCGGTGCGCCAGAAGCCCGTCGCGATCTCGTCGAAGATGACCAGCGCCCCGTACTCTCGCGCAAGCTCGGCAAGCACGCGCACGACATGCGGGCTGTAGATGTGCATTCCGCCGACGCCCTGCAGTACCGGCTCGACGATGACGGCCGCGATCTGGTCAGCATGCGCGTGAAAGAGGGCTCTTGTCGCGGCCTCCCAATCGGTCAGCTCAGGGTCGTCGGCTGGTCGGTCCACACCGCCGGGCGGGCGGGGCGCGAAAACGTGGTCCGGGAGCAACCCGCCGTACATGGAGTGCATGCCCCTGTCCGGGTCGCACACGCTCATAGCCGAGAAGGTGTCGCCGTGGTAGCCGCCGCGGAGCGTGAACATCCGGCGCCGGGTCAGTCCACCGGTTGCGTGCGTCTGCCATGCCATCTTCATCGCCACCTCGATGGCGACCGACCCTGAGTCGGCGAAGAAGACGTGCTGCAACGCAGACGTGCCGATGCCCGGGGGGTGGGGCGCGATGTCGAGCAGCATCTGGGCCAGCTCCAGCGCCGGCGTGTGGGTCAGCCCGCCGAACATCACGTGGCTCATCCGGGCCATCTGGTCGTGGGCGGCCCGGTCTAGCGCCGGCACCCGGTAACCATGGATCGCGCACCACCACGATGACATCGCGTCGACTACTTCGACCCACTTATTGCGACGGAGTAGGCGCAGCCGTGTGCCCCGAGCGGAGTCGACAAGATAGTTGCGCGATGCGGTCGGAGCCGAGGCGTACGGATGCCAGAGGTGGCGTCTGTCCACGGCGAGCAGCGCCTCGGGATCGGTCACTGTCACGTCCACGTCGGCTCCCAAATCTCTCCATGCTCGACGCAGCGCGCCACCCAGCTGGCCGGGGTCACCTGGACCACCATCCGGCGTCGGCACTGGCCGCAGAACCGCGGCGGTTCGAGCTCCAGTCGCCGGGCACAGTCGTCATGACCGAACTCAGACATTGGCTGCGCGCAATGCCCGCAGAAGCTGTTGACGATCTCCTTCACAGGGTTGCGTTGAAAGCCTTGATCGGCATCGCCAGGTCGGCGAGGAGCGCAAGGTCTTCCTTCGGGTCGCGGCCCAGCGTGGTCAGGTAGTTGCCGACGATGACTGCGTTGATGCCGCCTAGCAGACCGTTCCGGGTGCCCAGGTCTCCCAGCGTCAGCTCACGGCCACCGGCGTACCTCAAGATGGTATGGGGCAGCGCCAGACGGAACGCGGCGATGGCACGCAACGCATCGGATGTCGGCATGATCGGCAGGTCACCGAAGGGCGTGCCCGGTCGGGGGTTCAAGAAGTTGAGCGGCACCTCGTGCGGCTCCAACTCACCGAGCTGCGCAGCGAGCTCCGCCCGCTGCTCGACGCTCTCGCCCATGCCTACCAAGCCGCCGCAGCAAAGCTCCATTCCGGACGCCTTCACCATCCGACAGGTATCCCATCGTTCCTCCCACGAGTGGGTCGTCACCACGTGCGCGAAGTAGGAACGACCGGTCTCGAGGTTGTGGTTGTAGCGGTGCACCCCCATCTCCACCAGCTCGTCGACCTGTTCCTGGGTCAGTATCCCAAGCGACGCAGCCACCTGGATATCCACCGCCTCACGGATGGCCTTCACGCCGTCACGCATCCGAGACATCAGCCGCTCGTCCGGCCCTCGCACAGCCGCCACGATGCAAAACTCCGTGGCACCGGTCTCGCGGGTCTGCTGCGCCGCCTTGACCAACTCGGGGATGTTCAGCCACACCGGGCGCACGGGGGAGGCGAACTGGCCACTCTGACTGCAGAAGTGGCAGTCCTCGGAGCATCCGCCGGTCTTGAGCGACACGATGCCTTCGACCTCCACCTCGGGACCGCACCACCGCAAGCGCACCTTATGCGCGACATCAAGCAAAGTCGGCAGCGCTTCATCGGGCAATCGCAGCACGTCGACGATTTGCTCGTACGACAGAGGCTCCCCATCTGCCAACACCTGCTCGCGAGCGAAAGTGATGATGTCCGTTGACAAGTCGTTTCCTCCGACCTTCGATGCCATAACCGCTCTCGCGGACGTGAGTCATCGTGAGTTACGACGGCCAGCGAGCGCCTCCATCGTCCAGCGGGTCGCTCCCTCAGGCGGGGGATCGGTCACCGTCTTGACCAACAACAGCACGTCGTCGTGGTCATAGACGCACGGACGCCCGAGGCGCTGCTCATCCTCCAAGCCGGCGAGGCCCACTCGCCGTAGCGAGCCCGCCACATTCCGACCTGGTCGTAGTGGAGGTCCACGAGGGAGGCGATCTCCCGAGTAGACACGCCGTCGCGGCCAACAGCACGATCCGAGCACGCCTGGCTATGCGACCCTCGACCGTGCGGCGCTCCAATCGCGCCGCCCGAATCTCGTTGCCGGCAGTTCACGCATGCGAACCTATCGGCGTTTCGGGGACCGCGATGCCGGTGTCCCTCGGCGGGCAACCTCCGGCGCCGAGAATTTCGCTCCCGAGCATTTCGGGCCGTGCTCAAGGGAGCCGGACTCGCCGGGTCGATGGGCCGCGTCGCTGGCGCAGGAGACAGCGCCGCCATGGAGTCGTTCTTCTCGCTCCTCCAGAAGAACGTCTTCGACCGCCGCCG
>JAHWJU010000029.1 GCA_019348255.1 Actinomycetota bacterium | reverse complement strand
CCGGGGCATCGTGGAGGCCGTGGGCGGCGTGCCCATCTACAGCCCGGCCAGGGCCCGGGACAAGAAGTCGGGCCTCAACATCCCGAACCCCGGCTGCGTCACCCTCGACGGCGAACAGGCACTCGCCTTCGTCCGGAGCCGCAACTACGAGTACTTCGAGAACGGCCGGTGGCGAACCGACCCCACCGCGGATCTGGGTCGCATCCAGCGCCAGCAGGACTTCATCAGGCGGGTGCTGAAGAAGGCCAACCAAAAGGCGCGGGGCCTCGACCTCATTGCCATCAACCGGCTGGTGAACACCGGCATCCAGAACGTCGAGATCGACAAGAGCTTCGGCACCGGTGACATCAGCCGGCTGGCGCTGAGGTTCAAGTCCCTCGAGCCGGGGGCGGTGCAGATGCTCACCGTTCCCACGGTGGCGGCCAATGTGGGCGGCGCCTCGGTGCTGCGGATGAAGCAACCGGACGCCCAGCAGGTGGTCGACACGTTCCTGTCGCGCGAACCTCCTCCCGCCGAAGCGGCCGACTCGTCCGAGGCGCCGGCGATCCCCCCGGCGAGCATCCGGCTGCGGGTGCTCAACGGCTCGGGCGCCGAGGGCCAGGCCCGGGAGGTCGGTCAGGCGATGCAGGAGCTGGGCTTCAACGTGGCCGGACTGGGCCAGGCCGACTCCTTCCGCTACACCGACTCCGTCGTCTCCTTCGGCCGCGGCCAGCGCGACAAGGCTCTGGTGGTGCAGTCCAAGATCAAGGGTGGGACGGTCCTGCGGGAGGACCCCACGCTGCGGGCAGTGGACGTGGTCCTCATCACCGGGGGGGATTTCGGAGGCGTGTCGGGCGCGGCCACCGGGGCGCGGGAAGCCCCCACCAGCACCAGCCCTGCGCCCGCCACCAAGGGCGGGGCCAAGCCCTCGCCGGGGGCCACCGAGCCCCCGCCGGCGCCCGGCGCCCAGTGCTGAGGCCGTCCGGGACGGCACCGCGCTTCCCAGGTGGAGCAGGGCTGAACCCCTAGCCTGTGCGGCATGGGTGTGATCGTCGCCGGGCAGAGGGCCTAGGAGTGGCCCTGCGGGTGCTGGTCACGGGGGCGGGGGGACAGCTGGGCACCGAGCTCGTGCGGGTGTTCGACGCCCCCCACTACGAGGTGGTGGCGCCCACCCGGGCGCAGCTCGACCTCGAGAGCCGCGACTCGGTGCTCCAGGCGATCTGCTCGGTGGAGCCGGACGTGGTCGTCCATGCCGGCGCCTGGACCGAGGTGGACGCCTGCGAGGCCGACCCCGACCGGGCCCTGCGGGTGAACGCGCTCGGTACCCGCCACGTCCAGAACGGGGCCCGAATCGTCGGCGCCCGGGTCTGCTACCTGAGCACCGACTACGTCTTCGACGGCACCGCCAGCCGGCCCTACGACGAGTGGGCGGTGCCCAACCCCGGTTCCGCCTACGGTCGGTCGAAGCGGGGGGGCGAGCTCGAGCTAGACCCGGGGGCGCTGATCGTGCGCTGCTCGTGGCTGTGCGGTCACCACGGCCGCAACTTCGTCAAGACCATGCTGCGCCTGGCGCCCGAGCGCGACGAGATCGGCGTGGTGGCCGACCAGCACGGCTGCCCCACGTTCGCCGACGACCTGGCCGGCGCCGTGCACCACCTGGTGGTGGCCCGCCTGAGCGGGACCTTCCACGTCACCAACCAGGGGGCGACCACCTGGTACGACCTGGCCCGGGCCACCCTCGACCTTGCCGGCTTCGGCCCCGACAAGATCCGGGCGCTGACAACCGCCGAGTACCCGACGCCGGCGAGACGCCCCGCGTATTCGGTTCTCGACAACGCCGCCCTCCGGCTGACGGGCCTGCCCCTGCTGCCCCACTGGAGCGAATCCCTCGAGCGCCTCGTGAAGGAGTTGACCACCTGATGGCCAACATCGCCGTCATCGGAACCGGCTACGTGGGACTGACCACCGGCGCCTACCTCGCCCACCTCGGCCACTCCGTCGTTTGCGCCGACGTCGTGGTGGACAAGGTGGCCGCCCTGCAGCGGGGAGAGGTCCCGATCCTCGAGGACGGTCTGGCCGAGCTGGTCCGGGCCGGCATCGACGGGGGCCGGCTCGGCTTCGTGGTGGGTGAGGCCCGCGCCGTGGAGGAGGCCGAGGCCGAGTTCATCTTCCTGTGTGTCCCCACCCCCCAGGGCGACGACGGGTCGGCCGACCTCAGCTACATCGAGTCGGCGGCCAGGGCCATCGGTCCGGTGGTCCGCCCGGAGTCCGTCGTGATCAACAAGTCGACCGTTCCCGTGGGTTCCACGCTGGTGGTCGAGCGGGCGTTGCGTCGCGGCGACGTCGCCGTCGTGTCGAACCCGGAGTTCCTGCGCGAGGGCTCCGCCGTGCACGACTGCCTGCACCCCGACCGCATCGTGATCGGCAGCGAGGACCAGGCGGCAGCCATCCGGGTGGCGTCGCTGTTCAGTGAGATCAAGGCCCCTGTGATCGTCACCGACCCCGCCTCCGCGGAGACGATCAAGTACGCGTCCAACGCCTTCCTGGCCACCAAGATCTCCTTCGTCAACGCCATCGCCAACCTGTGCGAGGCGGTGGGCGCCGACGTCCGCGACGTCGTGGTGGGCATGGGCTACGACCACCGCATCGGCTTCGAGTACCTGAAGCCGGGCCCTGGGTTCGGAGGATCGTGCTTTCCCAAGGACTCGCGGGCGCTCGTGCGCATCGCCGAGGACAACGGCTACGACTTCTCGCTCCTGAAGGGCGTGATCGAGGTCAACGAGGAGCAGTTCGAGAGGATGGCGGCCAAGGTCATACGGCTGGCCGGGGGCTCCGTCGAGGGCAAGACGGTGGCGGTCTGGGGCCTGACCTTCAAAGCCCGCACCGACGACACCCGGCGATCGCCGTCGCTCGAGGTGATCGACCGCCTGCTACGCCGCGGCGCGAAGGTCAAAGCCTACGACCCCGCCGCCCACGAGGTGATCGAAGGCGTGGAGCGGACCGGCGACCCCTACGGAGCGTGCGAGGGCGCATCCGTGCTGGTGGTGCTCACCGAGTGGGACGAGCTGCGCTGGGTCGACTTCGAGAAGGTGGCCGGTGTCATGGCCGAACCTCGGATCGTCGACACCCGCAACCTGTTGGACCCCGCAGCCGTCCGGCGCAGGGGGTTCCTCTACGAGGGTCTCGGCCGCCCGTGAGAGTCGTCGTCACCGGCGGCGCCGGATTCCTGGGGTCCCACCTGTGCAGGGCCCTGCTCGGCCGCGGTGACGAGGTGGTGGCCATCGACAACCTGATCACGGGCTCGATGCGCAACGTCGAAGACCTGATGGCCCATCCCGGCTTCACCTTCCAGCACCACGACGTCTCGAACTACGTCCACGTTCCCGGGACGGTCGATGCGGTCATGCACCTGGCGTCGCCGGCGTCGCCGGCCGACTTCCAGCGCATCCCGATCCAGATCCTCAAGGTGGGCAGCCGCGGCACCCAGCACGCGCTGGGACTGGCCAAGGACAAGGGCTCCCGCTTCTTCCTGGCGTCGACGAGCGAGGTCTACGGCGACCCGCTCGTGCACCCCCAGCCCGAGACCTACTGGGGCAACGTCAACCCCATAGGGCCGCGCGGGGTCTACGACGAGGCGAAGCGCTTCGCAGAGGCGATGACCATGGCCTACCACCGCTTTCATCAGGTCGACGTGGCCATAGTCCGCATCTTCAACACCTACGGACCCGCCATGCGGCCCGACGACGGCCGGGCTGTGTCGAACTTCCTGGTGCAGGCCCTGCAGGGCAAGCCCATCACGGTCTACGGCGACGGCAGCCAGTCCCGGAGCTTCACCTACGTCGACGACGAGATCAGGGGCTTCCTGGCCCTGCTCGACAGCGACGAGACTGGTCCCATCAACATCGGTAACGACAACGAGTTCACCATCCTCGAGCTGGCGAGGCTGGCCATCGAGGTGACCGGATCTTCGTCGGACATCGTGCACGAGCCGCTGCCCATGGACGACCCGATGCAGCGGCGGCCCGACCTCACGCTGGCCCGCACCCGGTTGGGCTGGAAGCCGGAGGTCCAGCTGCGCGAGGGGCTCGACAAGACGGCGCAGTTCTTCCGGACGGTGCTTTGACCGACGGCTCCCGCCACCCCGAGGTCTCAGCCGTGGTCGTCAACTACAACGCCCGCGATCACCTCCTGGAGTGCGTGGCGTCCCTGCGGGCCGAGGGCGTCTTCGACGTGGTGGTCGCTGACAACGCATCGGTGGACGGCTCCGAGGTTGCCCTGCGGGCGGCACACCCGGACGTGCACTACCACCAGACCGGGTCCAACCTCGGCTACGGCGCCGCCGCCAACCGCGGTGCCGCTGGAACCGATGCCACCACCGGCTACCTGCTGTGCATGAACCCCGACGCGGTGCTCGAACCGGGTTCGCTCAAGGCGCTCGTCGAGACGCTCGAGAGCCGGGGGGATGTGGGCCTGGTCGGTCCCCGCATCGAGCGTCCAGACGGCACGCTCTACCCCTCGGCCCGCACCTTCCCGGCCTTGGGCGACGCCGTGGGCCACGCCTTCTTGGGCCTCCTGTGGCCCCACAACCCCTTCACCCGCCGCTATCGCATGCTCGACTGGGACCACGCCGTGGCCGCCGACGTGGAGTGGATCTCGGGGGCCTGCTTCCTCATCCGCCGGACCGCCTGGGAGGCGCTGGGGGGATTCGACGAGACGTACTTCATGTACGCCGAGGACGTGGATCTGTGCTGGCGGGCGGGGCGGGCGGGCTGGAAGGTGACCTATGAACCCGCAGCGCGGGTCGTCCACGTGCAGGGCGTGTCCACCGATCGGCACCCCTACCGGATGATCGCGGAGCACCACCGGGCGCTCTTTCGGTTCGCGATGCGCACCACCGAGGGCCGGGATCGACTGCTGTTGCCGCTGATGGCCATCGGGTTGGTGGTGCGCACCCCGCTGGCGTGGCTGCACCGACTCAGCGCCGGTCCTCGGCGTTCGTTGCGAGGTGGGGTCCACTAGGGTCGACCCGCTATGGGCCGAGCGTCTTCGAGCAAAAAGGTCTCTCGGGCCGCCAGCACCGGTGGCGGTCGCACAGCTCGCGGAGCCAAGCCGTGGCTCTGGTACGTGGCCATGGGACTGGTCGTCGCGCTGGGTGTGGCCGGCATCGTCACCAGCCGCCAGCAACGGCATTCCGAGCTGGCGTCGAGCAAGGACCTGGCCCCGCCCGCGGTGGGCCGCGACCACTGGCACGCCGCCTACGGCATCTACCTCTGCAACGAGTTCGCCCCCGCCCCCACCGACGACCGTGACCCCAAGGGCATCCACACCCACGGAGACGGCGTCATCCACATACATCCGACCGTCAGGTCGGCCGCCGGGGCCAACGCCACGCTCGGGGTCTACGCCGACGCCATCCGCATGCGGCTCACCGACGACGAGATCCGCCTCCCGGGAGGGAAGTCCTACAAGGAGGGCTCGACCAAGTGTGACGGCAAGGCCGGGATCGTCCAGGTCCGGGTCGACGGCGACAAGGTGGTCACCGAGAACGTGCGCGACATCAAGTTCACCGACCGCCAGTTGCTGACGATCGCCTTCGCCCCCAAGGGAGCCGAGCTGCCGTTGCCGCCCAGCCAGGGCCAACTCGACAACCTCACCGACGTCGCCCCCTCGACCACGTTGCCGGTGATCCCGCCGGAAGGCAGCGACACCACGGACGAGGGAGCGGCGACCACGGCTCCCCCGGACGACACCTCGACCACCGCCCCATGAGGGCCGTGGTCCTCGTGGGCGGCGAGGGCACCCGGTTGCGCCCGCTGACCCTGACCACGCCCAAGCAGATGTTGCCGGTGGCCGAGGTGACGATGATCGAACGGGTGCTGGCCCACCTGGCCGGCCACGGCATCGACGACGTCATCCTGTCGCTCGGGTACCGGCCCGACGCCTTCCGCGTCGCCTTCCCGGAGGGCACCTGTGCCGGCGTGAGGCTCAACTACGCGGTCGAGCCCGAGCCGCTGGACACCGCAGGGGGCATCGCCTTCGCCGCTCGTGCCGCCGGGCTGGACGAGACCTTCGTCGTGGTCAACGGCGACGTGCTCGCCGACATCGACCTGTCGTCCCTCGTCGAGTTCCACCGGTCACGGTCGGGCGAGGCCACCATCGCCCTCACGCCGGTGAAGGACCCCAGCGCCTTCGGTGTCGTCGCCACCGACGAACGGGGGCAGGTGACGGCGTTCATCGAGAAGCCCGCCCCCGCCGAGGCGCCCACCAACCACATCAACGCCGGCTTCTACGTCCTCGAGCCGTCCGTGCTCGACCGGGTGGGCACCGGGGCGCGGGCCAACATCGAGCGGGAGATCTTCCCGGCGCTGGTGGAGGAGCGGGCGCTGCACGCGCTGGCCTTCGACGGCTACTGGACCGACACGGGGACCCCCGACCGTTACCTGCAGGCCAGCCTCGACTACGTGCGGGGGGTGCGGGGCGTGCCGCCGGCACCGCGCGCCAAGGAGCGGGGGCAGGGCGTGTGGACGCTGGGCGCCGGTGTCATCGACGGCCGGATCGAGCCGGACAGCCTCCTGGGTGATGCCGCCTTCGTCGGGCGCCACGCCCTCGTCCGGGGCTCCGTCGTCGGCAGCGGCGCCCGGGTCGAGGCCGCAGCGGTGGTGCGGGAGTCGTTGCTGTTGCCCGGAGCGGTGGTGCACGCAGGCGCCACCGTGGAGGGGTCGATCCTGGGCGAGGGCGCGGTGGTGGGCGAGGGGGCACAGGTGACGGACCTCACGGTCGTGCAGGGCGGGGCCCATGTGGAGCCGGGTGCGGCCGTCTCCGGGGCGCGGGTGATGGCATGAGGACCATCGGCGCTTGAGCCGGTGAGGACGCTCGTCACCGGCGGGGCCGGCTTCATCGGGTCCACCCTCGTCGACCGGCTGCTGGCCGAAGGTCACGCCGTGGACGTGGTGGACGATCTTTCGACCGGGTCGTTGGCCAACCTGACCGACGCCCGCTCCGACGCCGGCGCCGCCTTCACCTTCCACCGCCTCGACATCCGGGCCCCCGAGCTCGTCGAGCTGATGGTCCGGCGCCGGCCCGAGGTCGTGTTCCACCTCGCAGCCCAGATGGACGTGCGGGTGTCGGTGTCCGAGCCGGTGCGAGACGCCGGGATCAACATCCTGGGCAGCCTCCAGGTGCTCGAGGGAGCGCGGCGGGCCGGGGCCAGGAAGGTGGTGTTCGCCTCGAGCGGGGGCACCATCTACGGGGACCCCGACCCGGTGGCCCTGCCCCTGCGCGAGACCCACCCCCAGCAGCCGGTGTCGCCCTACGGCGTGGCGAAGAAGGCGGTGGGCGACTACCTCGTGGTCTACCGCCAGCTGCACGACCTCGAGTTCACGGCGCTCGCGCTGGCCAACATCTACGGCCCCCGGCAGAACCCCCACGGCGAAGCGGGCGTCGTGGCCATCTTCGCCGGCAGGCTCCTGGCCGGGGAGCAGTGCACCATCTACGGCGACGGCACCAAGACCCGCGACTACACCTTCGTCGACGACGTGGTCGACGCCTTCGCCCGCGCCATCGACCGGGGGGACGGACTGTTGCTCAACATCGGCACCGGGCTGGAGACCTCCGACCGCCAGCTCTACGACCTGATCGCGGCCGCCGCCGGCGTGCACCAGGAGCCGCGGTACGCGCCGGACCGGCCGGGCGACCTCCGCCGCTCGTCCCTCGACCCGGGCCGGGCCGGGGTGCACCTGGGCTGGCGACCCTGGACGTCGCTGGCCGTCGGTACGGGCGCCACCGTCGAGTGGTTCCGGCGCCGGCCTCCTGCTTGAGCAGCCTCAGCGGCCCGAGCAGACGGGTCAGCGGAACAGGTCCTCGTGGTACGGCCGCACCAGCTCGGCCGCCACCGACGACTCCCGCAACCAGGTCGGGTCGACGCCCCGGACCACGGCCGCGGGGATGCCCCGGGCCTTGCCCATCACCAACTCGGCCGCGGCGGCCAGCTCGTCGGCCACCGCCACCTCCGTCACCTCGAGGGGCCGTCCGAAGGAGTCGGTGGAGCCCCTGAGGTCGGCCACGCCGGCCACGCCGGCGCAACCTATGGCGACGTCGGTGAGGCCCCGGCGCCATGGTCGGCCGAAGGTGTCCGAAACCACGACCCCGACCTCCACGCCGCCCCGGCCCCGCAGACCGTCGCGTATGCGCCGGGCCGAACGATCGGCGTCGAGCGGCAACAGCGCCGCGTAGCCCCGCTCCACGTTGGACAGGTCGACGCCGGCGTTTGCGCACACGAAACCGTGGGACGTCTCGGTGATGACCAGATCCCCCCGCCGGCGCAGCACCCGTACCGCTTCCCGCTCGACCAGAGCCTTGTGGGAAGCGGGGTCGTCGGGGTCGACCGGCTCGAGGCGCCCCTCGGCCTTGGAGACGACCTTCTGGGTCACCACCACCACGTCACCGTCCTGCAGGGGCGGCGCGGCGGCCAGGATCAGAGTCGCCAGCACGTCGCCGGGACGCACCTCGCCCATTCCCGTGACCGGGATCACGTGAAGGCCGACCGGGCTCACGACAGCACCACCCTGGCCAGCGCGGCCGCCTCGGCCGGGCCGGACATGACGGCCGGCGCCACCACCGGCCGGACTCCCTCGGCCGCGACCGCGTCGGCCAGCGCCGCGTCCGCTTCGTCGATGACCATGCTGGCGGCGAAGGAGGCGTAGAGGCGGGCCACTCCCACCACCGAGCACTCATGGCCCAGTTCGGTGAGGAGGCGGCCGGCCGGCCCTTTGAGCGCCGCCCCGGCCACGATGGGAGAGACGGCGACCACCTCGTCGCGCCGGCGCTGCAGGGTCTCGGCGATCCCGGGCACGGCCAGCACGGGCCCCACCGACACGATGGGATTGGAAGGGCAGACGACGATCCTGTCGGCCGCGGCCAGCGCTTCGAGCACGCCGGGGGCGGGCGCCGCCTTCTCGGCGCCGTGGAAGCGCACCGCCTCCACGGCCACCGCGTGGCGGCGGCCGACGAAGTAGTCCTGGAAGCCGATCTCGCCCTCCGCCACCCGGACCCTCGTCTCCACCCGGTCGTCCGACATCGGCAGCAGGCGCAGCCCGAGGCCCCAGGCCCGGGTGATCTCAGCGGTCGCTTCGGTGAGCCCGGCACCCTCGGCCAGGCGCTGGGTGCGGTACAGGTGGGTGGCGAGGTCCCTGTCACCGAGCCGGAACCAGGTCTGCCCGGCGGAGGAGCCGGCGGGCGCGACCGGGCCGTAGCGCTCCAGCGAGTCCATCACCTGCCACGTCTCGCCCTCGAGGCCCCAACCCTGGTCGGCGCTGACGGCACCGGCCAGGGTGTAGGTGATGGTGTCGAGGTCGGGGCTCACGTGCAGGCCGTGGAGGACCACGTCGTCGCCGGTGTTGACGACGACGACGATGTCGTGCGGATCGGCCACGGCCACCATGCCTCGCAGCAGGCGGGCGGCCCCGACGCCTCCGGCGACAGCAGCGAGCACGGCGCGGACGCTACCGCCGTCCCTTCGGCTCGACCCGGAGCGGCTCGCACCGGTCGCCTGGGCAACCGCGCTGAACGGCTGTGACCACAGGGCCCCGCTGGCGGGGCATTACGCTCGGCTGCCCGTGACCCGTCGCTTCCCGCGCCCCGCCGCGCTCCTGGTGCTGTTCGTTCTCCTCACCGGCCTCGTCGCCGCCGACGTGGCCCGACCCCGGCCCGCCGGCGCCTTCCCGAAACCCACTCTGGACCTCCTCGGCCACGGCTTCGGCCACGGGCGGGGGATGGGCCAGTTCGGGGCCCTGGGCTATGCCCTCGACCGCGGCTTCAACTACAGGCAGATCCTGGACCACTTCTACGGAAACACCACCGCCGGCAACATCGGCAACCCCGAGATGGCCGTCCGCCTCGTCCGCCTCGACAACCAGGAGACGATCGTCCAGCAGGAGCGGGCGGGTATGACCACCAGTGCCGCCGGCGGCGGGAACTACTCGGCCCTGCGGGCCCGCCGGGTGGCCCTCAACCTCTTCGAGGTGTCCTCCGCCTCCGACTGCACCGGCGGCGTCGCCGGCTGGCAGGTGATCGCGACGGTGCCGGGGCCCGTCACCTTCGCCCCCACCCGTCGCGACGACGACCGCCAGAACATGATCCAGGTCTGCGATCCCGCCGCCACCCGCTGGTACCGGGGCCAGATCGAGGCCCACGACGACGGCGGCCAACGGACGCTCAACCGCCTCGACATGGAGGGGTACCTGCGGGGGGTGGTGCCGCGGGAGTCGCCCGCCTCCTGGGGCGACCTGGGCGGCGGCGCCGGCCTGCACGCCCTGCGTGCTCAGGCGGTGGCGGCCCGCTCCTACGCCCAGGCCGAGAACCGCCCCGGCCCGGCCAAGACCTGTGACACCCAGTCGTGCCAGGTCTACGGCGGAAGGGCCATCCTCGACGGCGCCGGCTTCCGCGACCTCGAGGACGGCCGCACCGATCGGGCCATCGTCGAGACGGCGGGCGAGGTCCGCATCCTCAACGCCGCAGTGGCGCGCACGGAGTTCTCCTCCTCCACCGGTGGGTTCAGCGCCGGCGGCACCTTCCCGTCCGTGCTTGACGAAGGCGACGGCATCGCCTCCAACCCCAACCACACCTGGACGGTGTCGATCCCGGTGGGAGCCATCGAGGCCAGGTACGCCCGGGGCACCCTGGAGGAGGTCCTGATCCTCCAGCGCAACGGCCTCGGCGCCGAAGGGGGCCGGGTGTTGCGCATGCGCCTCACCTTCAGCGGGGGCAGCCTGGACCTGACGGGCGACGAGTTCCGCATCGCCATGGGCCTCAAGTCCAACTGGTTCACCCCGGTCAACGTGGCGTCGTTCCCCTACCACGTGCTCACCCGCGACGGCGGCGTCTTCTCCTTCGGGGGCGCCCAGTTCCACGGTTCGCTGCCCGGTGTCGGGGTCCGCACCCCCGCCCGTGACATCACCGAGGGCCCCGGCGGCGGCTACTGGATCCTGGGCGAGGACGGCGGCGTCTTCAGCTTCGGGGTGGAGTTCCACGGATCGATGGGCGGGCAGCGCCTGAACAGGCCGGTGGTGGGCATGGAGGGCACCGTGGGGCGGCGGGGCTACTGGTTGGTGGCCGGCGACGGCGGCATCTTCTCCTTCGGCGACGCCGCCTTCTTCGGCTCCACCGGCAGCCTCCGGCTCAATGCGCCGGTGGTGGGGATGGCGCCCACGCCCAGCGGGCAGGGGTACTGGCTCGTCGCCACCGACGGGGGGATCTTCTCCTTCGGTGATGCCACCTTCCTCGGCTCCACCGGCGCCATCCGCCTCAACCAGCCGATGTTCGCCATGGCCGCCACGCCCAGCGGCCAGGGGTACTGGCTGGTGGCCCGTGACGGCGGCATCTTCACCTTCGGCGACGCCACCTTCCAGGGCAGCCTTCCCGGCCGGGGGATCAACGAGACCGCGGTGGAGCTTTTGCCGTCACCGTCGGGGCTGGGATACCTGATCGTCACCGCCCAGGGCAGGGTCCACGCTTTCGGCGACGCATCCTCCGGTGGTGGGCCCCGTGACGTGGGCGCCGGGCCCAGCCCGGCGGTGGGCGCGGGGCGGGCGCTGCCCTAGGGCCCGGGTGGTGCTGGTGGCGGCGAGAAGGTGGCCGGCGAGGAGCAGGCCGAGCGCCGGCAGGGGGACGGGGTCGAAGCCGTGCAACGCCAGCAGGGACAGCCCGGCTGCCGCCGCCAGCGCGCCGGCCACGGCCTGGGCGACGAACCGGTGGCCCCGGCGGCCGAGGCGGCGCGGTGACGGCGCCTCGAACCGGCGGAAGGCGACCACGAAGGGAACCAGCGCCACGACGAGCAGCGCCACCCAGGCCGGACGCAGCGCCCACCAGGTACCGCTGGTGAGCGGGGGGTGGGGGAACCAGGGACGGGGGACCAGCACCACCGTGACCACCGCCGCGGCGGCGAGGTGCCACAGGAAGACGGTCATGACCACGCCGTTGCCGGCGACGGTGAGCTCCCACGCCCGGCGGCCCTGGAGCCAGCGCCGCACGGGACCGGCGGCCAGAGCCACGATGCCGAACTGCAGCGCGGCCAGGGCGACCAGGGCGAGCGACGGCGGGGAGTTGTTGGTCCGGCCGGCCACGTCGCCGCCGACCAGTGCGACCGGATAGCCGGCCAGCTGGGTGAGCCCGGCCAGGGCGGCCAGGCCGGCTGCGCCCAGAGCCAACCCGCCGCCCCGACCCGGCAACCGCGCCGACTGCCACGTCACCCCCAGCTGATGGGCGAAGCCCCACACGAACAAGAAGTTGAGCCAGCCGACCAGCGGGATCCCGAGGTTCCAGTGGGCCACGTCGACGGCGGCCGCCCCGGCAACCAGGGCGAAGCTCAGGCGGTGGCCGAACCGGCGCTGTGCTGCCACCAGGACGGGGGCGGCGGCGCAGATGACGACGTAGACGGCGAGGAACCAGACCGGGAGGGCGATGAGCCGGACGGCCCGATCGACCGCATCACCCCCCACCGCCGAAGTGAGGACGAGGCTGACGACGCTGCCCACGGCCGCGAACACCAACGTCGGCCGCAGCAGCCGCGACAGCCGCCCGTGGATCCAGCCGGCGTAGCCGACGCCGTCCCGGCGGGCCGCGGCCCACGACGCCGCATTGGCGTAGCCGCCCACGATGAAGAACACCGGCATCGGCTGGAAGGCCCAGGTGAGCCACTGGGTCCACGGCTCGAGCTCCAACAGGTTCTCGCCACCGAGGCGCCCGTCGCGGTAGTCGACGGCGAGCATCAGCCAGTGCCCGACCACGACCACGGCGATGGCCGCCAGCCGCAGGAAGTCGACGTAGCGCTCGCGGCTGGCCGGCGTCGATGCCGCCAGGGCGCCGGCAGCACTGCCGGAGCCGGGTGCATGGTGGGTGGGGGCGCTCATGCCCCGAAGATCGCCGACCGCGGCTGGCACCGGCATGGGTGCTGCCCCCCAATCGGGTGTGGGCCCGGCCCGGTGCTGGCTGTCCACCCACTGATGGGTGCCCACACATCCGAGAATCGTGGGAGGCGCGACACTTGGGCGATGCGCTACTGGACGGTCGAGGAGGCGCGGGCCTACCTGCCCCGGGTCCGGGAGCTGCTGCGCCTGGTGAGCGCCGCAGCCCGTCCCGGGCCCCTCCCCGGCACGATCGTCATCGAGGCCGGCGCCGAGCACGCGGAGGCCGCCATGGCCGAGTTCGAGGAACGGGGGATCATCCTGCGCCAGCTGGGCGCGGGGCTGATCGACTTCCCCTCCCTGGACGCCGACGGCCAGGAACGACTGCTGTGCTGGAAGTTCGACGAGCCCGATCTCGCCTGGTGGCACCGCCCTGAGGACGGCTACGCCGGCCGGCGTCCGCTCGAGGCGTGAAACGTGCCGAAACCCGGGCCCGACGAGGCCGGAGGTGAAGTCCAGGAGCCCCCGCGCGTCGATGATCGCCCGGACCCAGCGCCTGTACGTCGCGCCGTCGTCCGTCCACGGCACGGGGGTGTTCGCGGCCAGGGCGGTGGCGGTCGACGGGCTGGTCGAGTGCTGCCCGGTCATCGTCTGCCCCCAGGGGCAGGAGGACTACCTGGCGCAGACGGAGCTGCGCGGCTACTACTTCACGTGGCAGGACGAGGGCGTGGCGCTGGCCCTCGGGTTCGGCTCGCTCTACAACCACTCGTGGCAGCCCAACGCCGCCTACGAGCTCGACTACGACCTGGCCGTGGTCCGCTACTACGCGGTGCGGCCCATCGCCAAGGACGACGAGATCACCATCAACTACACGGGTGACCCCGACGGCCGCGGTGAGCTGTGGTTCGACACGCCGGAGCCCTGACCCCGACCTCGAGCAACCACGATCGGGCCCGCACCGGGGCCGGGCGCCTCAGCCGACGGTGTTCTTGAGGGCGAGGTCGACGGCCGCACCGTCGCCGGCCAGGGCCGGCAGCGACCCGTGGTAGCGCGAGTCGCCGAAGGTGAAGATGCCGCCGTCTGCGCCCAGCACGTAGTACCCCCGTCCCGTCGGCGTCGCCCGGATCTGCACCGTCTTGGCCGTGTTGGCCAGGCCCAGGCCGGGGACGCTGCCGTGGAAGCCGACGGCTCCGAAGCTGAAGATGCCGCCGTCGGTGGCCTGGAGCCAGTAGCCCCGGCCGGAAGGATGAGGCGCCATCGACGCCACCGGGGCGTTGAGCTTCATGGCGCCCGTGGACCCGTAGAAGCCGCCGTCGCCGAAGGTGAACACGCCGCCGTCGCCGGCCAGCAGCCAGTAGCCCCTGCCGCTCGGGGTGGCGGCCATGGAGATCACCGGCGAGTTGAGCTTCATGGCACCCGTGGAGCCGTAGAAGCCGGCGTCGCCGAAGGCGAAGATGCCGCCGTCGGCGGCCTGGATCCAGTATCCCCTGCCCGAGGAGGTCGGCTCGAGGCGCACCGCCGGCGCGTTGAGCCTCATCGACTCGGTCGACCCGTAGAAGCCGGCGTCGCCGTAGGGCGTGACCCGGCCGTTGGCCGACAGGATCCAATAGCCCAGGCCGGTGCGGGTGGGGGCGATGGAGTTGGTGGGCGCAGGACTGATGCCGGGGCCCCCGAGGAAGGGGGCGTCGCCGAAGGTGTAGAGGCTTGAGTTCCTGGCCAGCACCCAGTACCCGGTGGTGGTGCCGCGGAAGCGGCCGGGGCCGACCATGTTGGCCACGTTCTGGCGGATGGTCGGGAGTTGCTCGTAGAGAAAGTCGCCAGGGCAGGCGGTGGCTCCGACGTCGCGATGGCCGACGATCGTCGGACGCTGGCCGTTGGACCAGTTGGTCGTGCCGGTGGGGTCGATGAAGTGGCGGTCGGCCTTCCACGCCAGCATCCGTTGGAGGCCGTCGACGGCGGCCCGGGAAGGAGGCAGGCCGGTGAAGTCACCCAGCAGTGCGATGCCCACGGTGCCCGGGTTGTTGCCGCTGACATGGGCGCCGGTGACGCCGTCGGCGTTGGTGTTCTCACCGGTCGGGATCTCGCCGGGCGCGTAGTTACGGGCCCACCGGCCCTCGTAGATGCGGCCGAAGGAGTCGACCAGGAAGTTGTAGCCGATGTCGTTCCAGCCGTTGGACTTGGTGTGGTAGGCGTAGATGGCCCGCACCGTGGCGGCCGGGTCCGGCCCCTCCGGTGTCGCCGTGTGGTGCACAGCCATTCGCACCAGCGGCGCGTACTCCGGCGGCTCGTGTCCCCGCATCGACTCGTCGGCTCCCCACTGGGCCCGCGTCACGACGGACGGTTGGGGCACCCGTTGGTCGGCACCAGCCGGCGTGGCCGGCGGCGGGCGGCGTACCACCAGGCGGCGGGGGCCGTGGCGGGTGTCGATGGCCACGACCTCCACAGCCCGGGGGTTGCCCGCCACCACCCGGACCTGGGCGGCGGTGGCGTCCTCCGCGATGACGAGCCCGGAGAGGATGACCCCCCGCTCCTCGTCTCCCAGGTCGTGGGAGATGGTCACCGGCTGCCACTGCGACCACTGCGCCGCCAGGGCGCCCCGCCACCGCAGCTCGACGGCGTCGGCGTCGTCACCCCGCCAGCGCACCCCCAGGTGCGACGAAGGGTGGGGAAGCTCCACCGTGGAGCCGGGGTCGGCCGCCAGCTCCTCGAGGCGCACCTGCGGCGCGGACCATGCGGTGCGCACGGGCACCACCACGCCGGCCACCATCACCGCCAGGGCAACCACGCCGCGACGAACACGAGCTGAAGGCATAACCACTGCACGCTCCACCGTTTTGCGAGTTCCGCCCCCTACAACAGTAGCCCCACCAACAACACCGCCCGATCACCCTGCGAGGTGTGGGTGCTTCCGGCCGACAACCGCGGTTCAGCCTTGGCTGAACCGGTGGTCGATGGCCATCTCCATGGACACGATCGGCTGGTTGAGGGCGATGGCCCCCGTCGAGCCCAGGAAGGGCGCACTCCCGAAGGCGAAGATCCCCCCGTCACTGGCCACCATCCAGTAGCCCGTGCCGTAGCAGGTGGGAGCCAGGCCGACGATGGGCCGGTTGAGCTTGATGGCTCCGGTCGACCCGAAGAAGCCGGCGTCGCCGAAGGCGAAGATCCCGCCGTCGCTGGCCACCAGCCAGTAGCCGTCGCCGGTGGGGGTGGGGGTGATGGCGACGATGGGCTGGTTGAGGCGGATGGCGCCCGTCGACCCGAAGAAGCCGGCCTCGCCGAAGGCGAAGATCCCGCCGTCGCTGCCGACCAGCCAGTACCCCCGGCCCGTCCGTTCCGTGCCGATGCCCACGATGGGCGAGTTGAGCCGGCGACCGCCGGTGGAGCCGTAGAAGGCGGCGTCCCCGAAGGCGAAGATCCCGCCGTCGCTGGCCACGAGCCAGTACCCCTGGCCGCTGCCGGTGGCGGCCATGCCCACGATCGGCTTGTTGAGGCGCATGGCGCCCGTGGAGCCGAAGAACTTGGCGTCGCCGAAGGAGAAGATCCCGCCGTCGGCGGCCACCAACCAGTAGCCCTGTCCGCTCGGCGTGCGGGCCATGCTCACGATGGGCGAGTTGAGCCGGAGGTCCCCCGTTGAGCCCAGGAACCCGGCCTCGCCGAAGGAGAAGATCCCGCCATCGGCGGCCACCATCCAGTAGCCGACGGCGTCACGGGGGGCGGGATTGTTCCCGGACCGCGCCGCCACCACGGCATCGGTGAGGTCGAGGGCGCCGCTGCCGTAGTGGTCGTCGGGCCCGGCTGGCCCCAGGTCCCGGGCCGAGCCGAGCAGGGCTCGCCGCACTGTGGCCAGGTCGGGGTTGACACCGAGCAGGACGGCGGCGGCGCCGGCGGCGTGGGCCGCGGCCATGGACGTCCCCGAGTCGTAGAAGAACCCGAACTGGTTGCTGGCGGGATCGAAGGTCTCCTGGAGCACGCCGTTGCGCGCGTCACGGGGCGCGAACAGCCGGCCCGCCGCGCTCAAGTCACCGCCCGGGGCGGTGGCCGCCAGCTCGCACCCGGTGTTGGAGTAGGGGGCCCTGCTGCCGTCGTAGCGGAGCGCGCCGATGCCGATGGCGGTGGGGCAGGCTGCCGGATAGGCCACCGGCACCAGCCCCCCTTCGGCCTCGTTGCCGGAGGCGGCGATGACGAGTGCCGTGGCGGAAGCCCGGGCCACGGCTCGGCAGAGGGCGGCGGAGTAGTCGCCGCCAAGCGACAGGTTGATCACCTTCGCGCCTTGCTGGGCGGCGTAGAGGATCGCTGCCGCGGCGTCGGAGGTCGAACCCTCTCCCAGCTCGTCCAGCACCTTGATCGGCAGGAGCTGCGCCTTCGACGCCACGCCGGCCACGCTCGGCCCGCCGCCGCCACCGGTGAGGTTGTCGGTGCGCTGGGCGATGGTTCCGGCGATGTGGGTCCCGTGGCCGTTCTCGTCGTCGGCGACGGGGTCGTCCCGCACGAAGTCGTAGTCGATGTCGCTGCGGACGACTCCGAGCTCGAAGCCGTCGGTGCCGCCCTCCCGGATGCCGCTGTCGACGATCGCCACCATCACGCCCGCTCCCTGCAGCAGCGGGTGGACCGGCTCCCAGTTGAGGGTGCCGCGGTTGGCCCCCCCGACGGGCTGGAGGTTCCACTGCAGGGGATAGAGGTTGTCGCTGGGCGGGGCCAGAGCCCGGACCTTGCCGTCGACCTCCACCGACACCACATCGGGCCGACCCCGGTACGTGGCGAGGGCGCCGGCCACGTCGTCCACGGCCACGACATCGCTGTGGATGGCCTCGAGGTGGCGGCGGAGCCGGCCCCGGGCGGCCCGGTGCGCGGCCCCCACCGCACCGTCGGCCACCTCGTCCCGGAAGGTCACGATGAGTCGGCCGCCCCTGGTGGGCGCCGCTTCTGCGGGACTGGCCGGTGCCGGCGGGGCCGTCGCCAGCATCTGGGCGGCAATGACGACGGTCAGAGCTATGGCGAAGCGGGGGCGCACAGTCGGGAGAGCGTACGGGACGCCGCACTAGTGTTCTTACGCCGTGCCCCCCGATCCGTCCCCGCAAGCCGCGCCCGTACTTCCGCGGCCGGAGTTGCGGGCCGAGATCGTCGAGGCGGCCGCCGCCCGCTCCGCCGAGTGCGGCTTCCCGTCCGAGCAGCTGGCCCGCATCCGCACCGCAGCCGCCCGTCTCTCGCCCGACCAGTCGCCGGCCGGCGACCTGCGCCAGGCCGCCCTGCTCCTCGAACGCCAGGCGGTGCTGGACCTGGAGGTGCCTACCGCGTCGGTGGTGCCGGGTGTCGCCCTGATCAAGCTGGTGCTGAAGAAGCTCATGATCTGGTACCTGCGCTTCCTCGGCCACCAGATCACCTCGCTGGGCCAGGCCACCGCCCGCTTCGGCCTCGCCGTGGCCAGCCGCGTCGACGGCGTGGAGGCCGAGGTGGCGGTGCTGCAGGAGCGGGTGAGCCGTCTCGAGGCTTCCCTCTCCGAGCCGGCCCGCCAGTGAGGATCCTGCACCAGCTCGTCCCCAACTTCGCGGCCGGCGATGCCATCGGAGCGCATGTGCGCCGGACCCAGGCGACGCTGCGGGCCGCGGGCTGGGAGAGCGAGATCTTCTACGACGAGGCCCAGGCGTCGGTGCGCAGGCTGGGACGCCACTTCTCCACGTTCGACCCTCACCACGACGGCCACGACGGCCGGGCCTGGCTCCTCTTCCAGCTGTCGACCGGCAGCCGGATGACGCAGTACGTGATGGATGCCGGCCTGCCCTTCGGCGTCTACTTCCACAACATCACGCCGCCCCGGTACTTCGAGAGGTGGGAGCCGGGGGCGGCCGAGAACCTCCGCAGCGCCCTGGCCGACGTGCGCCGGCTGGCTCCGCTGGCCCGCTTCGCCCTCGCCAACTCCTCGTTCAGCCAGGCGGACCTCCGAGTGGCCGGCTACGACCCCACCGAGGTGGTCCCGGTGCTGGTCGAGGCCAAGGAGCTCGACGAGGCTCCCAACGAGCGGCTTCTCCGGCGCCTGCGCCGGGAGACCGACGAGGGGGGCGGGCGGTGGCTCTTCGTCGGCCGCACGGCGCCGAACAAGTGCCAGCACGACCTCGTCGCCGCCTTCGCCGCCTACCGCTGCGTGTACGACCCGATGGCCCGGCTCACCCTGGTCGGGGGGCGCACCTCCAACGTCTATTACCGGTCCCTGGAGCTGCTGGCCGAGGAGCTGGGGGTCGCGGGGGCGGTGGAGTTCACCGACACGATCACCGATCCCGAGAAGCTGGCCTGCTACCGGGCCGCGGATGTCTTCGTCTGCCTGTCGGAGCACGAGGGCTTCAAGGTCCCCTTGATCGAGGCCATGCACCTGGGTGTGCCGGTGGTCGCCTATGGCGCCAGCGCCGTGCCCGAGACGGTGGGAGACGCCGGCGTGCTCCTCGACACCAAGGACCCCCTGGTCGTCGCCACCGCCGTCCATCGGGTGCTGGCCGACTCCGAGCTTCGGGGTGAGCTGGTACGTGCGGGGCATCGTCGGGCCCAGGAGCTGTCGGCGGAACGGACGAGCCGCCGGCTCCTCGACGCCCTCGACCGCTTCGTCGTGGCCGGTGGTTGAGCGAAGGCTGGCTTTCGTCCCGCCCCGCTACGGCACGGACGTGGTGGGTGGCTCGGAGTCGGTGGTGAGGGAGGCGGCCCACGGCCTCGCCGCCAGGGGCTGGCAGGTCGAGATCCTCACCACCTGTGCCCGCAGCCACTACACCTGGCAGAACGCCTATGCGCCGGGCTCGTTCTCCGACGGGGGAGTCACCGTCCACCGCTTCCCGACGGTGCACGACGGCCACAAGCTGGCCCGGGACACCATCGAGCGGCGCATCCAGCTGGGCCTGCCGGTGACCGGGGACGAGGAGAGGGTGTGGCTCAACGGGGACTTCCGGGTGCCGGAGCTGTTCCACCACCTGCTGCGCCACGCCGACGACTACCGCGCCATCGTGCTGTCCCCCTATCTGTTCTGGACGACGGTCAACTGCGCGGTGGTGGCGCCGGCCAAGACGGTGGTCATGCCCTGCCTCCACGACGAGCACTACGCGTACCTCGGGCTCTTCCGGCCGGTGCTGGGCGAGAGCGGCCAGATCTGGTTCCTCTCCGGGCCTGAGCACGAGCTGGCGCACCGCCTGGGTCCCCTCGCTCCCCACCGGGTGACGGGTGCCGGTGTACATGTCCCGGCCAGCTACGACGCCGCCGGCTGGCGCCGGCGTCGGGGGGTGGAGCGCCCCTTCGTCCTGTATGCCGGCCGCCGCGAGAGCGGCAAGGGCTGGGACCAGTTGCTGGGCGCCTACACCCGGGCCGTCATCGACCACGGGCTCGACCTCGACCTGGTGACCATGGGGGTGGGGCCGGTCGAGCCGGCGCCGGTGGTGGCTTCCCGGGTCATCGACCTGGGCTTCGTCGACGAGGCCGAGGTGCCCAGCGTGTTCGCGGCGGCGGACGTGTACGTGCAGCCCAGTCGCAACGAGAGCTTCTCCCGCACGATCATGGAGGCGTGGCTGGCGGGAACGGGGGTCATCGCCAACGCCGCCAGCGAGGTGGTGGCCTGGCACTGCCGGCGCTCGGCCGCCGGCATCACCTACACCGACTTCGACGAGTTGGTGCAGGCCCTGGTGGTGGCGGGCGAGAACCCCGGGGCGCTTCGTCGGCTGGCCGACGCCGGCCGCGACTACGTGCTGGCCGAGTACGCCTGGCCGGCGGTGCTGGACAGGATGGAAGCCGCCCTCGGGGAGCTGCCGGCGTGACCGGAGCGCAGCCGTGAGCCGGGTGGTGGTGGCCGGGCCCTATCCGACCATGCCTGGACCGGAGGCGGCGGCCACCTTGGCCCTGGTGCGGGAGCTGGTGGCGGCCGGCGACGACGTCACTGTGGTCTCGCCGGCGCCGTCGGCGGCTCATCACCATCTCGACGTGGGCGGCGCCCGGGGGGCCCTGCGCCTGGCGCGGCTGGCGGCCGACGCCGAGCGCCTCCTGGTGCGTCTCGACGCCGAGTCGCTGGCCGCGTCGTGCGACCCGCCCCGCGCCCTTCCCGGGCGCCTGGGGCTGGCGCTGGCCGTGCGCCGGGCCCCGCTGGTGGAGCTGCGCCTCGACCGCGTGCCGCCCACGGTCAGCCGGCGCTGGACCTCGCTGGTGCTGGCGCCGGCGGCGCGGGTGGTGGTGGCGACCGCCGACGAGCGCACTGCGCTGTTGGCTGCCGGCGTGGACCCGGCCAAGGTGGCGGTGGAGGAGCCGCCGCCGCCGCCGGCGCCGCCCCGTCGCTCACACCGCCCGGACCGGGCGTCATCGGGGGGGGACGCGCCTGGTCCGGCGCCGGCCAGCGCCGCTGACCTGGAGGAGCTGGTGCGCCGGCGGGCCATCGAAGAGCGGATGCTGGCGCCGGCCGCCGGCGGCCCCGCCGCCGGCCGGGCCAGCCTGCCCCTGCGCCACCTCTCCCGGATGGAGCGGGCGCCGGTGAAGTCGGACAAGCCCGCCGGCATGTTGGTCAAGCGGGCACTGGGCAAGCTCATGGCCTGGCAGTTCGACTGGGTCATCCAGCACGTGAACCAGCTCCACCAGGCGACCATCGACGCGCTCGACGAGATGGAGCGGCGTCACACCAGCGACGACACCACCTCATAGAGGGCCTCGGCCGCCCGGGCGAAGGAGTGGGCGGCGGCGTGCTCCCTCGCCCCCCGACCCAACGAGTCGCGGCGGGCGGGATCGGACAGCAGGCCCACCAGCACGTCGGCCAGTTCTGCGGCACCGGCCCCGGCCGGGAGCCCCACGGCGGCGGTGCCGGGAACGGCCCGGTTGGGCCCGATGGCGGTGATGACGGTGGGGACGCCGGCGGTGAGGCAGTCGCCTATGGCCCCCGAGGACTCGCCGTTGGTGACCGCCCGCAGCTGCACCGCCACCCAGGCCCGGTCCAGCCAGTCCCGGTAGTCGTCTTCGTCGAGCTCGCCCGTCACCTGCACCCGGCCGGCGACCCCCAGTTGACGGGCCCGTTCGTGCACGGCGCCGGCGTCGGCCGGGCTGGCCGGGCCTGCGAACACCAGCTGTGCGTCGCCGGCGCCGACGGCGCCGGCGGCCCGCGCGAATGCCTCCACCAGGAGAGGCCCCCGCTTCAAGGCGTTGACCATCCCGAAGCTGGCCACCAGGGGCGGCCCCGCCCGGCGCCCCGCCGGGGTGGGGTCGGCCACCGGGACCGCCCCCATGCTGAAGGGCAGTACCTCGATCCGGTCCCGGTCGCCGGCACGGGCGTCGAGGCGGGCCAGCTCCGCCGCGAACGTGGAGGTGGCGAGGAAGCGGTGGCTGTGGCCGATGACGTCGCGTGCCATCAGCACCCCCCACCGCTCGGCTTCCTGGTTGTCGATCCAGCCCGGCCCCCCCAGCTCCGGGGGCACCCGACCGCCGTACATCCGTTGCAAGGTGGCGTGGAAGCCGCCCGGGGCAGCCTCGGGGTGCTGCCACGCCGCGAACCGGTAGAGGTTGGTGAGGCGTACGTCGTGAGCCAGTACCACCCCGGGCCGGCGGGCCAGCATGGCCAGGGCTCCGGTGTGGAACTCGCTGTTGCCGATCGAGTAGACGACGCTGTCATAGGGGCCGCCCAGTGCCTCCAGCCGCTCGAGCGAGGCCAGCCGGTGCACGGCCACCCCCTCGGGCGCCCGAGCCCTCTCCATCGCCGGCCGCTCGTGGGGCGGGCCGTCCACCAGGGCGTCGACCTCGCACAGCTCCCGCAGCTCCTCCAGCAGTCGGGTGCTGTAGTCGGCCACGCCGCCGCCCTGTGGGGGCAGAGGGGTGGCCAGAGCCAGGCGCAACCGGTCACTGCCCGGCCGGCCCGGTCCAGCCCCCCGGCCGCGCCGGGCCGCTCCGGCCGGCGCTCCCGAGCCTGCGGGCGCCAACGGCGGGTGCGGCTCGGCCCCCGCCCGGTCGTAGACGGCCAGGGTGCCGGCGGCCACCTCCGCCCATGTACGTCGTGGACGGGCCGCGTACTCCAGCAGCCGCCGCCGGTGCCCGTCGTCGGTGAGCGCCCGGGTGATGGCGGCGGCGGTCGCCGTGGGGTCGGTTGCGTCGAACAGCGCTTCGGGCGGCAACAGCTCGGGCACCGCGGTGCGGTTCGACCCGATGGCCGGGGTGCCGCAGGCGAGGGCTTCGGCCACCGGCAGTCCGTAGCCCTCGGCCAGTGACGGGAAGACGAACAGCCCGGCGCCCTGGTTCAGCGCGACCAGCGTGTCCTCCGACACCCACCCCGTGACCAGGAAGCGGGGGCCGAAGCCGCGCTGGTCGGCCATCACCTCCAGGTGGTGCCGTCGCAACGGCGGCAGGTGGCAGGCCAGAACCAGTTGCCACCTCGCGAGCAGCGGAGCCGGCAGGCGCCCCCACGCCTCGAGCAGGCCCTCCACGTTCTTGCGCGGGTCGCTCCCGCCCGTGTACAGGACGTAGTCGCGCTCCAGGCCCCGAACCTGGCCCCGTGCGACCTCGAGCGCCGCGTCCCGCGAACCCGGGGGCCGGAAGGCGGGGGCGGGGGCCAGCTCGACCGCGCAGACGCGGCGGGGGTCGATGCCCAGGAGGCGGACCGCTTCGCCGGCGCTGTGGCGGGAGATGGCGACGACCTGTTCGGCCTGGCGCACCAGTTCGAGCCGCGCCCGGTAGCGCCGGCGAAGGCCGGGATCCTGCAGGTACTGCTCGGGCATGGCTTCGGGGATGAGGTCGAACAGGGTCACCACCAGCCGGAGGCGGGCCCGGCGGGCCGGCGGAGGGACGAGCCGGTGCAGGGGGATGCTCAACTCGATGGCCGAGGCCAGGTGCAGCACCGCCCCGTCGGGGTAGGCGACCTCGTCGACGAAGCGAAGCTTGCCCGCCGCCACCAGCGGCTCCATGCCGGCGGGCAGGGCAAGGTCGGGGTTCAACAGGTACCACTGCACCCGGTGCGGTGCGGTCTCCTCCAGCGATCGCGCCAGCTCTACGACGTAACGCGCTATCCCCCGGTCACGGTGGTCGACGCTCTGGGCCCCCTGGAGGTCGACCAGGACGG
>JAHWJU010000111.1 GCA_019348255.1 Actinomycetota bacterium | reverse complement strand
GGTCCTGCCACAAGGACACGTGCAAGCCGGGGATCGCCACCCAGCGCCCCGACCTGCGCAAGAACTTCGCCGGCACCCCCGAAGGTGTGGCCGCCTACATGACCTTCGTGGCCGGGGAGGTGCGCGAGCACCTGGCCGCCCTGGGACTGCGCAGCATGGACGAGGCCATCGGCCGAGTCGAGTGCCTGCGCCAGAAGAGTGGCGTCGACCCACGCGAGGCAGCCGCCGACCTCAGTCCTCTCATCCGGGCGCCCGCCGACACCGACGCACCACGGTGCTTCGTCGGTGGCATCCCCCTGCAGCGGCCCCGTTCGAAGCTCGGGGACCAGCTGCTCTCCGACGCCTTCCGCGGCGTATGGGAAGGGGACGAGGTAAAGCTCGCCTATCCGATCACGAACGCCGACCGCACGGTGGGTGCCGCTCTGGGCGGGGCTCTCGCTCTCGAGATGGGCGAGGCGCCGCCCCGGGGCACGGCGGCGATACGTCTCGACGGAGAGGCGGGCCAGAGCTTGGGCGCTTTTCTCACCGACGGCATCGAGCTAGAGCTCGTGGGAGAAGCCAACGACTACGTCGGCAAGGGCATGGGGGGCGGCCGCGTCGTCATCCGCCCACCCGCTGATGACGCCAGCCTGGTGGAGGGTTACCACGGCCCCGCACCGGTGCTCGCCGGCAACACCTGCCTCTACGGCGCCACCGGCGGCACCCTGTTCGTCGCGGGGGCCGTGGGCGAGCGCTTCGGCGTACGCAACTCCGGCGCCACCGCCGTGGTGGAGGGCGCCGGCGACCACGTCTGTGAGTACATGACGGGGGGGACCGTGGTCGTCCTCGGCGGCGTCGGTTACAACGTCGGTGCGGGCATGACCGGTGGGCAGGCCTACATCCACGACCCGCGGGCGCGCCTCACGGCCCGCCTCAACACTTCGCTCGTGCAGGCGGAGCGTCCGGATGCAGAGCACCTCGAGGAGCTCCGCTGGCTGGTGGAACGTCATCGGGAGTTGACGGGCTCGGCGCGGGCCGCGCGGCTGCTCACCAACTGGTCGAACGTGGTGGACCAGATCTGGCACGTCCTGCCCGTCGAGCGGGCGCGGCGCATGGAGGTCAGTGCCGCAGGACGAGTCGGAGCCAGTGTCTGAGCCAGCAGCCAGACCCGGGCGTAGCCTGATGCGGTGAGCGATGACGAACCGACCGGCCCCCCCTCCAATGCAGGCTGGCAGCCGCCACCGCCCCCGACACCAGGGCCCCCGACAACGGGGCCGCCGACAACAGGGCCCTACGGCGCCGGACCTCCCACCGGGGCTCCTCCCTACGGCACCCCCGATCCGGCTTACGGCTACGGCTACGGCTACGGCGGGTACGCCCCGCCGCAGACCGAGGGGACGGCCATCGGTGCCCTCATCGCCGCCATCGGCTCATGGGTCATCTGCTTTCCCATCGCCGCCATCGTGGCACTGGTACTGGCATCGACGGCCAAGCGGAAGATCGCGGAGTCCGGTGGCCGGCTCACCGGCCAGGGCCTGGTCACCGCGTCCAAGTGGATCGCTTGGATCAACCTCGGCGTGTCGGCGATCGCCATCCTCTTCTTCATCTTCGCGATCGTCTTCGCCGGCCTCTCCGAATCCGACGGAGATCCGGAATTCCAGCGATTGGTTCTGGCGCTGAACTGAGCGGCTGGTATCTTTTCTGCTATGGCGGGTGTGGTGGTATCGCCGGCATCTGTGCCGGTTGTCCCAGGCGGGAATGCAACGTGTTCGGTCCGGGTGCGCAACACCGGGACGGTGGTCGACTCCTTCACCGTCACGGTGCTGGGTGATGCGGCCCTCTGGACCAGCGTTGCGCCTCAGGTGCTGTCGCTGTTCCCCGGCGCAGAAGGCACCGTGGACCTGCACTTCGCCCCGCCGCGCAAGCCCGAGCTGACGGCCGGCGTGCTCCCTTTCGGAGTCCGGGTGGTGCCGTCGGAGGACGACGCTGGCTCTGTCGTCGAGGAAGGCAGCCTCGAGGTGCTGCCCTTCCGCGAGATGACCGCCCGCATCACGCCTCGGACGACGGAGGCGAAGCGCTCCTCCCGCCATCAGATCGTCGTCGACAACCGGGGGAACGCTCCGATGGAGGCGGAACTGTCGGCGACCGATCCGGACGAGCAGCTGGCCTTCGACCTTCGTCCCTCGACGCTGACGGTGGCGCCGGGCCATTCAGCCCGAGCGACGATCAAGGTGGCGGCCCGCAAGGGCTTCGCCCGGGGCGCGGACAAGCACCGGCCCTTCCAGGTTCGGGTGACGACGGGCCCGACGGAGACTCCTGCCCTTCTCGACGCCACTCTGGTCCAAAAAGCTGGCTTCCCCCGCTTCGTCTTCCCCTTGGTGGCCGCGGCCGTCACCGTGGCGCTCCTGGCTGCGGTCCTGCCCACGCTGCGCAAGGACGGCGGTGGGGCCATCATGCTCACCGGCGGCAGCCAGGCCACGACCACGACGGCTGCGCCGGAAGAGGAGATCCCGGTCGAGGACCCAGCTCAAGCGGCGGCGGAAGCAGAGGCTGCGGCCGCCGCAGAGCGGGCGGCCAACGGGCGAGACGCCGACTCCGTGCCGGCACAGCCTCCCGGCGAGACGAGGAGCGGGGAGGCAGTCGCCAGCGCGAGCGACTCCCCCGCCGCCGGCGGTGGAGTCGAGCCCACGACGGACGGCAGCCCGGAGCCCGATGCTCCCGTGGCCGCCCCTCAGGCTCCGGTGGCGACGACGACCACGACCACGACCACGACCAAGCCGTCACCGCCTGGCGCCGCCCCGACGACGACCACGACTCCGCCCGCGTACACAAAATGGGCGGGCACCTGGGTCAACACCAACACCGCGACCCGAGAACAGCCCCAGGCTGTAATCCGAAACGACAGCACCCACATCTACGTCCACGGCTACGGCGCCTGCACCCCGACCTACTGCGATTGGGGTGAGGCCCGCACCACCGTGGCCGACGGAAACGACAACACCCTCAACATCGTCTACAACTTCGGCTTCAAGACGACCGAACAGACGATCAGCTACCTGAGCGCCAGCCGGATCCGGATTCAGAGCACGCACCGCTACACGGACGGCAGGGCCACCCGCACGAGCGACGAGACCTTCAACCGCAAGTAGCGGCGCTAAAGAGTCCGTCGCAGCGCCTGTAGTTACTCCTCTGGCATGGCGCTGGCCAGGTGCTCTTCCGGCGGGAGTCGGCGCTCCCGCGACTCGGGCGGCAGCAGGTCCATGATCGCCTCCATGACCCGGCGGGTGTCGGCGCGGGTGTCGTCGTAGTCAAGCTCCACCGGCTGACCCACCCGGATCCGCACCTCGGGCGGGTTGGTCAGGTTGAACACGTTGGGCAGCTTGGCGGTCCGGGGCCACACCCGCTCGGTGCCCCACAAGCCGATGGGGATCACCGGCGCCTTGGTGGCGGCAGCCAGGCGGGCAACCCCGCTCTTGCCCTTCAGCAGCGGATCGAAGAACGCGCCGCCCCGGGGGATCGTGCCCTGCGGCATGATCGCCACCAGCTCGCCGGCATGAAGCGCCCGAGTGGCCTCCCGCAGCGAGTCCCCCGCCGCCTGGCTGCCACGATCCACCCGGATGCCCCCCATGGCCTTGGCCAGAGGACCCACCACAGGGGCGTCGAAGACCTCCTTCTTGCCCAGGAACCGCAGCGCCCGCCCCGACTGCAGCACGGTCAGCCCCACCGCCACGGGATCGAAATAGCTGCGATGGTTGGCGGCCACGATGGCCGGGCCCCGCCTGGGGATGTTCTCCCCCCCGACGATGTCGAAGCGGGCATAGGGGAACAGCTGGGTCCGGGCCGCCAGGCGAACGATGTCGAACGGCTCGAGACCAGCCAGCTTCGGGACCCCCGGTGGCACGTCGAGCCACAGGACCGGCCATCGGCGGATGAGGGCGTATGCCAGCAGGCGAGGGTCGGGGTTGACCGCGTGGGGATGCCCGACGGCCGACAGGAGCGGGACGTCGAACACGCTGTCGGAGTAGGCGAAGCTGGAGGCGACATCCACTCCCCTCTCCTGGGCCCAGGCCCGCACTGCCGCCAACTTGCCGAGCCCCCAGACGAAGCCCCCGGTCAGGCCGCCGGTGTAGTACCCGTCTTCGTCGTGCGCGTACTGGGTGGCGACGACGTCGTCGAAGCCCAAGCGCTCGGCAAACGGTTCCACGAGGTCACGAGGTGTCGTGGTGGCCAGCACCACCGGGCGGCCGGCGGCTCGGTGCTCGTCCAGCAGCGGTCGGGCATAGGGGGCCACGAGGGTGTCGAGCCGCTCCGCCGCGTCCCGCGCAGCCTCCACGACGGCCGCCCGCGACCAGCCCCGGGCCACGATCGCCGCCCCCCTGGCCAAGGCTATGGAGGGCAGCGTCTCGCCGATCACGTCGAACACCCGGTACAGCAGCCCCTGGCCGGGAAGAGGACGCTCAGGCACTATGCCGGCGGCGACCAGAGCCTCGGTGAGGAGAGGCCCGCTCGCACCCTTGAGGATCGTGCGGTCGAGGTCGAAGAAGGCTGCCGAGCCGGCCATGCCCGTCCCACGGTAGCGGGAGCCGCCGCCGCCCCCGCCGAACCGCCCTCCAGTCGCGACGAAGGGCCCGGTTGGGGGTAACCAGGCCCTTCGCAGTGCTGTCCGGGCGGTCAGTGGGGGGAACCGACCTGCCCGCGCTGCATCTGTGGACCATTGAAGCCGCCTGGAGGCAATCTGTCCAACAGTTTCCAGCGATATGCGCCATCATTACGAGCGATGGACGTGCGGCAGTTGCAGGCGTTGGTGGCGGTGGCCGACCACGGCACCTTCTCGGCTGCCGCCGACGCTCTGGCCACCGTGCAGTCCAACGTCTCCGCCCACATCGCCCGGCTCGAACGTGAACTGGGAGCCACCCTCGTCGACCGGGGAGCGGGCCGTCTGACCGAGGAGGGACAGGCCGTCGTCGATCGGGCCCGGCGCATCAATGCCGAACTCGAAGCCATCGCCTCGGACGTCGCCGCCCTCACCGCCGACGTCACCGGGCGCGTGCGCGCCGGGATGATCGGCACCACGGCCCGTTGGCTGGTGCCCCGGTTGCTGGACAAGATGGACGAGCGCCACCCGGGGGTGCAGCTGGAGATCGTGGACGCGACGTCCACGTCACTGGAGCCGCAGCTCGTGAACGGCCGCCTGGACCTGGCCGTCGTCAACCTGCCCCTCTCCGCGCCCGAGCTGTTCACCACGCCGCTGTTCGACGAAGACCTGCTGCTGTTCGTGCCACCCGACTCGCCGCTGGCCGGCGCCGACGAGGTGACACTGGCCGATCTGGCCGACATCAAGCTCTACCTCCCGCCCCGGGGTACCGCCTTCCGGGATCTCGTCGACGCCGCCACTTCGGCGGCGGGTGTCCAGCTCCAGGCGAAGGCGGAGCTCGACGGCCTGCGGCTGATCGCGTCCCTGGTCATGGCGGGCCAAGGGGCGGCACTGTTGCCGGCGACAGCCGTCCCTCCCCCGCTGCAGGGCGGAACTCGCCCCGTAGCGGTCAGCGGGCTGCCCCGCCGGGCCGTCGGGGTGGCGCAACGCCGTCGGGGCCTGCCGAGCGCAGCGACACGGGCGTTGCTGGAAGTGCTCCAGGTGGTTGTCGAGGGGGAAGCTGCCGCCGAACAGGGCGTCCACCCCCACCCACCACCGGCGGCCGTCACCAGTTCGGTTCGGCGTCTTCCCCGGGGCTCTCGATGAGGCGCCTGGGCGCGCCACCCCCCACCGCAACCACGTAGATCTCGACGTCCGTGCTGCTGTCGCTCTGGAAGGCGAGGCGGCTGCCATCCGGCGCCCAGGCCGGCCATGTGTCGGTGGCGTCGTTGGTGGTGAGGCGTGTCGGCAGGCTGCCGTCCGCTCCCATGACGTAGAGCTCCGGCTTCCCACCGTCGCGGGTCGAGTCGAAGGCCAAGCGGTTGCCGTTGGGTGCCCAGGCCGGGTTCACGTCGGCTCCGGGCGAGTTGGTCAGGTTCCGGACGTCGGAGCCGTCCGGCTTCATGACGTAGATCTCGAAGTTGCCGTTCCGGTTGGAGTGGAAGGCGATCCGATCGCCATCAGGTGACCACGCAGGATGGGAGTCGTCGTTGGCGTTCCTGGTGAGCCGCTTCGGGTTCTTCCCGTCGGCGTCCATGACGTAGATCTCGCTGTTCCCGTCCCGGAAGCTGATGAAGGCGATCTTGGTCCCGTCGGGTGACCACGACGGATATCCGTCGGGAGCGGGCTCGGTCGTCAGCTGGACCAGGTTGCTGCCATCCGCGCCCATCACGAAGATGTCGAAACCGCCGGCGCGGTCGCTGTCGAAGGCGATCCGCAGGTGATCCGGCGACCAGGCCGGCTCCGAGTCGTGAGCCGGGTTCTGCGACAGGTTCCTCGCATCGGATCCGTCGGGCGCGGCCGTGTAGATCTCGAAGTTCCCGTCCCGCATCGACTGGAAGGCGATGCGACGATCCTTGAGTGGCACGGTCGTGGTGGTGGCGTCGACCTCGACAGCCGGCGCAACCGTGGTCGGCGGCGCCGTGGTGGTGGTCGTCGGGGGCAACGTGGTGAGGCCCGACACCACGACGGTGTCGTCGGCGCCTCCGAAGACGGTGCGGCTGAGCAGCAGGGCGACGAGTCCCACCACGACCACACCGGCGGCCACCTTCGGGAGCAGGGTGACGAGGATCGAGCGCTGCACCATCTCCCCGGAGGCGCTTATGCGGGCTCCCCCCAAAGGGTCGAGCCGGACCCAGAACGGGTGTGACTTCGGCGCACCGGCCAGGAGACGCCGCGTCGGGGTGACCTGCAGCCGGGCGAACTCGGTGGTTCCGGGCTCGACCATCACGCTGTCGGGCATCACCTCGACGTGGGCCGATGGGGGGCCGTCGACCAGAAGCTGCACCCGCGCCGGCGTCGTACCAAGGTTGTCGACTGCCACCTTGGCCGTCGCGCCGAAGGTGCCCTCAGGGTTGGCAGGTAGCAGTCGGAGGGCCAGCTGCGCCTCACCCGTGACCTCCAGCGTCCCGGTGGTGCTGGCACCGCCCTCTCCCTGCTGGTCCGACAACACCCGGATGCTGTAGGGCACCGCACCCACGCCCCCGGGCGCCCCCCTCGGCAACCGGAAGCGCAGCTGGCAGACCTCCTCCGCCCCAGGTGGCACCCACAGTTCTCCCGGCTCGATCGAGGCCCAGCCGGCGATCTCACTGGTGATGACCAGCCGCACCCGCACCGCCTCGGACCCCGGGTTGTGCAAGACGATCGTGCCGTCCACGTCGGTGCCGGCGAGGGCAATCAGGTGCTCGGGCTGGAGTCGGACCCCGATCGGCATCTGGCGAAGCTAACGCGCCGATTTGGCCTGACCAGCTTCGGTGGGCCGTAAGGGACTCGAACCCCTGACCCCCTGCGCGTCATGCAGGTGCT
>JAHWJU010000294.1 GCA_019348255.1 Actinomycetota bacterium | reverse complement strand
TGCCCGGCCGTGCTGCCCGGGGGCGGGGGTCAGGTCCGGGCGGGTACGGGGCCGTCCTTGGGCAGGGTGAAGGCGAAGCGGCTCCCGACGCCGAGGCGGCTCTCGCACCAGATGCGTCCGCCTTGTAGCTCCACCAGCCGCCGGCAGATGTAGAGCCCGAGGCCGGTGCCCCCGTGGACCCGGGTGGAGGAGCCGTCGAGCTGACGGAAGCGCTCGAAGAGGTTGGGCAGGTCCCCCGAGTAGATGCCGGGACCGCTGTCGTCCACCTGGATCTCGAGATCCTCGTCACCATCCACCACGTTGATGACGATCTCGCCGTCGGTGTACTTGAGGGCGTTGTCGAGCAGGTGGTGGAGGATCTGGTCGAGCTTCTGGCGGTCGAGTTGCACGGCGATGGGGCGGCGGGGCCGCTTCACCACCACCCTGCCCTCGCCGAACTCGTCCAGGACCTGGCCGATGTCGACCGGCTGCAGATCGAGGGTGGGCCGCCGCGACTCGATGGCCGAGACGAAGAGCAGATCCTCGATGAGGCGCTCCAGGCGAGCGGTGTTGGTCGAAAGGGCGGTGACGACGCTGTCGAGGGATGCCTCGTCGATGCCGACGCCCCTGCGGGCGAGCATCTTGACGTAACCCTTCACGACCGTCAGGGGGGTGCGCAGCTCGTGGCCGATCACCGAGACGAAGTCGTTCTTCAGCTTGTCGGTCTCCCGTTCCTTGGTCACGTCCTGCAGCACGAGGATCCGCCCGAGGTCGCGGCCCCCACCGGCCCGCATGCGGCGGGTGACGGCCAGGTAGAGCCTGTCGGGCGGCGTCCCCAGGGCCACTTCGAGCTGGCCTTCTCCCTCCTCGGCCACCAGCCGTTCCAGGGCCTCGTGACCCAGCCGTCCCGCGACGGGCTGACCGACGGCGAAAGCCTCGGGGAGGTGGAACAGCTCGGCGGCCGCTCCGTTGACCAGCACGAACTGACCGCGGTCGTCGAGCAGTACCACCGGGTTGGGGGAGCTGTGCACGACGGCAGCCAGCCTTTGCTCGTGGTCCCGCAGGCGCTGGGCCAGCTCCGAGGACCGCAGCGTCATGGCGGCGTGGTCGGCGAACGCGCGAAGCGCACTCTGGGCGGCGGGGGACGGGCTTTCGCACAGCAACAGCACCAGGAACCCGTGGCGGCGGCCGGCAGCCACCAGAGGCACGGAGACCGCTGTCTCGGTACCGGTGGCCAGCCCCGCCACCACCGGGTGGTTGGGAGGCTCCACCCGGAGGTTCGCCGAGGCGACGAACGCCCGGAAGTCCGGATGTTGCGCCGCGGCCCGCAGGTTCGCGGCCGTTATCCCCTGATAGTGGGCCACCCGCCAGCCTTCGGCGGCCGGCACCACGCAGAACCCCCCGAGCGCGCCGAAGAGCCGACCGGCGGCCTCGAAGATCCGGGTCATGACGGTCGCCTGGTCGAGGTCTGTGGCTACATGGACCAGCGACTCGGAGAACTCCTCCACGGAGCACTGCCCCGCGCTCGGGCGCCGCGCCAGGGCCAGGCCGGCGGCGTCGGCGAACAGGGGCAGGGGTGCGCCGTCGAGGCGCAGCGGGTCACCACCCACGGCGATGGCCCCCACGATGCGCTGGCCGACCCGGACAGGGGCGGCGATGGCGCCCGAGCCGGTGGCCTGGTCTCGGCCCCGGGTCAAACGGCCCTCCGTGATGGAAGCCTGGGCCGTCTCCATCACCAGTCTCGGAGTGGTTCCTGTGGCCGCCACCACCGAGAGGGCGCCGTCCATCATGCCCACGATGATCCCGTGGCGGCCGGATGCGGCCGCCACGGCTCCGGCCAAGGTGTCGGAAAGGAGGCGCACCGGCTCAGCACCACCGCTCAGACCCCGAAGGACCTGCGCGAGGTACTGCACCACGCCTTCTTGCATGATTCCCTCTTCGGGTGTCGTGGTGGTGGGCCTTGAGGCTCAAATTCGCCGTGCCCGACGGGACTAGTGCCGTGGCCGGCGCTAAATGGCGAGTCGGAGCTATTCCCTCCGACCTCGCCCATCGGCATCATCCGGACAAGGCGGGCCACCACCGGAACCGCCGGCGTCCCCCGGCGCTGTGCGCACGGGAAACCCCGACAGAGGGGGGCGTGCTCAACCGACGAGGAGAAATGGCCGATGGCAAGACCGAGATTCCGAAGGGAGACCTTGGTGGCAACCATCCGAGCCAGCTGTCCCACGTGTGGCGACGTCGAGCTCAGCTCCCGTGAGGTGACGGTGCAGGTCTGCGCGAGCAACAACCAGGGCTCCTACGCCTTCCGCT
>JAHWJU010000293.1 GCA_019348255.1 Actinomycetota bacterium | reverse complement strand
TCCCCCGCTCTGGGGGGCCGCTCGGGCCCTGGTTCCCCCGCTCTGGGGGGCCGCTAGGTGCGACCACACGGGGCCGGGCCTGAGCAGGTGGTGCCCCCGGCGTGGTCGTGACGGGGGCGGAAGCCGACGCCATCGGGGCAGCGCCGTCGTGCGCCTCGAAGCGCATGGTGACGTCGTCGATGGTACGCCGAGCCACCTTGAGCGTCTCGAGCAGGCGGTCGCGACCCGCCTTCAGTTGCTCGAGTTGGGCGTGCGCGGCTCGCTTGCGCCTGGCCAGGTCCGCCAACATCCGCTCACGGGCTGCCTGGGCCTCCCCCACCATCTCCCGCCCCCGCTGGCGGGCCGCCTCCAGCACCGCATCGGCCTCGGCCCGGGCGTTGACCCGAATCGCTGCGGCCTCCCGCTCGGCTTCCGCGATGCGACGGACGGCGGCGCTCTCGGCTTCCTCGGTCCGGGCCCGGAGCTCGTCGGCGGCGCCCGAGCGGATGCGGGCCGCCTGCGTCCGTGCTTCTTCGAGCAGACGGGCGGTCTCGCCGGTCGCGGCTGAGCCGAGCGTCGCCACCCGCTCCTTCGCCTCCCGCAGGAGGCTCTCGGCTTCGGAGCGGGCCGTCGATAACGCGGCCGCCGCTTCTGCCTGAGCAGCAGCAACCAGGGCGTCGGCCTCTGCCCGGGCAGCGGCGATGAGTTCAGCGGCCTCCACGTCCGGGGGTCGTGCGGCCGACTCCTCCACCAGTCGCCGCAGCTCCGACTCCTGCTCGTGGAGCCGGCTCACCTCGTCGGCGACCCTCCCGAGGAAGGCCCGCACCTCGACGGGATCGAAACCCCGGAAGGCGGTGGGAAATGACCGATCGGCCACCTCCTCAGGAGCGAGCGGCGCCTCGGCGACCGAAGGGGTGTCCTCAGACATCAGCTTTGAGACTACGACTGCCGGGTGCCCTCGGAGCGGGACCGTTCAGCCGGCGCCCTCGTGATCGACCAGCGAGGGCAGGAGGATCGAAAAGCGCGATCCCTTGCCCGGTGCGGTGGTGCAGGTGACCCGCCCGCCATGCCGCTCGGCCACCCGTTGGACCAGAGCGAGCCCCAGGCCGAGGCCGCCGTAGGAGCGAGTGTCGGACTCGTCACCCTGGGCCCACTCCGCGAAGGCCTGCGCCACCTCCTTCGAGGACATGCCGACCCCGGTGTCACGCACAGAGATCTCGACCATCCCCGGCTCGCTGGTGGAGGCGCCGGCACTGACGGTCACGCGGCCACCCGCGGGCGAGAACTTCATGGCGTTGTCGACCAACTCGTCCACCGAGCGGGCCAGCCACCGCGCGTCGGCCAGAACGGGTGGAGTCGCCCGGCTGATCCGGCGGGTGATCTCGTGGGCGCCGTTGGCCTTGGCCAGCCGCTCGTCCACCACGTTGTTGAGCAGCTGGCGCAGGTCCACCCTCACCGGCTGCAACACCTCGCGGCCGGCGTCGAGAGAGGCGAAGAACTCCAGCATCTCGACGATGCGCTCGAGCCGGCGGGCGGCGGTGAGCATCGACTGGTAGAGCGGCCGCGCCCGTTCCGAGGGCAGATCCCTCGCCGCCAGCAGCTGGGTGTAGCCGATGAGCGGCGTGAGAGGTGTTCGCAGCTCGTGGCCCACCCTGGACAGGAAGTGGCGCTTCATCCGCTCCACTTCACGCTCGCCCCGCAGGTCCCGCAGCACCGCCACTCCGCCGGCCGCCCTTCCGTCGGGCCCTCGAAGGGCGCCGACGGTGAGCGCCACAGGCACGTTGTCATGTGCGGCTCGCAGCATGGCCAGAGCCGACCAGCGGGGATCCGCATAGCGCAGGCGCGGCCCCAGGTCGGTCCCTTCCTCACTGCGGACCAATACCACCTCCTCGACCGGCCGACCCAGGGCAGAGTTGGCCTCGAGTCGAAGGAGGTCCTCGGCTGCCGCGTTGAAGTCGGTGATGCGACCGTGGGCATCGAAGGCCACGAGCGCCTCACCCATCCCCGCCACGATGGCCTCGACCCGGTTGCGCAGCTGCGCCTCCTCGTCGGCGGCTCGGCGCAAGGCTTCGGTCTTTTCCTGGATCGACGAGGCCATGGAGTCGAAGGTCGACCCGAGGACGCCGATCTCGTCCCTGCTCTGCAAGCCGGACCGGACGCCGAGTCGCCCCTGCTGGATGGCCTCGGCGGTCATGGTGAGACGGCGGATGCCGGCGCCGATCCGGTCACCCACGAGAGCGGCCAGGAGCAGGGCGAGCACGGTGCCGCCGAAGGCGATGACGAAGAAGGTGCGAAACAGGCTCTTGCGGA